>CANQJQ010000001.1 GCA_947624265.1 Candidatus Gastranaerophilales bacterium
CTTTTGCGGCAAAATCAAATACCACAATGGGTATAGAATTTTGTTTACATAATGCGCATGACGCAGTATCCATAACTTTAAGCCCTTTAATGATAATATCATCATAAGTAATCGAGCTGTATTTTTTAGCTTCGGGGTTGGTTCTTGGGTCATCGGAGTATACTCCGTCCACACCGTTTTTAGCCATTAACATAACTTCAGCTCCGAGCTCAGATGCTCTTAGAGCTGCTGCGGTATCCGTTGTAAAGAATGGATTTCCCGTTCCTGCCGCAAATATTACCACTCTTGATTTTTCAAGATGTCTTATTGCTTTAAATCTGATATAAGGTTCCGCAATTTTATTCATATCAATAGCGGTTTGAACTCTGCATGGAACATCAATTTTTCTTAAAGCACTTTGAAGTGCAATAGCGTTCATTACTGTTGCAAGCATACCGATATAGTCGCCCGTTGCCTGATCCATTCCGTATTTTGCGGAGTTCTTAACGCCTCTGAATATATTCCCGCCTCCGACAACAATAGCAACTTGAGCGCCCGCCTCATAAGCGGTTTTTATTTCCTGTGCTATCATTTCCAAAGGATGATGGTCAATTCCAAACTCTTGATCCCCTAAAAGCGCTTCCCCCGATAACTTCAACAAAATTCTTTTATACTTTAATTTATCTTCCATATTAACCCGTTCAAAAAACTATTAAAACAATAATTTTATTATACCTGATGGAGTCAAAATTGTATATTATTTGTTTATTTTGTTAAACTTGTATCTGGCGCAAGATGCCTGAACGAACCCCATAACGCATAAAGATACTGCAAGTGCAAGCCAATACCCTCTTAAAGATAAATGATATTTACCCACAAGCAAAATTGCAGTCGGCATGCCAACAAACCAATATCCCGTCAATACAGCGGCAGATACAAATTTTGTCATTTTAAAACCTTTTAATATTCCGCCCGATACCACCTGAAAGCCGTCAAATACCTGATACATTGCAGCAATACTGACTAAAGGTATGGCTATATTTAATACTTCTTTATCAGAGGTAAAGAGTTTTATTAACTCTTCCGGGAATAAAGCAAGAATAATCCCTGCAAAAGCCATAAACCCTACTCCCATAATTAATCCCGCATAAGAATATTTTTTTATTTCACAAGGTTTATCCGCTCCGTAATAATATGATACTTTTACGGCAACGGCGGTAGAAACAGCCAAAGGCACCATAAAAGAAGCAGAGGATATCGTTACTAATATATTATGGACAGCTGCCAAGATGCCGGCTTCACGTCCTACCAATATTGTAATAATATTAAATGCTAAAAATTCAAGTAAAAATGCCGCACCTATAGGAGAGCCAACTTTTACAAGCTGCTTCATATAAGGGAAATATATTGGAGATTTAAAATTAATAAACCTGAAAACATATATCAGCATTACTACTCCCGTAAACATTCTGACAAGCAACGTAGCAATAGCCGCTCCTTTAACACCCATAGAAGGTATCTGTCCATAGCCGAATACAAAAACTATATCAAATATCAAATTTATTACTACGGTTATCAAAAGCAATATATTTGGGAAATTTACTATTTCATAAGCCTGCAAAAACTGTTTTATTCCGTCAAATAAATATAATCCCAAAATAGAGAAGGATACAATACTTATATACTGCTGAATGTATGGCACAAGCTCCTTTTCAAACCCCATATAAGGAACAATATATTTTGTCATATAACATAAAACGGTAAATATACACCCTAAAAATACCGAAAATAAAAGGCTTGAGAGCAGGTATTTTTTTATACCTTGTTTTGCTCCCCGCATATTTGACAGTATTATGGAAATAGCCGTAGTAATGCCCAGTCCGAAAAAGAAAATAGTGAACAATATTGAATTTGCAATACTTATAGCAGCCAGAGCATCAATACCGTACTTTGCAACAACAAGTATATCCGTTGCACCGATAAGAGTATAACCCAAATGCCCTATTAATATAGGGAAGGCAAGTATTAAAAGTTCGGCAAAGCAGGTTTTATAATTATTAATCAGCTGATTTATCGGCATTATCTCTCAATTTTATATATTCTTCTTTATGTATACGCATATCATTTGCTCTATCATAAAACTCAACAAACTTCATATCAAGCTCTTTTGTTTTATTATCGGCATAATCTAATAATTCATATAAATAATCGGGAATATTATACTTATTATTTATATACCATCCGCCTTCAACATCAAGTACAACGCTCTTAATCCCTGCCTTTGAAGTATAATCAAAAAACTTATCAACTTCTTCTTTATTGTCATTAAATCCTGGGTATATAATATACTTTGTTTTAACCTTATACTTATTCTCCGTCTGAGCTTGAGCGTATTTTGCAAGATTTTCCCAAACTTTATTGAAATGATTAACTCTCTTAATATTTTCATAAGTTTCAGGGCATCCTGAATCTACCGAAACAACAAGAGTAAGCTTTCCTTCTCTGACTCCTCTTTCTATAGCTTGAGAATATTTAACTCCGGAAGAATGCACTCTGATATTATCGCACCCGCAGTCTAAAAGCATATTAATCATAGGTTCAAATTCGGGCAAAAGTGCGGGTTCTCCTCCGCCAAAGCCTATTTCTCCCCCGCCTCTTATTTTACCCATATCCGCCAATTTTTTTATAACGGGAAACATATTGTAATTCTTGCGGGTATTAAAGTAATCCGATTGCTCATTGGTAAAACAATACTTGCATTTACAGTTACATTGAGTCCAATGGTTAAAAACCATATAGTTTATATAATCTTCATCATCCCATTCTCGTTCTTTTAAGAAAAAACAACCCTTACAACGTTCAAGAGTTATACCTTTTTTATTCATTTCACGCATTTTGCGTTTTTCTTTAAAAAACTTATTCCAATCAATCATTTCACCTTTATAGTTATCAATAAGGATTTGTCTGCCTCCGCCTTCGTGGCAGTTAAAACAGCACATTTTTATATCTTCATAGTCAACATTAAACCCGTGCTGAATATACTCGCAGCTTAAATATTTTAAAGGTTTCTTTTCCTGTTTATGAAATAAGGATTTTAATTTATTAAACATATATTTCTTTCCGCTTGTTTGAATTATTTATAAGTATAATATATAAAAATATTTAAGTAACTAAAATATATTTTATGACTTCCGAAATCATTTTAGGATGAGAAAAAAATCTTATTGATAAAACCGCTAAAAATATCAATTTAACAGGTGAAAATTTTGTCAATTTATAACATTTTTTAAAATACAAATACTCACTTTTGTAAGACTCAAGTCTCATTGTTTTTTTATTACTTGATTTTCCTTCCAGATGCATTATTTCTGCCTGCGGAACAACATAAATTTTATAACCCGCTTTTTTTATCCTGTATTGTAATTCCGTTTCTTCATAATACAAAAAGAAATCTTCATCAAAAGCACCTGTTTTGTCAATTACATCACGTCTGAGTATCAAATCGGCACCTGAAATATAGCCAACCTCACTAACATCTTGAGGGTTTTTGGAAATTGTTTCTTTTTTCTTACGCCCTTCAAAAAAATTACATATTGTCGAGGCATATTTAATTTTATCTTTAAGTTCGGGAAGTTTGCCAAAAGACTTGGCAATATTATTACTTGCATCATATAACAAGCCGCCTGATGCCCCTATGTGAGGATTTTGCTCCATAAAATCATATAAAATTTTAACGGCGTTATTTCTTAATATTGTGTCTGAATTCAGTAACAATATATATTTAGAGTCCGAATTCTTTATACCTTCATTATTAGCTCTGCCAAAACCGATATTTTCTTTATTTTCTATTACTTTTACAGATGGAAAAAGTTTCTTAATTTCTTCAACACTGCCGTCTTTCGAATTATTATCAACAACTATAATTTCAAAATCAATGTCTTTTGTTTTTTCATAAATCGAATTAATACAATTAACTGTATCTTGTTTTGTGTTATAACTTACTATAATTATTGATAAATCAGCCATTTTTCTCTCAATCTAATTATCAAACAATTTTATCATACTCTCCGTAAAATTTTCCAAAGTATCATCTTTTACCGTTTCATAAGCATTTTCAGAGATTTGCTTATATTCATTTTCGGATAAATTTACAGCGTTAATAATTGCTTGTGCCAAATTATCGGAAGCTTTTTTGTCGTCCATATTAAAAATAAACCCGTTTTTTCCGTTTTCTATAAGTTCACAAGCCCCGCATCTTGAACTTACAATTACGGGTACTTTTCTTGCCATAGCTTCAACAATTACCATCCCGAATGTTTCTACCAAGGATGGTGCGAGGATAAAAGATAACGAGTCATAAAAATTTTTCATATCCTCAGTAAACCCGATAAATTTAATGTATTTATCAAGTCCATATAAAGTTATCAGCAATTTAATATATAAATTTGATTTTCTATGTATAATAATAACCTTAAAATTCTTATTTTTAATTTTGAATTTTTGTAAAGCCTTTAATAAAACAAAACCGCCTTTAGTTTCAAACCCCAAGGCAGACATACCAAAAGTACATTGTTCCTGTTTGATTTTACCGTCTTTCATTTCCTCAAAATTTAATATGGGAGGATGTATTATATGGATTTTTTCTTCGGGGACATTATAATTTTGCATAATATCTTTTTTAAGAATATCAGATGAAACAACTATTTTTTTTGTATTAGAAAGATTATTTTTTCTTCTCTTATCTTGTTCGGCTCTTTTGAGATAATGCTTTCTGTTAAAAATCTTGTACAAAAACCCGTTTTTCTTCATGCACTTCAATCTGTAAACATTTGAATGGTCGTGAAGATAGGTTATATCTGATGGAATAACAGCTTTTTCCGAGATAACCAAGTCATAATTTGAACGTTTTTCTTCAGTAAATTCTTCAATTGAATATATATTCTTAAAAGTTCCGTTTAAACATTTTTTATTTTTACAATAAATATCTGTTTGATATCCTCTTTTTTTAAGCTCTTTAAGAAAAAACGTATTTAGCTTTACTCCTCCTGAAGCAAATTGTTCTTCCATATATTCTTCGGCAATAAAAGCTATTTTGTTTTTGTTTGATTCTTTTTGCATTATCGTCTTACCGTTATTGAAAATAAAACCCGTCTTCTTTTAAACGTTTTATAACTTCATGCATTTGATCTTCAGAAGCCACAATAGACATTCTGAACCAGCCTTCGCCGTTGTTGCCGAAGCCGTTACCGGGAACCAGTACAACCCCTGAGGTTTTTAAAACATCATCAGTAAATTCTTTTGAAGTTTTATATTTAGGAGGGATTGGAAGCCATAAGTAGAAAGTAGCTTTTGGCGGATTTATTTTATCCATCGGCCAGCCAAGGTCTTTAAAACCTTCTACTACAACTTTTTGCTTTCTTTCAAATCTTTTGTTTGCTTCAACAATATACTCATCTCCTTCTTTAGAGTTCAATATATCAGAAGCAGCTTTTTGAATTGGTTTATATATCCCGGTATCAATTGTGGATTTAAGCTTGCCCAATATACCGACAGCATCAGGATTACCGCAAACCCAGCCTATTCTCCACCCTGTCATAGAATAGGGTTTTGAAAAACTGAAAAATTCAACCGCAACATCTTTAGCGCCTTCAATCTCAAATACGCTGTGAGCCTTTGGAGCGCCTTCAAAGGTTAAATCTATATATGCGGCATCGGAAATCAACAGAATATGATGTTTTCTGCAGAAATCTACCGCTTTTTGTAAATATTCTTTCGTACATATTGCACCCAAGGGGTTATTAGGATAGTTTATAACTAAAGCCTTAACCTTATTTTTATCAAATCCGTCTTTTTCAAGATTATTCATAGTTTCCTCTACGTCGGGCATATAGTTATTTTCGGGAGTTAAAGGAATACCGTAGCCTAAACCTCCTGAAACTTTTACCATCTCTTTATATGAAGCATACCCGGGGTCAGGGATTAAAACAATATCTCTGTCTTTTATATCTGTTTTAGGGTTAATTAAAGCTCTTATTAAGTTTGCAATACCTTCTTTTGAACCAATCAGAGCGCATATTTCTGATTTTGTATCAAAATCTACGCCTGTACGTTTTTTCATATTTTTGGCTATTGCTTCAAGTAAATATGTTTCACCTTTAACCAAAGTATATGTATGCATACCGTCAGTTTTTGCATATTCAATTATTTTATCCGTAACCAATTGCGGAGGTTTTTCAACGGGCGCCCCCATGGCTAATGATATAGGCGCTCTGCCTTTTGCTGTCAATTCGGGAGCCAATTTGGCTGTATCCATTTTAATTTGTATCATTATATATGTTTCTAAGGACTGTACGTAATCATTAAATAATTCTTTCATATTCTTTTCTCCACCTGTTATTTTGTTTCAGCCTGCCACGCCCACGCGTTGTGGTTGTGGATACTTTCTTGAGCTTCAACTTCTACCTCATAGAAAGTAATTTTATCATCTTCTTTTAAAAGCCCGATTACATCACGAAGCACATCTTCCACGAACTTCGGATTTTCATACGCGGTTTCCGTTACGTATTTTTCATCACACCTTTTTAATATTGAATATACCTGACTTGAACCGCAGCTTTCAACTTTTTCAATCAAGTCTTCAAGCCAAATTATATCATCTTCTTTATAACTTACTTTTACTTTAACCATAGTTCTTTGGTTGTGTGCGGAATACTTGGAAATTTCCTTAGAACAAGGACATAACGTAGTTATAGGTACTTTTACCCCCAGGATAAATTTATAATCATCCCCGTCTAAATCACCTTGAAATGAGCAGTCATAACCAACGGGAAATTCCATCTCGCTGACGGGCGCTTTTTTATTTACAAAATATTTAAACTCAAATTTTACGTGAGCACATTTTGATTCAAGTTTATTTTTTACATCATATAAAAGCCCTTTTATATCAACACCCAAAAGATTTTTTCTTGAATAATCGCTTAAAACCTCTATAAATCTTGACATATGAGTACCTCTGTAATTATGAGGCAAAGTAACACTCAATCTTGCTTTAGCTGACACTACTTGGCTATCAGCATTTTTACGTTCGATTAAAAGAGGTACTTCCACGCCGTTTACTCCGACTTTTTGAATATCTATACCTCTTTTATCAGTTTGATTTTGTATGTCTTTAAGAGTTGTATTCATTTTCCTCAATTTCTAAAGAGCTCATATCGTTATTTTCCATTGCAAGTAAAAGCTTTAAGGCTGCCACTCTTTGCGTTTTAGCAGGTGCGGCTCTAAGTAATTCAATTGCTTTTAACATAACAGGATCCGCATCATACCAACGATTACCCTTACCGGAAAACTCTTTTGTTATAGCATAAATACGTTCTATAACATCTTGTGCAACTTGCTCCTGCAACGAAATAATAAAATCGGCAGCAACGGTTTTTTTATCCTCTGTCTGCAATTTTAACAGTTCCAAAGCTTCTTTTAATATAGGGTCATTATCATACCATCTTCTGAATTTTTCGGGCATGTCTTCTCCTTATTTTTCTTCAATCAAGTTTATTATAATATTTTTTGTATCTTCAAAAACAGTTTCTATTGAATTATTTGCATTTATTAACTTAATTCTTTCGGGGTTTTCTTTTTGAAGTTCCAAGTAGCCGTTTCTCACTTTTTTATGGAATTCAAGTCCTATAGCTTCCATCCTGTCTTTTTCATTACCGACTCTTTGCTGGGCAACCTCTGTTGATACATCAAAAAGCAAGGTTAAATCGGGAGTTAAATTATTTACGGCAAGCTTATTTAAGTCTTTAAGCAATTTAACATCCTGCCCTCTTCCATAACCTTGGTAAGCAACCGTTGAATCCGTATGGCGGTCGCATAACACTATTTTGCCTTGCTCTATATTAGGTTTTATAAAAGTTTCCACGTGCTGTGCTCTATCTGCCAAGAATAAGAATAATTCGCACCTGTCTGCAACAACACCATCATAATGGAGTAGAATTTCTCTTATTTTTTTACCCAAATCAAGTGCCCCGGGTTCTCTTGTAACAACAACTTCAAAGCCTTTTTCTTCCAAAAAGTTTTTGATTAGGTTTAATTGGGTGGTTTTGCCCGAACCATCAGCACCTTCAAAAGTAATAAATAAGCCTTTATTCATATTATAAAATATCCCAGCCAGTATATTTTCTAAGAACTTTAGGTATAGTAACCGAGCCGTCTTCATTTTGGAAGTTTTCCAAAATAGCAGCAAAAGTTCTTCCGACAGCAAGCCCTGAACCGTTTAGTGTATGAACAAAAACAGGTTTTCCTGTTTCCTTGCTTCTGTATCTTATATTTGCTCTTCTTGCCTGAAAATCTCCGAAGTTTGAACAACTTGAAATTTCTTTGTATGTTCCGTAAGAAGGAAGCCAAACTTCAAGATCATAGCATTTTCTAGCAGAAAATCCGATATCTCCGGTAGAAAGAGCGACACGTCTATATGGAAGTTCAAGAAGTTCAAGAACTCTTTCCGCATTTCTTGTCAGTTTTTCATGTTCTTCAACGCTGGTTTCAGGAGTAGTAAGTTTAACAAGTTCAACTTTATTAAACTGGTGCTGGCGGATTAAACCTCTTGTATCCTTACCGGCAGAACCTGCTTCGCGCCTGAAACATGGGGTATATGCCGTCATATATTTCGGTAAATCTTCTTCGTTTAATATTTCGCCCGAATATATATTTGTAACGGGAACTTCAGCTGTCGGAATTAAATATAAATCTTCATCAACACATTTATACATATCCTGAGCAAATTTAGGCAATTGTCCCGTTCCTGTCATAGCTGCAGCATTAACCATAACGGGAGGCAGAATTTCCTCATATCCGTGTTCTTGAGTATGTGTATCCAAGAAAAAGTTTATAATTGCACGTTCTAACTGAGCGCCTTTACCTCTATACAATGAAAATCTTGATTGTGCAAGTTTTACCCCGCGTTCAAAATCAACTATATCTTTATCCGTACATATATCCCAATGTGCTTTTTGTTCAAAATTAACTTTACGAGGTTCTCCTACTCTTTTAATTTCAACATTATCCGCGTCAGATAAGCCTATTGGGGTAGTTTCATCAGGAATATTTGGTGTAGAAAGAAGTAAATTTCTTTGATCTAAATCAAGCTGTTGTTCTTGTTCTTCAAGCGCTTTTATTTCTTCACCCATTTCTTTAACTTGGGCTTGTATTTCATCGGTATTTTGACCTTGTTTTTTCATCATACCGATTTCCTGCGACATATTTTTACGCTTTGCTCTTAATTCATCCGCTTTTGCCTGAACTTTTCTTCTTTTTGCATCAATTTCCAAAATTCCGTCAATGGAAAGCTCCGGATTTCTTCTTTTTAACAATTCGTTAACTTTTTCGGGATTCTCCCTAATCATTCTTATATCTAACATAATTTACACCTCGTATTCCGTTAAATATTTTATTAAAAAAATATTTAAAATAAAAGCAAATTTTTTGCTATAATAAATCTTGGGTAAATTTATGTCTGAAAAGAAGTATAAAAAAAGAATTTTATTTATAGGCATGCCTGATATGGCAATAGTTTGTCTGCAAAAACTTGTAACTAACGGAATAAATATTGTAGGGGTAATTCCTCCGAGTAAAGATGACCCTACAAATAAATTAATGGTCGAAACAGCACAAGCACTCGGGGTAGAGGTTATAGACTATAATATAAGCCTTAGTGATAAAGGATTTCTGCAAAGAATAAAAAATCTTGAAGCAGACCTTGGAGTTGTTGCTTCTTTTAACAAAAAATTGCCAAAAGAATTACTCAGGCTCACAAAAGATGGTTTTATTAACTTGCATCCGTCTAAGTTACCGGATTACAGAGGAGCTAACCCGTATTCTCACGTTATTATTAACGGAGAAGAAGAATCAGCCATAACTCTTCACTATATGGATGAAAATTTTGATACGGGAGATATAATTTCTCAATACAGGTTTAGTATTGACCTTAATGAAACAATGGGAACGCTTTTTTACAGAGCAAATCAAATGTGCGCATCCATGTTATATGAAGCTTTGGATTACTATGAAACTCATGAATTTCCAAGGAATCCTCAGCCTAAAACCAATGACTTTAAAAGAGCAGAAACACTTTCTTATAAAAAAAGAAATATATTTATCGACTGGAATAAATCTGCCGAAGAAATTGAAAGGTTTATCAGGGGTTTAAATCCTTTTATCGGTGCTCTGACCATCTATAAAGGAACTATTTTAAGAGTTAATTCGGCTTACGTTATATCAAAACATCATAATCTCACCCCCGGTACAATTTGTGATACAAAAAACTCATTAAAGATTGCCTGCGGTAAGGATATTCTTGAAATAGATTCACTGCAATACGGTGCATTCTTTATTTCATCGGGCAGAGATTTTGTTGAAAGAGTAAATCCAAAAAAAGGAGAAATTTTAAAAAGTGAATAAACTCCATTTTGTTACGGCAGGTCTGCCTTTAGCATCTGAAAATAAGGGTTATAAGGCAGGACTTGAAATTATTGATAATATGGATTTAGATGGACTTGAGGTGGAATTTGTCCACGGTGTCAGAATGACTGAAGCTAACCAAAATTTGGTTAAAGATTTTGCTCAAAATAAAACAGTTACCTGCCACGGTCCATATTATATTAACCTGAATTCTCAAGAACAGGAAAAAATAGAAGCAAGTATAACAAGAATAATTGAAACCGCCCAAATGGGTAAAAAAATCGGCGCTTACAGTATCACGTTCCACGCTGCTTTTTATATGGGTAAAAATCCCGAAGAAGTATATAAAACCGTATATTCTGCGACGGAGAAAATATGCTCCGCCCTTGATAAAGAAAACAATAACATATGGGTAAGACCTGAAACAACAGGCAAAGGAACGCAATGGGGAACTTTGGAAGAAATCGTTAAACTCTCTAAAGAATTTAAACAAATTTTGCCTTGTATTGATTTTGCACATATTCATGCCCGTACAAACGGCGGTTTTAATACATATGACGATTTTTGCAATATGCTTGAATACTGTGCAAAAGAACTGGGAAACGAAGTTTTAAATAATATGCATATGCACCTTGCAGGTATTGAATACAGCCCGAAAGGAGAAAAAAATCACTTGATTTTGGAAGAAAGTGATATGAATTACAAAGACCTTTTAAAAGCATTTAAACAATTTGATGTTAAAGGCGTGCTCGTTTGTGAAAGTCCTAATATCGAAGATGATACCAAATTATTAAAAGATTATTATTTGAGTTTATAACAAAAAGGCAGGCTATAAAGCCTGCCTTTTTGTAACATTTTTATTTATTTTTTTGCAATATCGTAAATTAAATGCCAGCCGAATTGTGTTTTAACGGGTTCAGATACCTGTCCGTTAGGAAGTTCAAAAGCAACCTTTTCAAATTCAGGCACCATATCACCTCTTGAGAACCAGCCTAATACACCGCCAGCTTTACCTGAGGGACATTTAGAATATTTTTTAGCAGCTTCAGTGAAATTTTTAAATATCTGCGCTCTATCCGCACCTTCAGTAACTATTTCTTTTCTTATATTAATTGCTTCCTGCTCCGTAGGAACCAAAATATGAGCAGCTTCAACCTGCGTATAATTAGCGGCTTGTACTTCCTGATTAAAAACAGCACCTATCAATAAAGCTGAAATCATAATAAATAAAGCAAATATTTTTTTCATAATAAAACTCCTCTTCTTTTAACAAGAAAATATAAACATAAAAATAAAATAATAACAATTATTTATGCAGGTTAATAAACTGATTTTCTCTCGTAATGGCTACCATCCCCGAGCGGACAATTTCTTTTATACCCAATGGTTTTAAAAGTGCAATCAATGCCATTACCTGCCTGTTGTCGCCCGAATATTCAAGAGTATATATATCAGGCGAAACATCAATAATTTTAGCGCCAAAAATCTCGGATATTCTTAAAATTTCGCTTCTGGCATCATCTTTAGCCGTAACTTTACATAGTATTAACTCTCTATCAATACACTTATCCGCGGATTTTGGAAGTTCAACCACTTTTATTGTATTAATCAATCTGTTTAATTGTTTGCATATTTGTTCAATTACAACATCATCACCCGTTGTAACTATTGTTATACGTGAAAAAACATTATCAATAGTAGAAGCAACGGTTAAACTTTCAATATTGAAACCTCTTGATGAGAATAAATCACACACACAAGACAGAATCCCGGGTTCATTTTTAACAAGAACAGATATTGTATGTTTCATAACTAATCTCCCATCCTAAATTCAGGTGCATTATTGGAAAGTATAACTTCGTTTAACGGTTTTCCGGCTAATACCCAAGGGTACACCATTTCAAAAGGTTCAACAACAAAATCCATAATAACGGGGCCGTCATAATTAATTGCTTTATCAAGCGCCTCATCAATTTGACTTTCTTCAGTAATTCTGATACCCAAAATTCCATACGCTTCTGCCAGTTTAACATAATCTGGCGAGGTTATATGTGTTTGAGAATAGTGTTTATCAAATAATTTTTCCTGCCATTGCCTTACCATGCCAAGGTAGCCGTTATTTATAACCGCAATTTTAACTGGGATTTTATAATCTACGCAAGTCATAAGCTCTTGAATATTCATTTGAATACTGCCATCCCCTGCAATATTAAATACAAGCCTGTCTGGAGCTGCTATTTGAGCGCCCATTGCAGCAGGAAAACCAAATCCCATAGTTCCCAACCCGCCTGATGTAATCAACTGACGCGGTTTAGTAAATTTATACAATTGTGCAGTCCACATTTGATGCTGACCAACTTCGGTCGCAATTATAGCATCTTTATCTTTTGTTTTTTGATAAATATGTTCAATTACCGTTTGAGGGCTCATTTTACCATTTTCAATGGCTCTTAGTGCTCTTTTTTCTTTCCAAGCAAGTATTTCTTGTATCCAAACCCTGCGCATAGCTTCATTGTATGAATATTTTTCGGTTGAATACTCTTTAAGCATCAAATTTATTACATTCTTGGCATCACCAACAACAGGTATATCCACATGCACATTTTTACTAATTGAACAAGGGTCTATATCTACGTGAATTACTTTTGCATTTTTACAAAAACTCTTTAAATACCCTGTAATTCTGTCATTAAATCTTGTACCAACCGCAAATAAAACATCACAGTTGCTTACTGCAAGGTTTGCCCAATAGTTGCCATGCATACCCAGCATGCCTAGTGATAATTCATCGTCTTGAGGATATGTGCCAATTCCCATAAGAGTTGTGGCAATAGGAATATTCAATTTTCTTGCAAGCTCAGTAATTTCAGCACTTGCCTCAGAATGTATTACGCCTCCGCCCGAAATAATTACGGGTCTTTGAGCTTCGCATAATAATTTTAATGCACGTCTGCATTGTATAGGATGCCCTTCATAGGTGGGATTATACCCCGGAAGGCTTATTTTATCGGGATACTCAAAATCCATTTTAGCCGTTAACACATCCTTCGGCAAAGAAACAACGACCGGCCCGGGTTTTCCTGTTTTGGCAATATGAAAAGATTCTTTTATAACTCTTGGTAAATCGCCGATATTTTTAACCAAATAATTATGTTTACAGCATGTACGTGTAATACCTACTATATCCGCTTCCTGAAAGGCATCATTTCCTATAAGTTTAGAATCAACCTGACCTGTAAATACTACCAGCGGATAACTGTCATAATAAGCATTAGCAATACCTGTTACGGTATTACAAGCCCCAGGCCCAGATGTAACAAGAACAACACCGGGTTTTCCCGTAACTCTTGCATAACCTTCAGCCGCATGAACAGCAGCTTGTTCGTGTCTTACAAGATAGTGTTTTATGTAATCACAACTGTATAATTCATCATAAATGTGCAGAATAACACCGCCCGGATATCCGAAAATCGTATCAACACCCTCTTGTTTAAGGCATTCAAGGAACATCCTTGCACCGTTCATTTTTTCTGCCTTGGCTATTTGTTCGGTAGTCATACACTGCACCCCTTTTAAAATAATTTATTGCTTAGTAAAATTCTAACACAAATTAAATTATTGACTATGCATTTTTTAAGTTTTACACTAAAAATAATTAATATTTGTTAGAAAAGAGGTTATTATGGCAAAAATTTATTACGCATCAGACTGTAATTTAAGTCTTTTAAAGGGAAAAACAGTAGCAATTATAGGGTACGGAAGCCAAGGTCATGCCCATGCTTTAAATCTGCATGAAAGCGGAATAAATGTGGTTGTAGGGTTATATAACGGTTCTAAATCTTGGGCTAAAGCTGAAGCAGCAGGCTTAAAAGTTGCAACCGTTGAAGAAGCTTCTAAAATAGCTGATTTTATAATGATTTTATTACCTGATGAAAAACAGGCTGATATATATAGAAATCAAATAGCACCAAACCTAAGCGCAGGCAAAACTTTAGCTTTTGCTCATGGTTTTAATATACACTTTAACCAAATTGTGCCCCCAAGTGATGTTGATGTAGTAATGATTGCACCAAAAGGTCCCGGTCATACGGTAAGAAGCGAATATGTTGAAGGTAAAGGTGTTCCATGCTTAGTTGCGGTTCATCAAAATGCTTCCGGCAAAGCTATGGAAAATGCCTTAGCTTACGCAGCAGGTATAGGCGGAGCAAGAGCAGGTGTTCTTGAAACAACCTTCAGACAAGAAACCGAAACTGACTTATTCGGAGAACAAGCAGTTCTTTGCGGAGGCGTTACAGCTTTAATGCAGGCAGGTTTTGAAACTCTTGTTGAAGCGGGTTATGACCCTCAAAATGCTTACTTTGAATGTATTCACGAAATGAAATTAATTGTAGACCTTATCTACCAAGGCGGATTTGCTAAAATGAGATATTCTATATCCGATACCGCTGAATTCGGCGACTATGAAATCGGCAAACGCATCATAACGGAAGAAACAAAGAAAGAAATGAAAAAAGTTTTATCCGAAATCCAAGACGGAACTTTTGCTTCTAAATGGATTACCGAAAATAAAGCGGCAGGGAGAGCTCATTTCTTAGCAACAAGAAGAGTAAAAGCAGAACACCAGCTGGAAAAAGTAGGTAAAGAGCTTAGAAAAATGTATTCTTGGAACGAAGAAAAATAAATTTTTTATTTCGATTAAAGAACAGGGCAGTATTTAAACTGCCCTGTTCTTTTTTATATTATTTTAATAATGTGCAAATAATATTAAAATTAAAGTCCCTTGCGTAGTATAGTTTAACTTCTTTGCGAAGAAACAGCAAAGTCCCGTCTGTTTGAGCCGATAAAATCGGCAAGTTACGGGACTTAAACTGAGCTTAGAAGTTATCTATACGAAGCATCAGGACGCAATTTTAATATTATTTGCACTATTTTATAAAATTAAAAAACTTCAACTGATTTAAATAATTTACTCCCTGAAATTTTTTGATATAATAAAAAAAAGGGATTATTGGAGATTTAAATGACGGTATCAATCGCAGTTACAGGCAAAAGCGGAAGCGGTAAAACCACTATAACAAAAGCACTATGGCATGTAATAAGAAAAAAACATCCCGAAAAAACAGTTTTATTATTTGATAATGATTTAACAACCGAATTAGGGCACAGTTTTGGTAAGGATATCAGGCAGACCATATACGGTATAAGAAGCGGGAAACACGAATATAAAACAGGAATCCCCGAGAACATGACAAAACAAGAATATATAGATTGGGCGCTTGAAGATATCGTTGAACCTTTAGATGACTATACTGATATTATAGTATCATGGCTTATAGGCTCAAAGGACTGCAGATGCCCTATCACAAAACAAATTAATGATGCTCTTGTTAAATTTATATCAAGATATGATTATGTAATATTTGACTGTGAATTTGACCTTAAATACTTATACCAGCTTGTAGATATACCTATTGACGTAACTCTTGTAATCGCAAGACCAAATGAAGCTTCCATTCATTTGGCAAAAAGGATTGAAGAATATAGCGCTAAATATGCTGCAGGGGAACAATTAGGTGTTATTTTAAATAAAGTTAATAAGCAGGAAATGGAACCGTTGTTAGAGTTGTTAAATAAATATGATTTGACAACATTGGGGACAATTCCGAAAGATGACTCTCTAAAACAAAACAGAGTTTCAAAAGAATCACAAATTGTTCAGGATGCACTTGAACAATTATATTACAGACTCAATATACCGCAAAATGAGGAAGTATAATGGCTATAATATTAGATGGACAAGCACTTGCGGATAAAATAATTGATGAACTTAAAATGGCAGCTCAAAAGCTTGTTAAAAAACCTAAACTTGCCGTTATTATTGTCGGTGAAAATCCTGCAAGCCTGATTTACGTTAAAAATAAACAAAAAAAAGCTGAATATACAGGATTTGACTCTCTTGTTATCCCTTTAGAATCTGACGTTACGGAAGAAACAATTTTGGAACACATTTATGTTCTCAATGAAGATATAGATATTAACGCAATACTTGTACAGCTGCCTTTACCTGACGGAATTAACAAAAAACGCATTATTGAAGCAATCGACCCCATTAAAGATGTTGACGGATTTACCTCCTACAATTTCGGCAGACTTGCTTTAGGATATAATCCTTACGTTTATCCCTGCACACCAAAAGGGATAATAAGACTTTTGAAAGAATATAATATTACTCTTGAGGGGAAAAATATACTTGTAATAGGCCGCTCTAATATTGTCGGTAAGCCTGTTTCATTAATGCTGCAGCAGGAAAATGCAACAGTAATTATGGCAAACAGTTATACTACAAATTTAAAACAATTAGCTTTAAATTCTGATATTATCATTAGTGCCGCAGGAAAATCCAATCTTATTGATGCTTCTTTTATTAAAGCTGGTACTGTTGTTGTTGACGTAGGTATTAACAAAATTAATGATAAAATTCAAGGTGATGTTAATTTTGACGAAGTAAAAAACAAAGCTTCATATATTACTCCCGTTCCTAAAGGAATAGGGCCTATGACTATTGCTATGCTGATGCAAAATACTTATGAATTATATAAACTTCAGCAAAATCTTATTCTGTAATGTTAAGAAATTTTATTATTTTTTTTTATACATGTTTAGAAATTAATCTATTTAGGCATATAAATAAATAGTTATGTGAGTGTGTCTCTTTGTGTAAAAGTCAGGAAAGTTATGATTCTAGAATACAAAGTTAATGAGTTACAGGTACAGGCAGCTTGGCTAAAGACATTATACGATTTAGTCGAAGAGCTTAATTGTAAATGCCAAACCTTTATTGACGAATCATATAACAGAAGCAATAAAAATTTTGACCGCATGAGGACAATAAAGATTTACGGCTCTGATACGATGTTAGGGTGGTTTAAACTCCGTATGGAGAGATATTCACACTTTATTTTTAACTTTAATGAACAACCCGATATTAAGAGCGGTTTTGTAGAGTAGTTGTATAGTTTAACCATTCAAAGGAGCACCGAATACGGTGCTTTATTTTTATTCTTCAACAGCTTCAAATGCTATTATATGGTCATCACAAATACATAAACTTTCCCGATGATCAACATCATTACATCCGTCGGTAAAAACTACATCTACATTTTCAAGACATACTATATCTTCGTCATCATAATTTTCAACAAGACAGCCTGTTGCACAAAATTTCATCGTGCATAATCTTACTTTTTTTGTACATTTTTTTCTTAATACATTAATTAAAGATTTTTTCTTATTTCGCATAAAAAATTCCTTTTTTAGGTTATATAACCTAAAAAATTTCACATATAATCAGTAAACAGACTAATCTTTAAGATTTAAAATATATTGGTAATATGGATTGTTAGGATATTTTGAAGCGGCTTCAATTAGTTTTTCTTTGGAAATATAACCCATACGATAAGCAACTTCTTCAAGACAGGCAATTTTTAAGCCTTGATTATCTTCTATTGTTTTAATAAATTGAGATGCCTGCAATAAAGACTCATGAGTACCCGTGTCAAGCCAAGCAAATCCTCTGCCCAATACCTCAACTGTTACGGTATTTTTTTCAAGATAAGTGTTATTCAAATCGGTAATTTCAAGTTCACCACGTTTTGATGGTTTTTGATTTTTTACATATTCAAACACATTATTATCATAAAAATATAAGCCCGTTACGGCATACTTGGATTTTGGCTTTTTAGGCTTTTCTTCAACAGATATGACATTATTATCTTCATCAAATTCAACCACTCCAAAACGCTGAGGGTCTTTTACTGCATATGCAAATAATGTGGCTCCGCCAAGAGCCTCGGTTCTTTCAACTGCATTGTGAAGCATTTGAGAAAAAGAGGGGCCGTAAAAAATATTATCACCCAATATTAATGCACAACTGTCATCCCCTATAAATTCTCTGCCGATTATAAAAGCTTGTGCCAAACCATCAGGGCTTGGCTGTTCTTTATATTCAAACTTTACGCCGAATTGACTTCCGTCGCCTAATAACAACTTAAAAGAAGGTAAATCCTTAGGAGTGGAAATTATTAATATTTCTCTGATTCCGGCAAGCATTAATACGGAAATAGGATGATATATCATAGGTTTATCATAAACAGGCAAAAGCTGTTTGGATGTTGCTATTGTAGAGGGATAAAGTCTTGTCCCTGCACCTCCGGCTAATACTATTCCTTTCATTCACACCTCAATTCCATATATTCTTTAAGTGCGGTTTCCCAATTTCTGCATATTTTATTATTTTCCATTACACTATACGCCGGTCTTTTTGCAGGACGGGGAAATTCCTGCGTAGTACAAGGATTTAAATTTACCTTATATCCCCCGAGTTCAAAAACTTTTTTAGCAAAACCATACCAGCTTGTTTTACCGCTTCCGCAAACGTGATAAATGCCATAAGGCAAGTTTTCCGTAATTATTTTTATAATTCCGTTTGCAAGTTCTACTGTCCAAGTAGGGCATCCGACCTGATCATCAACAACTTTTAAATCTTTGTCTTTTAAACTAATCATTGTTTCAACAAAGTTTTTACCATGATGACCATATAACCAGCTTGTACGTGTTATATAGTATTTTTCACAATTTTGAACCGCTTTTTCTCCGTCCAGTTTTGTTTGTCCGTAAACACTTTGGGGGTTAGGCTCATCAGTGGGCAGATATTTTTCTTTTTTTGTTCCGTCAAAAACATAGTCTGTTGATATATAGACAAGGGTTATATTCAGTTGTTTACAAGTATCGGATATATTTTTTGTACCTGTTACATTGATTTTATAAGCGGTTTCTTTATCTTCTTCAGCTTTATCTACATTTGTATATGCTGCGCAATGAATTACGTAATCGGGCTTTTCGGATTTTAATACCGTTTCAACACATTTTAAATCAGTAATGTCCAAATTATGAATATCTGTTTCAACAACGTCAAAACCTTCATCTTCAAGCATAGGACATAAATCCTGCCCGAGCATTCCGTTTGCACCGGTAACAAGCACCTTCATTTATAAAACTCCCAATTTTTTATTTTCAATATTTTTTATCCAAGCCTGATTATTTAAATACCACTCAATTGTAAGTTTAATACCTTGTTCAAATGTTAAAGAAGGACTCCAGCCAAGTTCCGACTGTATTTTATCATTACTTATTGCATAGCGCCTATCGTGTCCGAGCCTGTCTTGAACATATTCTATAGAGTTTTCATCTTTACCCATGGCATCTAATATAAGCTTAGTTATCTCAAGATTTGTTTTTTCGTTATGTCCGCCGATATTATAGACTTCTCCGACTCTTCCGTTATGAAGGACTGTATCTATAGCCCTGCAATGGTCATAGACATAAAGCCAATCTCGAACATTTAACCCGTCGCCATAAACGGGAACTTTTTCTCCTTTTAAAAGTTTTGATATAAAAAACGGTATTAATTTTTCGGGATACTGATACGGTCCGTAGTTATTTGAACATCTTGTAGTTAAAACAGGCATTTTATAAGTTTCATAATAAGCTCTAACCAACATATCCGCGCTTGCCTTAGAAGCCGAATACGGACTATTGGGAGCTAAAGGTGTCGTTTCATAAAAATACCCTGTTTTACCCAGCGTTCCGTATACTTCATCTGTTGAAACCTGTAAATATCTTTGAACTCCTATTTCTTTTGAAGCTTGAAGTAAATTTAAAGTACCTTGTACATTGGTTTCTATAAATATTTCCGGTCCTGTTATAGATCTGTCTACGTGGCTTTCTGCTGCAAAATTAACCACACAATCAACCTCGGAGGATATTAATTCCCTGACAAGTTTTTTATCGCAAATATTACCATGCACAAAGGTATAGTTAGGATTATTTTTAACATCGTCCAAATTTTCGATGTTCCCTGCGTATGTCAAAGCATCAAGATTTATAACCTTATAATCATTATATTTATTTAGAATATGACGAACAAAACAGCTTCCTATAAAACCTGCTCCGCCCGTAACAAGTATTTTCATGGTAAATCCTTTGCCTCTCTTAAAAACGGTTGTATTTTATCTTTTTCACTTAGTATCGGTGTAAAATCAATATTCCAATCTATATTTATTTCAGGATCATTCCACCT
Source organism: Candidatus Gastranaerophilales bacterium (assembly GCA_947624265.1). Classification (GTDB taxonomy): domain Bacteria; phylum Cyanobacteriota; class Vampirovibrionia; order Gastranaerophilales; family Gastranaerophilaceae; genus Avigastranaerophilus. The sequence goes on from CANQJQ010000001.1 coordinate 20,573, forward strand.
TATACCTCTATCATGTTCTTTAGAATATTCATTTGAAGTTTTATACAAAATTTCTGCCGTTTCGCTTAAAACAACAAATCCATGAGCAAACCCTTCAGGAATATACAGCATATGCTTATTTTCTTCCGATAAAATCTCACCTGTCCATTTTTTAAAGGAGGGAGAATTTTTTCTTAAATCAACAGCCACATCAAAGATTTTACCGCGTATACATCTTACTATTTTAGCCTGCCCTTTTGGAGGAAGTTGATAATGTAATCCTCTTAAAACACCTTTTATCGATTTAGACTGATTATCCTGATTAAATTCATCTAATATGCCATTTTTAACAAAATCAGATTTTTTAAAACCTTCGAGAAAAAACCCTCTATCATCCTCAAAGACTTTAGGAATTATTAATTGTACATTTTGTATTTTTAATTTAATAAATTCAAACGGCATTTTTACCTCTTTGAATATTATATTAAAAAGTGCTTTTTATATCAATTATTATTTAATTTCTAGTAATAAATTAGTAAATTCAATATCATCATAATCCACAGAATTAACTTTATGCAGATTATGACCTGTTTTTATAGTTACGTTGTTATTTGATTTTATTAAACCTTTAGGGATATTAATTTTTTGTCCGTCAGCATTTATTTTAATTTCAGCTATTTTATTACCGTTAAAAAAGACTTCAGGCGGGCTTGAATATGCAGTTAATACCCTTGATTGACCGATTTTTTGTGCTTCCGGAGTATCTATTCCTATAATTGAACCGATAACAAGGAATAATTCTTCATCTTGTTTTAGAGGTTTTACGTTAAAATCTTTTGTATAAAAAGAGCCTGCGGAATTTATACTGAATTCTCCGGCGTTTGCGCTTCTTGAGGAAAAAGAATCATCCCCGATATGAATCATATCCGTATCCACAATTATATCTTTAGGTGTTGTTTTTTCTATACCCACCTGAATCGGATTTTTGCTGTTTTGGTTTAACGTTAAAGAATACGGTTTATAACCTGATTTTGCAACCGACATGATAGTCGGAGCATCAATTTTTGTTCCGAGTTTAAACGAGCCGTCTTTTCTTGTTCTGGTTTCATAATTTTTAGAAGGTATTTTTATAACAACTCCTTCTAAAGGTACATTAGTATTGGAGTCATAAATTTGATTAATATTACGGCGCGTTTCTTTTTTTATTTCGCCCGAAATAACCTCTGAAATTGACGGCAAACCAATTAATAATATAGTTAGACATAATATTTTTTTCATTATCCTCAAACCTTTTTTTGAAGTTTAAGGAAAATGAATATAAAATACTATAGTCAATTATCTATCAAATAAGACCATATTGGTTTAAAACTTCTTGATATTTACTTTTAACTCTTGCGCCCATTTCGGTTTTTGTTATTTTGCCATCACCATCTGCATCAAGCGGTGAGTTACACCTGTAATAATTTTCTGAAGAAGTAGTTAGAACTTCTTGACCAACACGAGCAGGCAGAAAACACAACGTATATAAATCACCTGCATTTATTCTTCTTTTACCGTCAACATAAGACCATTGTTTAAACAATTTTTCAATATAATCAAGCTGTTCTACCCCGCTCATTTTACTGATTGCCTGGGTTGTTGTACCAAGTGCCTCTGCGGCAACCGGCAGAAATTGAATTAAGCCTGCGGAATTATAGTTTGCATTAGTAATATGAGGATCCAAACCTGATTCACTATACATAATTCCTATTAAATCAGCAGGATCACAATTTATATTTTTTGCAACCTGTTCTAATTTTGCACAGAAGCCTGCCCCTAATTTAGCATCCAGAGCTTTAACAAGTTCAGATGGTAAACTGCTCTTTGTTACTGAATATTTTGTATCGTTTTCTTTTTCTCTTGCTTCCGTCAGTTCTCCGCTTATTCTGTCAACTTCGTCTTGTGCGGTTTCTATATCGGATTTTGCAGCAGCAATAGCAGATTCTCTTGTTGAAATATATGTTTCTTTTGCTGTTTCATAAGCTTCTTTCATTTTTGCAAGGTCAGGATTTGCTTCAAAAACAATGGCTTCCAGGTCATCACGTTCTGATTCTAAATCAGTTAGTTCTGAGTCTGTTAATAAAATTGCGTCTTCTATCTTTGCAAGTTTTTGTTCCGCTTTATCTTTTCTATCTTCCGCATCTTTTTTATTTTGAAGTGCTGTTTCTTTTTGCTGAGTAAGTGCATCAATTTCCGCATTTGCAGCGTCAATCTGTGCTTGAAGTTCAGCTATATTATCAGCTTGTTCCGGATCTGATTTTGCATTTTCAAGTTCACTTATATGTGAGTTTAAATCCCTAATTGAGGAATCACAATCATCCGCAACTCCCTGATAAGTTTCGATATTCCCGGTTTCGGTTTCAATTGTATCAGTTAAATTTTGTTTTTCTTCTTCCTGTTCTCTTTTTATCGTTTCATTATCTTCAATTTTTTTAGTAACTTCAGCTAATTTTTCGGATTCAGGGGTAGTAGTGTCCTGATGAAGTGCATTTAAATATTCTTCAAGTTTAGCTTCCATGTCTTCCTTTAAAGGAGCTACAACAGAATCCGTTCCATTTTGAATCTCACTTAAAGCAGTTTGTTTATCAGTTAAATCCGAATTTGCATCAACAAGTTCCGCTTCCAATTCTTCAACTGATTTATTTTTTACGCTTGAAGATGAGGTACTGCCTGAAGAGTTGTAAACTGAAGAAACATACGGTGAACCTCCCGAACCGCCGGAAACAGGAGTTGATGATGTTACGGCATCACTTTTTTCAGCTTTGGGTATATCATCTTCTTCATCAGAAACATCTTCTATATCATTATCATTCCCTTCTTCAGCTGTAACGTCTTCTACATCAGCATCGTTTTCTCCTTCTTCAGAAACGTCTTCTACATCAGTATCATTTTCTCCTTCGACAGTTGCTGGCTGAATTTCATCCATAGATTCTTTTTCCGAAATATTCTCAGAATTTTTAACTAAATCATCAAGGGAAATACTTTCACCCTCGGCATTTTCATCATTCAAATTTTGTTTTGTAAATTCATCAAATTCTTCAGAATTAATTTGTCCATCTCCATCAGAGTCATATTCAGCTTTAAAACCCTCATCTTGAATTAACATATTAAAAATATCCAGCATAGATAAATCTTCTTCTGATTGATTATTTTCCTCAGATTGTTTATCCACAACTTTACCGTTTTCGATTTCCAGATTTTTTAAATCTTCCAAGCTCATATATAATACTTCAGACGATAAGTTAAGTTCATCCTGCAAATATTCTTTGAAATATTCCATATTATTATAAATACTGAATACGGAAAAATCCTCAAGAGAATCCGTATCCTCATTATTTTGTTCGTCTTCATCCTTTTGTTCGGTTTCTTTTATATTTTTTAAATATTCATAAAAATCTAACTTTAATTTTTCCAGATTCATATAAACTCCATATTAGTCAAGTATTATATCGGCAAAATATCCTGCAACTTTAGATTTTTTAATATATTGTTAACATATTTGAATTTGTAAAATTGAATAATTGATTAGTTTTATTTGAAATGTTATTCTAATTTAGGATATTAAAATAGGAGAAAAAATATGGATAATTACATTTGTACGGTATGCCATTACATTTATGAACCTGCCGAAAACGGCAATGTTGCATTTGAAGACTTACCTGATGATTATGTTTGCCCGCTTTGCGGAGTCGGAAAAGACATGTTCGAAAAACAATAGTTAATAGTTATTTGTAAATTTGGGGAGAGGATTATTTTATGTTTAAAAAAATTAAAGACAATATATTGTATGCAGGAATTAATGATAAAGACAGAGTTATTTTTGATGAATTAATTCCTCTTGATAACGGAACAAGTTATAATTCATACCTTGCTATAGGAAGTGAAAAAACTGCGGTAATTGATACAATGTACCCCAAATTTACGGAAGAATATTTAAAATCTTTTGATGAAAACGGCATATCAAAAGTTGATTACATAATAGCAAACCACGGGGAACAAGATCACTCGGGAAGTATTCCCGCGCTGCTTGAAAAGTTCCCCGAGGCTGTTGTTGTAACTAACGCTGTTTGTGCTAAAAATCTTCAGGAAATGTTATTAGTCAGCGAAGAAAAAATTAAAATCATAACAAACGGCGAGGAACTTTCACTTGGTGATAAAACATTAAAATTTATGATATCCCCCGGGGTTCACTGGCCTGATACAATGTTTACCTATATTAAAGAAGATAATATAATATGCACTTGCGATTTTTTAGGTGCGCATTACATTTTTGATGACGTTTTTGCAGTTCCTTCCAAAGAACTGGAAAAAAGTGCGAAAAAATATTTTGCAGAGATAATGATGCCATTTTCAACGGTTTGCAGAAAATACGTTCAAACAATAAAAGATTTAAAAGTTGATATGATACTTCCAAGCCACGGCCCTATTCATAAAGACCCTGATTATATATTAGACTTATACTCTGATTGGGCTGGCGAAAAAGGAAAGAACTTAGTACTTCTTCCTTATGTATCCATGTATAAATCAACTGCGGAAATGATTGATTATTTAGCCGATAAACTTAAGGAAAAAGGAATACCTTCAATTAAATATGACATGGTAGAAGGTAATTTGGGCGATTTAGCCATGGCATTAGTTGACGGAACAACAATTGTATTAGGTACTTCAATGGTGCTTGCCGGTCCGCATCCTGCCGCATTTAATACCGTTTATCTTGCAAGCGTACTCAGACCGAAAGCGAAAATTGCTTCCTTTATAGGTTCTTTCGGCTGGGGCGGGGATTTATTCGGCAAAATGGCAAAAATGCTTGAACCTTTAAAACTTGATATCATTGAACCTATTTTAGTTAAAGGTAAAGCAAAATCAGAAGATTATGCAAAACTTGATAAAATGGCAGAAGAAATTTACATAAAACATAAAGAATTGGGATTAATATAATGAGAAGCGACGAAATAAAACAAGGACTTGAAAGAACTCCGCACCGTTCACTGTTATACGGAACAGGCTTAAGTGAACAACAGATAAATAAAAGATTTATAGGAATAGCAAGCAGTTTTTCCGACTTAGTTCCGGGGCACTCGGGAATGCGCGATTTGGAACGTCAGATAGAAAAAGGCATACACACAGGGGGCGGACAGGCATTTATTTTTGGAGTTCCTGCAATATGCGACGGTATTGCAATGGGGCATAGCGGAATGAACTATTCACTTCCTTCCCGCGACCTTATTGCTGATTGTATTGAATCTGTTGCGAATGCACATAAACTTGACGGACTTGTTTTATTAACAAACTGCGATAAAATTACCCCCGGCATGATTATGGCTGCGGTAAGACTTGATATACCTTGTATCGTAGTAACCGCAGGTCCTATGCTTGACGGAAAATGTCATAACAATACTTTAACAATGATTAGAGGCACTTTTGAGGCAATCGGCAAATACACTAAAGGTGAAATTGACGAAAAACTTTTAAAAGAAATGGAAATCACTTCGTGTCCTTCAGCGGGCGCCTGCCAAGGATTATATACTGCAAATACGATGGCTTGTTTAACCGAAGTTATGGGAATGAGCCTTCCATATTGTGCAACTGCATCAGCGGTAAGTGCAAAAACAAAACGTATTGCGTTTGACTCGGGTGTATTAATTAATGAACTTGTCGAAAAGAACATTAGACCTTCTTCAATTATTACAAAAGAGTCAATAAGGAATGCAATAATAGCGGATTTAGCAATGGGTGGCTCAACAAATTCAATTCTACATCTGCTTGCTATAGCAAACGAAGCAGGAGTTGACGTTAGCCTGAAAGACTTTGAAGAATTAAGTTTTAAGGTTCCTCAAATAATAAAACTTGACCCTTCTGCAGCTATGACAATGACAGACTTAGATAATGCAGGCGGGATACCTGCCGTATTAAAGACTCTGTGGGGTAATATAAAAGAATTAACAGACACAAAAGGAGTATCGGGATTAAAACTTTCCCAAATAGCTCAAGCTGATATATGGTGCGATAATAACGTAATTCATACTGTTTCAAATCCAATAACATCTAACCCGGGGCTTGCCGTATTACACGGCAATCTTGCGCCTGACGGTGCCGTTGTTAAAATTTCGGGAGTCGAAAAAGAATGCCTTGAATTTACGGGACATGCTAAAACTTTTGACTCCGAAGAAGATGCAATGAAAGCTATAATGCAAGATAAAATTACCTCCGGTGATGTCGTAGTTATCCGCTACGAAGGTCCTAAAGGGGGTCCCGGAATGCGAGAGATGCTTTCACCTACTTCCGCAATAGTCGGTAAAGGCTTAGGAAGTAAAGTCGCTTTAATTACAGACGGAAGATTTTCGGGCGGTACAAGAGGTTTATGCATCGGGCACATTTGCCCAGAAGCGCCTTCAGGAGGTATTATAGGGGTTATTAAAGACGGAGATGAAATATACATTAATATTTTAAAGCGTGAGCTAACCTTAAAAGTTGATGAAAATGAAATAAATGAAAGACTCAAAAACTTTACACCAAAACCTTCTAAGGTTAAAAAAGGATACTTAAAACGTTATCAATCAGTAGTTTCCTCCTCCGATAAAGGAGCAATAACAAGTATTTAACTACCTTACATTTAAAAATTTATGTACTTGAGGAATTAATCTCACTTTATTATATTGTGAGATTAATTTATTATATACCTTATTAATTGTTTCTTCATTGAGTAATAGTTTATTTTTTACCATTTTGGGCTGTAGTACGACTGCCAGATTATAAGGCTTGGCAAGAGTAATAATATTTTCAATTTCTTCATTTGTAATATTTTCATCAAACACAACTTTTAAAAATATCTCTTTTTTATGTTCAACAGCGCATTTAATAAATTTTTGATGATGATTAAACATATCACTCATACGGGTTGCAGAAGGTAATTTAATATCCGTTGCAATAATATCAACAAAATCAATTATTTTATTCAAATTTTCAAATAGTGTACCGTTTGTTTCAAGGTATATTTTTTTATCCGTTAAAGGAAGAAGTTGAACTAAAAAACCGGCATTTAATAGCGGCTCGCCTCCCGTTAAACTTACGGAATGTATATTTTCCGTTTGATTTATAATCTTTATAAGTTCACTAATAGTGTATTCTTTAGCATTTGTTTTAAAATCAGTATCGCAATATGCACAATTTAAATTACATGAAGCAAACCGAATAAATAATTGATTAACACCTATATATAAGCCTTCCCCTTGAATAGAGGTAAATATTTCGCTGATTTTTACTTTATCTTCCATTATTCATCTCGTCTCTAATATCATTATTACTAATCTCTTTCAATTGAGTATATAATTCTTTTTCTTTTTCAGAGAGATTTTTAGGAATTTTAATAACAACAGTTATAATAATATCACCTTTTTTTGTTTTGGATTTGTTATCAAGCCCAAGCCCCGCAAGTTTTAGTTTTTGCCCGGAAGAAGTTTTAGGAGGAATTTTAACAGTAACTGTTTCATCCATGATTTTTATAGGAATATCAGCCCCAAGAGCCGCTTCACTTGGTGTTACAGGTAAATTACAATATATATCCATACCGACTATTTCAAAATAATTATTTTTTTCAATATTTACAATAAGGTATAAATCACCGTCTTTTCCGCCGTATTGCCCTTTATTTCCCTCCTTTTTGATACGAACTTTAGAACCTTGGGTAACGCCTTTGGGAATTTTGACATTAATTTTCTTTTCCGATGAAATCTGCCCCGTCCCGTTACACATAGGACATATACTACCGTTAATGAACATTCTTCCTTCACAATTGGGACAAGGCTCGGTGTGCAAAATATTTACTTTTCTGCTCGTACCTTTTAAGGCTTCAAAACAAGATATTTTAACATCAAGTTTAATATCTTCCCCATTAATAGGCGGCTTTTTTTCTTGTTTTATATCTTTTTGTTTTTTTGTGTGGAATAGATTATCTAAAGCCTCATTAATTGAATGTGAAAAAGACTCGGACTTTGTTGAATTTTCTTTTGCTCTTTTTATCACATCTTCATATATATTTTTCGATTTGCTTTCAGTATAGTTTTTTTTAATTTTTTCTCTGTAAAATCCGTTCAATACATCATATTTTTTACGTTTTTCTTCATCACTTAATATTTCATAAGCCTCTTGAATTTCTTTAAATTTTTCAATATCTGTTTGATTTCCCGTTACATCAGGATGACATGTCCTTACCAATCGTCTGTATGAAGCTTTGATTTCTTGCATAGATGCATCAAAGTTAACATTTAATATTTTGTATAAATCTTTATTATAATAGTTTGTCAAGATATCTCTCCTAATTTCATTTTACGGAAGAGTTAAAAAATATCAAATATTTTTTATCTATTATATAATTATTTTAAAAAGATTGGGGGATAATCATGGAACTCGATATAATAAGCCAAACTGATAAAGAAGTTGCTGATTTAATTAAAGAAGAATTAAAAAGACAACAGAATACAATAGAATTAATTGCAAGTGAAAATTTTACGTCAAAAGCGGTAATGGCTGCATGCGGGAGCGTATTAACAAATAAGTATGCCGAAGGAAAACCCTATAAAAGATATTATAACGGCTGTGAAAATGTAGATAAAATTGAGGAATTAGCCCAGGAAAGAGCAAAAAAATTATTTAACGCGGAGCACGCTAATGTTCAGCCTCATAGCGGAGCGCAAGCAAATATGGCGGTATTTTTATATGCAGTTAAACCGGGTGATACCGTTATGGGGATGGATTTATCAAACGGCGGACATTTAACCCACGGCTCTCCCGTTAATTTTTCGGGACTTTATTTTAATATTGTTTCATACGGAATTACCGAAAAAGGTGAAATTGATTACGATAACGTAAGAGACCTTGCACTAAAACACAGACCAAAATTAATAATCTGCGGCGCAAGCAACTATTCTAAAATAATAGATTTTAAGAAGTTCAGAGAAATAGCAGATGAAGTAGGGGCGCTTTTAATGGCTGATATAGCTCATATTGCCGCTCTTGTAGCCACAGGATTACATCCGAGTCCATTCCCTTATGCGGATTTTGTTACAACAACAACTCATAAGACTTTAAGAGGCCCAAGAGGCGGAATAATTATGTGCAAAGAAAAACACGCCCAAGGTATTGATAAAGCAGTTTTCCCGGGCATCCAAGGCGGACCGTTAGAACACATAATTGCGGGGAAAGCGGTTGCTCTGAAAGAAGCACTTTCCGATGATTTTAAAACATACGCTAAACAAGTTGTTTTAAATGCAAAAGCTCTTGCTAAATCTTTAATGGATGAAGGTCTTGATATAGTAGGCAACGGAACGGATAATCATTTAATGACCTTAGATTTAAGAAGAGTAAATAAAACGGGGAAAGATATTGCAAATATTCTTGAACTGGTAGGAATTACAGCCAATAAAAATACCGTACCAAATGACCCTCAAAGTCCTTTTGTAACAAGCGGAGTAAGGTTAGGGTCTCCTGCCGTTACTACAAGAGGGTTTAAAGAAGAAGATATGATTGAAGTCGGAAAAATTATAGCGGAAGCCGTTAAAATTTCAGACTTAAATGATGAAGCAAAAATTAAAGAATTGCGTGCACGTTCTTTAAAATTATGCGAAAAACACCCCTTATATAAGGATTAATTATGTCATTTTTTCAATTAAATATTATCGGAGCTGTAATAGCATTTATTTTAGGACTTTTCTTGGTGCCCTTGGTTATTGCATTTTCCGAAAAAAACGGATTATTGGATGAACCTAACGAACGAAAAATCCATTCTCACCCGATTCCGAGGCTTGGAGGAATCGCAATTTGGGTAAGTTCAATTCTAGCCTTTTTGTCTATAATAATGTTAAGCTATTATCCGCACAGGTCTTTATTATCTGGTCTTTTTTTGGGCAGTTCTTTAATATTTCTGCTCGGACTGATTGATGATATATACGGTCTTGAAGCCAAATTTAAATTTACAATTCAAATAACAATAGCATCTATTGTATTTTTCCTGGGGGTTAAGATAACTTCAATATTTATTCCGTTTATAGGTTTAGTTGATTTACATCCTATATTATCCTTCTTTGGAACAATTGCTTGGATTGTCGGAATCAGCAATGCGGTTAACTTTATAGATGGTGTAGACGGGTTAGCGGGAAGCGTTATAACAGTAAGCTCTGTTACCTTAGCTCTCATAGCCGTTGCACCTTCGGACTTTGTAAGTTCTTTAATTGCTTTCATATTAGCAGGCTCTATGCTCGGATTTTTAACTTACAATTTCCATCCGGCAAAGATATTTATGGGGGACTCAGGAGCATTATTCGGCGGATTTTTACTTGCTACTTTATCTATAATGTATCAGATGAAAACTCCCGATATAAAAATGTATGTTCCTTTATTAATACTTGCAGTCCCTATTTTAGACATTACTTTTTCTTCTTTAAGGAGAATATTAAAAGGGACATCACCTTTTGTTGCGGATTCGGAGCATATTCATCATAAGCTTTTACATTTCGGTTTCTCTCAAAATAAAGCCGTTCTTATTCTGGTAATATTTTCAATATTAATGGGCGGACTGGGTACATATATAGCAGCATCTGACACTACTAAATATTTTTTATTTGCCATAATTATCTCATCTGTTATGATAATATTAAACAGACTTGCAAAAACAGGTGAAGGAAAAGAAATCAATGACGGTAAAGAAAATAGTTAAATACGGCACTCCTTCTTTAAGAGAAAAATCAAAAGAGGTTCATAAAATATCAAAAAAAATACAAATACTGGTGGAGGATTTGTATGATACTTTGTATGCCTTAAACGGAGTAGGACTTGCCGCTCCTCAAATCGGTGAGAATTTGAGAGTGTTTGTTATTGATGTAGGTACAGACTCTAAAACAATGAATCCGATTACTTTTATTAACCCTAAAATATTAAAAAAAGAAGGCGCAATAAATTCTTACGAAGGTTGTTTAAGTTTCCCCGATGCTTATACAAACGTAAGAAGGTATAAATATGTAAAAGTCAAAGCTTTGGATATTAAAGGCAGACCTTTTATACTTGAGGCAAAAGACGGTTCGCTTTTGGCAAGAGCAATCCAGCATGAGTTTGACCACTTAGACGGAATACTATTTATAGATCATTGCCGCAATCGTTTTGAAGCGGATAAAATTTTAACCGAAAAAGGCTTAAACCCTGTTGATGCTAACTATTTGCTTGATGAAGGAGAATTGGAAGAAGAAATTTTAAAAAATCCCCCGCAGGAGGAAAAAGCTTGATAAAAGTTATATATATGGCAACTCCTGAAATTGCCGTTAAAACTCTTGAAGAACTTTATAATAATAAAGAAATAAAGCTTATAGCCGTTGTTACACAACCTGACAGACCAAAAGGCAGAGGGAATAAATTAACGCCTCCGCCCGTAAAGGATTTTGCATTAAATCATAATATAGAGTGCTTTCAAACGGAGAAAATAAGTAAAGATATTGATTTAATTGCAAAATTAAAAAGTTTAAAGCCCGATTTTTTTGTTACTTTTGCTTTCGGGCAAATACTATCTCAAGAGGTGCTTGATATTCCTAAGATAGCAACAGTAAATCTTCATGCTTCATTGCTACCCAAATACAGAGGCGCTAACCCCATTCAAAGATGTATTTATAACGGGGATACTAAAACAGGTATAACCACAATGCTTACCGTACTTGAACTTGATGCCGGAGACATTTGTGAGACTCAAGAAATTGATATAACTGAAGACATGACAGATATTGAACTAAAAGAAATAATTGCGGATAAATCACCAAAGTTAGTTTGTTCCACATTAAAAGGACTGTTTTCAAAAACTTTAACTCCCAAAAAACAAGATTCAAAAGGTGTTACAATAGCACAGAAATTTGTTAAGCAAGACGGTTTAATAAATTGGGATAATTCCGCAATAAATATCCATAATCAGGTGCGCTCTATGTTGGACTTCCCTTGTGCATACACATTTTTCAACGGTAAAATAGTAAAAATTATACAAACAAAACTAATAAATAAAAAAACATCAGGAGAAGAAGGCGAGATTACCTGTATATCAAAAGAAGGAATTGAAGCCTGCTGTAAAGACGAATGTATATTAATAACAAAAGTTAAACCCGAAAGCAAAGGAGTAATGAGTGCTTTTGACTTTGCTAACGGATTAAGACTAAAACCGAAAATGAAGTTTGGAGAATAAAATGTTTCAAAGAGGTATAAGAGGTGCAATTACGGTCAATTCTAATTGCGAAGAAGACATTAAGTCCGCAACTATTGACCTTATCAAAGAAATAAAATCACAAAATTGTTTTAAAGAAGAAGATATATCCCATGTTATATTTACAATGACTGAGGATTTAAACTGTATGTATCCTGCTAAAGCGCTGCGCGAAGCATTCCCCGATTGGAAATATGTTCCGATGGTTTGTTTTAACGAAATGAAGATAGAAAAATCGTTAGAAAAATGTTTAAGAATTTTAATAGTTATAAATACCGAACTTGCCCAAAATGAAATTAATCATATATATTTAAAAGGCGCATCAATATTAAGAAAAGATTTAAAAAAATAATGAAAATATTAATCACTGGTTCAAATTTAAATGCATTATTAACTGCACAATATATTAAAACTCAAAACCCCGATTTTGATATTTATGTTACGACAAATAATGAACAAAAAAATGAAACTTATACCCCCGTTAATATTGAAGAGAATAATATAAACGAACTAAAAAATTTTGTTAAATACAACAATATTGATTTTACGATATCTATGTCAGGATTATCAATAATAAACGGGATTACGGATGTTTTCAAAAGAGAAAATCTCCCTATATTTTCTCCCGCAAAAGAATCCGCCAGAGTAACTTTTTTTAACAGTATCGCAAAGAAAATAATGTATAAAAACAAAATAAACACACCCCGTTTCGGTATTTTTGACAGAGAAAATATTGCTTTAGATTACGTTAGAAATATAAATTACCCTATTGATATTTTAAATGACTTTACATTAATTGAACGTACCAGAACTAATTGTAAATCATACTCAAAGGCTAAAGAAATTCTGCAAAAAATATACGAAAACAACAATGAGAAAATAATTATAGAAAATCATATTGACTCAGACCCAATAAATATTTATTTTATTACAGACGGATTTAATGCACTGCCTTTAGCAATACTGGAAAAAGAAATACGGAAAGATTATACAGCAATACATTCTCCTTCTGAAAAAATAAGCGAAGAAATTCTTATAAGCATATTACACAACGCTATTTATCCGCTTTTAGATGATATTTCAAAGTACACGGACAGTTATTCTGGAATTTTGGGTTTAAAAATCAAATTTAGTGAAAATAAATACACGGTGCTTGAATTCTTAAATAACTTTGAGCCTTACGATATTCAACCGTTTTTATCTTTACTAAATGAAGATTTTTGTTCAATATTATATGATACGGCAACAGGTGCACTTGCAGATAATTACAATTATATAAAATTAGAGGATAAACATTCGTTTACATTGTCCATAAATAAAAATAAACTTAATAATCTCGATTCTATATATGAAGAGGACGATTTCTTTATTAGTGATGATAAAGAAAATATAATAATTACCGGCACCGCTTTAACTTTTAATTCGGCAAAAAACAAAGTATTAAACTTAATAAAACCGATATGCGGCAACGAAATATATCAAAAAATAGCAAAAGAGGAAATTAAAGTTTGAAGCAAGAGAGAAAATTTTTAAGACAATGTGCGCTTTGTAAGGCATATAAAGAAAAAAAAGATTTAATAAGAATTACAAAAGATTTTAAAACGGGGATAATAAAAATTAATGATAATTCGGAGGTTAAAGGACGTTCAATATACTTATGTAACAATGAAACATGCCTTGAAAATGCCTTAAAAAAGAAGAAAATTGAAGCATCTTTAAAAACTAAACTAACCGAAAATATAAAAAATGAGCTATATACTGTACTTAAAAAGTAAATTGTGTTACAACTATATTATGGTTGTTTTAAATAGGTAAATATAATGGCTGATAATAAGAGAGTATACGAATTAGCTAAAGAATACGGAATGACAAATAAAGATTTTATAGAATATCTGGACACTAAACTGGATATAAAAGTAAAATCACATTCAAGTAATTTGTCTCCGTCTCAAATAGATAAAATAAATGCATCTTTTTCAAAAAATAAAGGAGAAGAAGGTGCAAAAAAGCCTAAAGCATTTGTTATTAAGAAGGCAAAACCTGCTTCCGAAGACAAACAGGAAGCAACTGAAAAGAAAGAGCTTCATATATCTTCTTCCACAAAAAAACAACATGTAAAAGAACCCGTAATAAATGAAAAAACTGAACAGAATAAAGAAGAAGCAAAGCAGGAAGTTCCTCAAATCAGGTCATTATTGGAATACAATAACCGTAACAGCCAAAAAAGACGTCAGGAAATGATGTCCAGACAGAAAGACGAAGAAAAAAATAACCAAAGAAAAGAAGGATTAAAACCTCAGGCAAAATTTCCTCCGAGAAATCAAGGAGAAAGACCTTTTAAATCAGACAGACCCGACAGACGTCCTCCTTTTGACAGAAATAAACCTGAAGACAGAAAGCCTGAAGGCGTAAAGCAAGAACGTAATGACCGTCCTTCGATGCCCAAAAAACCATTGCAGCATCACATAATTTCTCCTGAAATATATGACGGAAAATCTCCTAATAATGCGCCATATAAGAAAAAAAGTCCGAAAGAAAAGAAAAAGCAATATAAAAATAAAGAAGAAGAACAAGAATTAATAAGTCTTGAAAAAACGATTTCTCAAAAACATAAAAAGAAATCAAAAGATGAAAATGAACAGGAAACCGTAAAACAAGTTGTAATTAATCAGGCAATAACGGTAGGTGAACTGGCTGAGAAAATTAAAAAATCACCCGCGGATATTGTTAAGTTTTTAATGATGCAAGGAATTCTATCAACCGTTAATGAGGTCATTTCAATAGAAACTCAAAAACAAATATGCGCTAATTTTGAGCTGGAAGTTTTGGATGAGGATTTAAATGAATACGTTGAACAAGAGCTTGAAAAAGAGGCAAAAGAAAATGCAATAAAAAATGTTGATGAGTCTTTACTTGAAACAAGAGCGCCCGTAATAAGTATTATGGGGCATGTTGACCACGGGAAAACAACTCTTCTTGACTCAATAAGAGCTTCAAAACACAAAATTGTAGCAACTGAAGTTGGCGGAATAACTCAATCAATAGGTGCCTATACCGTTTATCTTGAAGATAATAAAAATAAAAAAATAGTATTTATAGATACTCCGGGGCACGAAGCTTTTACCGAAATGAGAGCAAGAGGGGCAAAGGCAACTGATATTGCGATACTTGTTGTAGCGGCTGATGATGGCATAATGCCTCAAACAATTGAAGCAATTAACCATGCAAGAGCTGCAGAAGTTCCCATTATTGTTGCCGTAAATAAGATAGATAAACCATCTGCCGACCCCGATAAAATAATGCAGCAATTGACTGAATACGGACTAGTTCCCGAAGAATGGGGCGGAGATACAATTTGTGTAAAGGTCAGTGCGCTTCAAGGTAAAGGTATTGATGAACTTTTAGAATATATCCTGCTTGTTGCCGAGGTTCAAAATCTAAAAGCTAATAAATCTGCTCTTGCTTCAGGTGTTATTATTGAAGCAAAACTTGATAAAGGAAAAGGTCCCGTTGCGACACTTCTGGTTCAAAATGGGACATTACATACGGGAGATTGCTTTGTAGTAGGCAGCGTATGCGGAAAAGTAAGAGCTTTATTATCGGATTCGGGAGAAAGAATTAAAGAAGCAGGCCCATCCACCCCCGTTGAGATTTTAGGTTTAACGGAAGTTCCTCAAGCCGGAGACATGTTTGAAGCTGTTGAAAATGAAAAAGTTATGAGAACTATCTGGCAGGAAAGAAAAGAAAAAGAAAGAAGTTCTAAACTTGACAGCATGAAGCCCGCTCATATCAGAAACGAACAAGTAGGAAACGGTGAAGACAATATTAAACACTTAAACTTAATTATAAAAGCAAATACCCATGGTGCTGCAGAAGCCGTTTCTCAAGGAGTTTCTCAGCTTGAATCCGAAGAAATCATTACCAAAATTGTTCACGTTGGCGTAGGCGATA
Organism: Candidatus Gastranaerophilales bacterium; assembly: GCA_947624265.1. Taxonomy (GTDB): domain Bacteria; phylum Cyanobacteriota; class Vampirovibrionia; order Gastranaerophilales; family Gastranaerophilaceae; genus Avigastranaerophilus. The sequence continues at coordinate 36,771 of CANQJQ010000001.1, forward strand.
TATCAGAGGCTGATGTAATGCTTGCAAGTGCAAGTAACGCCATAATTTTAGGCTTCACGGTTAAAGAAGATGCAAACGCACAAGCTGCAGCTGAAAAACAAGGCGTAACCATTAAAAAATACAATATAATATATCAGGTACTTGAAGACCTTGAAAAAACCATGTTAAGTCTTTTACAGCCTGAAGTCAAAGAAATTGTATTAGGTCAGGCTGAAGTAAGACAGGTATTTACGGTAGGGAAAACCACAAAAATTGCAGGCTGTTATATAACAGAAGGTAAAGTTGTTAGAAATAAAACAGCCAGCGTTCTAAGAGACGGCATAGAAATCTTTAAAGGTCAAATTGACCAATTAAAGAGATTTAAAGATGATGTTAAAGAAGTAGCACAAGGATTTGAATGCGGTATATCCTTTGATAAATTTAATGATATTAAAGAAGGAGATATCATTAAAGTTACAACAACCGAAGAAATTGAAAGACAAGTATTAGTATAGGTAAGGTAATATGTCTTTAAGAAATGAACGTGTCAGAAAAACCTTGATGAAGGAAATAGCTGATATTATTCAAAAGGAATTAAAAGATTCCAGAATACATGGTGTTGTTTCTATTACAGATATTGAAATATCACACGATAATTCTTATGCAAAAGTATATTATTCAGTTTTTGCATCAGAAGAAGAGAAAAAAACAACCATACAAGCTATAACGGATAATACGTCAAAAATCAGATACGAGGTGGGAAAACGTATACGATTAAGACTAACTCCCGAGTTAAGATTTATTCCCGATGATTCTCTTGAACGCGGTTCAAATGTAACCGAAATAATAAACAAAATTTCACGAGGCGAGATTTAAATTTCATGTTCGGGTTTTTAAATATTAATAAACCCTCAGGTATAACTTCACATAAAGTTATATCAATTTTGCGCAAAATAACGGGAATAAAACAAATCGGGCATGCCGGAACTTTAGATCCTTTAGCGCAAGGTGTCCTGCCTATTGCTATCGGAAAAGCCTCAAGACTTATTGATTATATGGAAGAAGATAAATGTTACCGTGTTACTTTAAATTTGGGGGTCATTTCCGACACTTATGATATTGAAGGCAAGATTGAAAAATTAAACTCCAACAAGGCTGATTTAGAAGAAATTAAAAAAGTTTTATTAAATTTTCAAGGCAGACAAAAACAAATTCCGCCTGCATATTCTGCGATTCATTATAACGGCAAAAGATTGTATGAACTTGCAAGAGAAGGTAATATCCCCGAGGATATCCCCTCAAGAGAAATAACAATATATGAAAATAAATTATTAAATTTTGATTATGAAAATCAAATACTTAAACTTGAGATATCCTGCTCAAAAGGTACTTATATTCGGTCAATAGTTAATGATATAGGAAACCAATTAAAAACAGGTGCGATTATGTCTAAACTTATAAGAACAAAATCTTCCGGCATGTTTTTATCTGATGCGCTCAATTTATCCGATACATTAATAAAAGAAGATATAGAAAAGCATCTTATCAATCCTGTTAATATTTTACCTTTATTTCATACAAATATTACGGAAGAAGCGTACAAAAAAGTCTTAAACGGTAATAAATATGAAAATAAAACACAACATACAGGCGAAGGTCTTTTGTGTTATAACGATAAAGTAATAGCAATCGCGGAATTTCAAAAAGAATATATTCAACCAAAGAAGGTTTTACTATGAAAAAGATTTTGTTTATTTATATTTTATTTTTTCTGCTTGCACCCAAAGCCGTTTGCTGCGATACAATTTGTACCGAAAAATCCATATTAAGCAATAATCAGGAGAGTGTTTTATTCAATATTTCAGGTATAAACTTTATCTCAAAAAAAGTTATTGAAATAATCATTCAAAATGAACTAAAAGAAGCTTTGAACTCAGATATAAAAGCAGATTTAGATATTTTTAATATAAAAAGCATGAAAAATGGAGAGTTTAAATCGCTTGAATTAAAAAGTCCGAATATAAAATACAGAGCCTTAAGTTTATCAGACTTTTATGCAAAAACAATCTGTGATTATAATAAAGTCATCTATATAAACAATAAACTAAAATACCCAACGGATATTCCGTTTAATTTTACGGCAAAAATAACAAATCAGGATTTACAAAACATAATAGCTTCAGAAGAATTTCAAAAAGAGCTTAAGCGTAATGATAAAGATTTATTTCAGATTAAATCGCCGTCAGTTGAAATACAAGAAGGTAAAATCCGATTTATAATCCCGATAAAAACCATGCTCGGAACAATCAAAATAAAATATAAGGCATCTATTTTTATTGAAGACAATAAAATAGTTTTAACAAATTCCACATATAACTCAAAAAGTAATATAATTAGTGATAGCATGCTTAATGAACTCATCCAAAAATATAATCCGATGGAGTATCTGACAAACGCATTAAACGGTAAATATTATAATATATATATTAAAAAAGCAGTTACGGAAGCTGAAGAAATAAACATAGAAGGAATATTTACAATTAATAAGAATTACGGCGAGGGAAATGAGTAATTTTGCAAAAATAGTAATAATTATACTTTTGGTGCTATCCTTTTTTTTCATAAAGGAAAAGTGGGGCAGGCAAATAAACGATTTTATTTCATCAACATCGTCAATAACAAATTTTGAAATGCCTAAGTTTGAATTTCCGAAAATAAAAAAAGACAAAGAAGAAAAAGTAAAAAAACCGACGGAAATAGTAAAACCCGAAGAAAAAGAAACGGTATATGTATACTTTTTAGCTTTAGATTCTGACTCAAACGGCATATATAAAAAGGTGCAAAGAGAAGTCCCCGCAGGTGAAAACAAGCTGGAGTATGCCATTAAAGAATTATTAAAAGGTCCTAATCTTGTTGAAAAATCAACGGGAGCATATTCAGAAATTCCTAAAACAACCCAACTTATTAACATAAAACAAAACGGAAATAAAATAATAATTAATTTCAATTCGGATTTTCAGTACGGCGGAGGCACTGACAGTATTTATTCAAGGATGATGCAGTTAATAAAAACCTCTTTAGCCAATACAAAAAATAAAAAAATATATTTATATTTAGACGGCAAACAAGCCAATATACTTGGAGGTGAGGGTATTATGGTAACCCAGCCTTTAAGTGAAAAATCTTTAGAAATTTAATATAGGAAAATACGTTAGTTTAATTCTTTCCGCTTGTGGCAAAATATAAATGGAAGGATAAAGGATTAAACTATGAAAAAAAATATTTATTTAAACAAAAGAGAAATTCTAGTATTAAAATTGATTTCTAAAGGAAAAACAAATATCCAAATAGCGGAGGAAATTCAAGTCAGCGTTCACACAATAAAAGCCAATATCTCAAAGATTTTTTATAAGTTGAATGCAGTTGACAGAACCCAAGCAGTAATAAAAGCCATAAAAGAAAATCTGATAGATATTTGATTACTGTTTCTTATGTGGTAAAATCTTTTTGTAAACAATTAAGGATTTGTGTTTTGTTTGAAAAATTTACCGAAAAAGCAATAGATATAGTGAAATCAGCTCAAATATATGCAATTAAGCATAACCATGAAAAAATATACCCCGAACATTTATTGCTGGCACTGTTAAACGATAACACAAGCATTATAGTTAAAACATTTTCAATATATAAAATTGAAATTAATGAAATAAAAAAAGAAATAGAAAAAATCTTAAACGTAAAAGTCGGTTCAAAACCCGTGGAATTTGTAAGTTTTTCTGAGTCTTCAAGAGATGTATTTATCAGAACATTAGATATCGCAAGAATTTTAGGGAACTTATATATAAAACCGGAGCACCTTTTTCTTGCAATATGGGATTATCCAAAATTAGAGCTTACTGATGTTTTAAAGGAAAAGGGTATAGACATAGACAAAATAAAGACCATGTTCTATAACATTTTATCCGCAAATAAACAAAAAAAGGTTAAACATCCTGAAAGCATCGAAAAAAGAAGACGAATGGACACAAATGAAAGTATTTTTTCATTAATTGAACGTTCCGACAGCTCCAAAATCTTCGACAGAGCAATTGCTAAATTATCCACCTCAAATTATGAGATTTTAGGTACTGAACAAATTATGCAATCAATATTGGAAGATGAAAATTCAGAACTTGTAAAAACCTTGGAAGGATTTGGAGTTACATCTCAAACTTTTTCGGAAAAACTAAAAGAACTTTCATCAAGGAAAGCGGAATTTGAAGATAAACAAATAATATTTACTCCGAATGCGCTAAAAACGATAATGAACGCGATAGATATCGTAAGAGAAGAAGGAAATGCTTCCATTCTGCCTGAGCATATAATTTTAGGCATATTAAAGTCAAAAAAAGGTATTGCATATAATATTTTAAAAGAATTAAATGTTAATGAATTTCTGCTTGAAGAAAAAATAATGCAGCCGATAGAAAAACAAGTTAATGAAACATTATATATTATGAGGCTGGCAAAACAGGAAGCAAGAAGAATAGGCAACAACACCGTAGGAAGCGAATTAATATTATTAGGCATAGTGCTTGAAGCAAACAGTATAGCAGCAGGTGTTTTAAGAGATTTAGGCGTTATTGTAAAAGATGCAAGAGAAGTTATAGAAGAACTAATCGGAGTAAATGAAGATTATACAACAAGTGAAATTACGTTTAGCCAAAGGGCAAAACTAATACTTGAGGATGCTTGGAATATCGCAAAAAGCCAAAATAAAACAAAAACTACGGCTGATGATTTACTAATAGCTATTTGCAATCAACCTGATTCGGTTGCAATGAAGGCATTAAGCAGATTAGGGGTAGATGCGCTTGAAATCAGACAAGGTATCAAAAACAGACTTGAACACTTCACTATTTGAACTTTTAGTTCCTGCAAATAATAAAGAAACTGCTATTATGGCTGTAAATGCAGGCGCGGATGCGGTTTATATAGGATATTCAAAATTCGGAGCAAGAGCGCAAGCCGGCAACTCTATTGAAGATATTATTGATGTTATTGAATATGCCCATAAGTATAGAGTAAAAGTTTACATTACAATTAATACAATTTTAAAAGATGATGAGCTTGAGCAGGCACAAAAGCTTATTTGGAAATTACATTCAATAAAAGCAGACGCTATTATTATTCAAGATATGGGACTTCTTGAATGCAGTCTGCCTCCTATACCCATTATAGCAAGTACTCAATGCCATAATAACACTTTAGAAAAAATTAAATTTCTGGAAAAAACCGGATTTAAAAGGGTAATTCTCCCCAGAGAAATTACATTAACTGAAATCCAAGAAATATCAAAAAATACAGATATAGAGCTTGAATGTTTTATCCATGGCGCATTATGCATGTCATACAGCGGACAATGTTACATGAGTTGTTATTCGGGAGGAAGAAGCGCCAACAGAGGTGAATGCGCTCAACCTTGCAGAAAAAAATACTCGCTTAAAAGTGCCGACGGTAAATATATTGTTAAAAATAAATACTTATTAAGCCTTAAAGATTTTAATTTGTCAGACAGATTAGAAGATTTAATTTTAAGCGGAATTACCTCTTTTAAAATTGAAGGCAGACTAAAAAATAAAACCTACGTAATCAATACAACCGCTTTTTACAGAAAAAAACTGGATGAAATATTAAATAAATATAACCTTAAAAGGGCTTCAATGGGAATAAGCCAATATGATTTTGAGCCTGACATAAATAAAACCTTCAATCGAGGATTTACTGATTTTTATATAACAGGAAAAAAGAATAAGATTGCAACAATAGATTATACGTCTTCTTTAGGAGAATATATCGGGAAAGTAAAAGAAACAACAAAAAACTCTTTCTTAATTCCCAATATTAAATTTAATAACGGCGACGGTATATGCTTCTTTGATAAAAATAAAACACTGATAGGAACTTATATTAACAAAACGGACAACAATTACACATTCCCCTCCTCAATGGAAGGAATAAAAGAAGGAACAACAATATACAGAAACTTTAATAAAGAGTTTGAGGATAAACTGCAAAATTCAAAACCTTTAAGAAAACTCCCTCTAACTTTAAAAATCAGAAAAAACTTAATGGGTCTGAATTTTTTCTTAACCGATGAGGAGGATAACACTGCATGCCTGATTATCCCGTATGAGAAAGCTCAAAATAAAGAAAAATCCGTAAAAATATTGGAAGAACAACTTATAAAAACAGGAAATACGGAATTTAACATCATAAATACTGATATAAAAATAACTGAAGCCCCTTTTATTAAAATATCAAAACTTAACGAAATAAGAAGAACTTTAATTGAACATTTACGCAAAATAAGAAAAAAGAACTATAAATATAATTCGAGATTTAATAAAATTAAAGTTTGTGATTATCCGATAAAAACTTTAGACTACACTGCAAATATTTATAATAAAAAAGCAGAAGAATTTTATAAAAAAAGAAATTGTACTGTAAAAGAATTCGCTTTTGAAATAAACCCTAAAGAACATGAGCATGCTATTCTTATGACATCAAAATACTGCATAAAAAATCAACTTGGTTTATGTCCGAAACAAAGCGGAAGAAATAAATTTAAAGAACCATTTATATTAATAGATGAAGGCAACAAGAAGGAGTATCTTGTTGCCTTTAGTTGTCTCGACTGTGTTATGAAAGTAATTGCAAATTAAACTCTTTTTAATGATGCATAAGCGGGTTGGTTAGCTATTATATTAGCGATTGAAGTCATTTGATTGCCGTCATTTACATATAATTTAGATAAATAGTTTAATCTTTTTACTAATTTAGAATCGCTTGATTTTAAAGAAGGATTAACTTGAGTAAATGCAACCCATGTTTGAACTTCAGCCGTCCAAGCTCTGACTTCTTCTTCATAAGTTTTTGTATTTTCGTGGTGAACGCTTTCGTGAGCGATTAAGCAAGCTATAGCTTCAACAGGAGCTGTTTTATAGTTTGAGCTTATTATTATAGTCAAACCGCCATCAGCTGTTTTTGCAGTAACTGCTTCACAAGTACCGTAACCCAATACAGCCATATCTCTGAACATTATTCTGATAGGTCTGTTTGTAGAGTTTTGACCTTTTATAACATTTAAAACTTTTGTATTATGCATTGCTTCTAATCTGTTAAGCGCTTCAACCAAAGCAGGCTGCTTAGTATTTGCCGAAAAATCACCGGCAAAAGCAACATTATATACGCTCATCAAAACTAATGCGCTAAAAAGCACAACTATCTTACTCAATAATTTCATAACAGGGAATCCTTTGAACAACTATCTTTTACATTCTTGTGAGTTTTTCTTTCACCTCACAAATGTGTGTATCGGCATTAAAAAAAAATACTTTAGTTTTAAGTTCAAATTTTTATATTTTTTGTAACATTTCTTTACAGAACTCTTTTTAAGATAGCCGAAAACCCTTTAAAATTAAGGTTTTTTATTTTTAGCTTTTTACTGTATAATTAAAAAAGAAGAGGGATAGTATGTTTGATATCGGAATTATAGGAGCAGGCCCAGGGGGCTACAGTGCAGCTATCAGAGCCGCACAAAAAGGTTTAAGTGTTGTTTTATTTGAAAAAGAATATATAGGCGGAACCTGTTTAAATAAAGGATGTATACCGACTAAAACCATTTTGCACTCTTGTAAAGTACTTTCCGAACTTAAAAATGCTGATAAATTCGGGATAAAAGCCGAAAATATCTCTTTTGATTTTGAAAAAATACAAGAAAGACAAAAAACGGTATCCGAAAAAATAAGAAAATCACTCACTAATTTAATTAAAAGTTACGGTATTGTTATAGTTGAAGACAAAGCTGATATCGAAAACGAGCATGTAATAAAAACTTCAACGGATAAATATGAGGTAAAAAATATAATTATAGCAGTAGGCTCTGAGCCCAATAAAATTAACTTTAAAGGTATTTACAATGAGGATTTTTTATTAACCTCGGATGATATTTTAAACTTAAATCAACTTCCAAACAATGTATTAATAGTTGGTTCGGGCGCTATAGGCTTGGAATGGGCAAGAATTCTTTCTGCCTTGGGGGTTAAAATTACTATTATAGAGATGATGGATAAAATAATCCCTAATGCTGATTTTGAAGTATCTCAAAGGGCTGAAAGACTCCTAAAAAAAAGCCGAATTGATTTTTATACTTCAACTACAATAGAAGAAATTCAAAATAAAAGTATTATTTTATCAAACGGAAAAGTCGTTGAAGCTGATAATATTCTCGTAGCTGCAGGCAGAAAACCTGTTAAAGATTTAAATCCATCCCTCGAGAATTTAAATAAAGATAATATATATATTATAGGAGATGCAACAGGACAAAGCATGCTTGCGCACAGTGCAACAAAACAGGCAGAAGATGTTATAGAACATATTATTAACGGAACTGCATTAAAATTTGATAAAAATCTTGTACCCTCTGTAATATACGGCCATCCTGAAATTGCGCAGATAGGAAAAACAGAACAAGAACTTCAAAAAGAAGGCATTAACTATAAAAAATCCTTCTTTCCCGTATCGGCTTTGGGTAAAGCCTGGGCAGAAGATAAAACAGAAGGTTTTATAAAAATTCTTGCCACAGATAAAGAAATTTTAGGCGCTCATATAATATCTGAAGAAGCAAGCGCAATGATAGAACAAATTGCAATAGCCATGACAAATAAGCTTGCTCCCAAAAATATTCAGGATGTAATATTTGCACACCCCACATACTCTGAAGGAGTGTTAGAAAGCTTCTTGGCGCTTGATAATCTTGCGATTAATATTCCGCAAAAATAATTACAATACTTTCTGAAAATTAATATTATTATTTATTTCAATATAATTATGCAATTTTTGTAAAAGAGAAGGCGAAAAATTATATTTATTATCTGCGGGAATAATTTTTATAAAAGAGTTATAGCCGTCTTGAGAAGATATATATGCGATAAATTCTTTGGAATATGCTTTAAATAATACGCTTCCCGTTTTAAATTGAATTTCTTCAATGGAATAATTATATTCATTAATAGCCGAGAGTAAAAGATATAAAAGATTTTCAGAGGTTGTTTTATATGATTTTGCAAAATCTAAAGTTGTAGGAACGGTTTTAATTGCAGTAGCAGTCGGAATAATATTTTCCGCAAAACCATAAGACGGGGTTAAAACCATCAACAAAAATATAATTAAAACTGTTATATGCCTCATTATATCTCCATCCAAGATTGTCCTTGATAAATATCGACCTTTAGCGGAACTAAAAATTGATTATCAAGTTCCATAGCTTTTTGAACAAGTGATTTTACCTCGTCTATTTCAGTATTAACTGTTTCTATAACAAGTTCATCATGCACTTGTATGATTATTTTAGATTTAATGTTATTTTTTGTAAAGTCATCATGTAACCTAACCATAGCGAGTTTCATAACATCAGCGGCAGTTCCTTGAATAGGCGCGTTAATAGCTGCACGCTGAGCTGCTTCTTGAATTTTTGCATTTGAAGATAATAAACCCGAGCTCAAATACCGTTTTCTGCCCCAGAGTGTTTCCACATAACCATGAGCGTATGCAAATTTAATTGTTTCATCCATATAAGTTTTAACATCGGGATACGATTTAAAATATTTATCTATAAAATCCTGTGCTTCAAATGGCGAAATACCAAGACTTGAAGCCAATCCGTATCTTGATTGACCGTATACAATACCGAAGTTAACCGTTTTTGCTTTAGAACGCATTTCCTTTGTAACTTCATCAATCGGGACGCCAAATACTTTGCTCGCAGTTGAGCTGTGAACATCTTCATCAGAGCAAAAGGCTTCAATTAAATTATCATCTCGGGAAATATGAGCCAAAAGTCTTAATTCAATTTGTGAATAATCCGCCGATATTATCACATTTTCTTTATTTTCGGCAGTAAAGGCGCCTCGTATTCTGTTGCCGAGCTCCGTTCTTGTCGGAATATTTTGTAAATTCGGATTTGAAGAAGACAGACGGCCAGTAGTTGTTATTGTTTGGTTAAAACTTGTATGAATTCTGTTATCTATCGGGCTTCTCAATTCAGGCAGAGTTTCCACGTATGTGCTTTTTAATTTAGCAAGATGTCTTTGTTCAAGTATATCTTTTGCTATTTGATGTTCTTCAGCCAAAGTTTCAAGTACTTTAGCATTAGTTGAAAAACCTGTTTTAGACCTCATTCCTTTTGCTTTAAGGTTCAATTTACCAAAAAGGATATCTCCCACCTGTTTAGGCGAGTTAATATTAAATCTTTCGCCTGCGGCCTCATATATTTTAGACTCAACCGCAGTTAACTTCTCATTTATTTCCGCATCAATAGCACTTAAACAGTTAATATCTATATGTGCACCGTTTTCTTCCATTTGCGCTAAAACAATAGTTAAAGGCACTTCAATATTATATAAGAGGTCAAGTTCTTTTTCATCAAGGTTTTGCGACCAGTATTTAGTCAGAAGTAAAGTAGCAAAAGCATCATCACAAGCGTATGAAGCAGCATCTTCTATAGATACTGTTTCAATCGTGAGAGAAGCCGAACTGTTTTTTAAAAGCTGCTCATATTCAACCATCATATAATCAAGATAGTCGCTTGCCTGCTGTTTTAGTCCGTGTTTGCGCGAAGAATCTTTTATATAACTTGCAAGCATTGTGTCAAATATTATATTTTTCATCGGCATGGAATGATGCTTTAAAACATGATAATCAAATTTAGCATTCTGCAGTGTTTTTGCAATTTTCTCATCTTCTAAAACAGGCGCGAGATATTTGATTACCGTTTCTAATTCCAATTGCTGCCCTACAAGATGAAATACAGGGATATAATATGATTTAACCAAATCACTTTTTGTTTCATCAATTTTTACCCTTCCGTTTTTAGCTTGAATTTGTTCGCAATATGCAATAGATATACCTACCAAGTCGCACTCTAAAGGATTAATTCCCGTAGTTTCCACATCTATTGAAAAAACAGTCTGCGTGTTTAATTCTTCAATTAATTTGTTAAGTTTTTCAAGGGTATCTACAATATTTTTTTCGTGGTTATATTCTTTATGCGATACTTGTACCAGCATTTCTCCAATACCCAGTCCTAATTGCATCTGCCCTTGCTGCGGGGTACTTGTTTCAGGATTTAAACAATGTTCAGCCACCTTAGCATCACTAGACCCGATTTTAAAAGGTTTTAAAATGTTTTCTGAATTTTTAAGAAAATTATAGAACTGATTTTTCTTAAAAAATTCAATAACCGCATCATAATTAGGCATTTCAAGTTTTGCGCAGTCAAAATCAAAATCTATATCTAAATTACGCTGAATAGTAGCAAGCTCTTTGCTAAGTAAAGCAATTTCTCTGCCTTCTTTCAATTTTTTATTTAAGGCTTTTTCCGTAACTTCATCAATATGTTCATATATCTGTTCAAGTTTATCAAATCGTGAAAGAAGTTTACACGCTGTTTTTTCGCCTATTCCTTTAATTCCGGGAATATTATCGGAGGTATCACCCGATAAACCTTTATAGTCTGTAATTTGATAGGGATAAACACCCATTTTGTCATACACTTTATACCAATCAAATTCTGTAAGTTCACCTTTCGAGGGCATAATTACTTTAATAAAGCCTTCTCTATCCACCAGTTGGAAAGAATCTCTATCTCCCGTCAGAATATATGTAGTATGCTGTTTCTGTTTTGCTTTAGCCGCAATCGTTCCTATAACATCATCTGCTTCATACCCTTCTTTTGTGTATATAGGGATATTTAAAGCATGCAGTCCTTCTACTATCAAGGCAAGTTGACTTCTTAAAGTATCAGGCATACTTTCTCTGTTTGCTTTATATTCAGAATACATCTCGGATCTGTATGTATGCCTTGAAACATCAAAAGTAACAGCTATTGCATCAGGCTTGATTGTTTGATTTTGTAATAAATCAAAAAGTGCCTTAAAAAATCCGAAAACCGCCCAGGTTGGTTGATTGTCAGTTGTTTTCATCGCTGTTCTTTCAAGTGCAAAAAAATACCTGTATGCCAGCGCATGTCCATCTATTAATAAAAAATTTTTATCCTGCATATATTCCCCACATACATATATTTTAGGGGATTTATGGATTTTTCTCAAGAATTTTAAGCTTAGATTATAAATTATTAAGGATTTTTTATACTATTTTTTTATTGATTATAAAATTTTGTTTTTGTTAAAATATAGATACTATGTTACTTGAATATTTATATGCAAAAATCCATAGAGCTACCGTAACCGACGCAAACCTCAACTATGTTGGTTCTATTACCATAGATGAAGCGATTATGGAAAAAGCAAATATGACCGAAGGTCAAAAAGTTGATATTTTAAACATTAATAACGGTGAAAGATTCCAAACATATATAATAGCAGGCAAAAGAGACAATAAAGATTTTTGCTTAAACGGTGCAGCGGCAAGAAAAGCTCAAATCGGAGATAAAATTATTATCTGCGCTTATGCCCAAATGACACCCGAAGAAGCAAAAACCTTTAAACCTGCCATTGTTCAATTAAATGATAAAAATGAAATTGTTTAATCTTTATCTAAAAACCTTTGAACTTTTGTATTCATGGATTCTTCTTTAATCTTCCAGTTTCCGTTAGAATCTTTGCCTATTATAAAATAAGCAGGTATCTTATAATCACTTGTTGAAGGCATCCGCATTGCAGCTACTTTGTAGTTTTTCCCGAAGGGTGTAATTTTCACGTTAAAATAATGATTTTTATATTTTCTCAATTTCATTAATTTTGTGGATTTTTTAGCTTCACTTTTATAGCGGTCTAACGGTATATTTACGGATTCTTTTGTTCCGTCAGGTTTTTCCACTACTCGGACAATCTTTGCATCATCGCTGTAATATTTAAAATAATCACTGTTATAACTGTTAGCAGCCTCTATATATTCATTAAAAAAACATTGGACATCTTGTATTTCATCACCAAAACATTGCAAGTTAATACATATTCCCAAAAACAGAAGAACAAATAATTTTCTCATAATTTCTCCAAAAAAAATATCAGTAATCTAACATTGTTAAATTACTGACATTTTTTACGAAACTATAAGATTATTCAATTGTATAGTCGGTTAATTCGGGAGCACCAAACATGCCTTCGATTTCTTCTAATATTGCAGATGGTTTTCTTGCATTATTCTTTTCTGCTGCACGTTTTTGAGCTTCTCTGTCTTTTTCTTCCGAAGCATTTGTTAAATGATAAAATCCTGTACCTGCAGGAATTAATCTACCGATAATAACATTTTCCTTTAGACCTCTAAGTAAATCACGTTTACCTTCAACGGCAGCCTCAGTCAAAATTCTTGTCGTTTCTTGGAATGAAGCAGCTGATATAAAGCTTTCCGTGTTCAAACTTGCTTTTGTAATACCTAAAAGAACAGCTTCATAAGTAGCTTCAACACCGCCATTTGCTTTAACTTTTTCGTTTTCTTCCTGAACTTCTTTATATTCAAGATATTCACCCGGAAGCAGTTTTGTATCGCCCGATTCAAGAATTTTTACTTTCTTGGTCATTTGCCTTACAATAACTTCAACGTGTTTATCGGCAATTTCAACACCCTGAGAACGATATACTCTTTGTACTTCGTCAACTAAGTATTGTTGAGCCGCTTCAACACCATTCAAACGAATAACGTCATGCGGATTTAAAGGTCCGCCTGTCAATGCCTGACCCGCTTTTATTTCTTGACCGTTTGCTACAATAATATTTGAATCAATAGAATATTTAACCTCTTGACGTCCGTTTTCACCGTTTAAGAATAAACGGGGCACATCATCTTCTATTTCGATTTCAGCCTTACCTGCATATTCTGCAACAACAGCGGAATCTTTCGGTTTTCTTGCTTCAAGAAGTTCTTCTACACGAGGTAAACCTTGAACGATATCACCTGTTTTCTGTCTTTCAAATACCAATGTAGCTATCATATCACCGCGGTTTACTAATGAACCGTTTGCAACTTGGAGCATTGTCCCCGGACTGATTAAGTATGGACGTCCGGTTCTTAAGGTTATAGAGTTCTTATCTGTTGCAACTACCAAACCTGATTGTTGAGAAACTTCTCCGCCTTCAGATATTACGGCATCCATTTTTACCAAATCACCTTTTTTAACGGTAGGTTTAGATTTAAGACTTACTTTTACTTCACTGCTGTCAGAAACCAAAAGTAATCTTCTTACGTCCTGATTGTTATCTTTTATTGATGCAACAGCATCACTTATTGCAAGAACTTGTGTTTTTGCAACAGGTGTTTTGGGTTCTATAATCTGACCATCCGAAACCAAAAGTTCCGTCTGCATTGAAGCTGATGTCTTTGATTGACCTTCTGCTTCTCTTCTTACAATTAAGTTTTCGAGTACAACAATTTTTAAGTTGTTATTACTGTCAAGCTCTACTAAACCTTTTAAGTGGCTTAAGTATCCGTCCATTTGAAGAACTAAACTTGTTCTTGTAAGTACTCCGCCGTCAAGATTTCTTACTCTTGAACCGTCTTTGTATTGTAACTGAGTAACAGGAACCAAATCAATAGCTTCATCAGTTGAATTAAATTTAATAGATACATCTTTTGTATCAATATTAAACCTTTGAACAGGTCTTACAAGAATTTGTATAGGCTGGTTTGAAATAGATTTTTCATCAATGGCGACTACACCCAAATCTTCTTCTAAATCGTCAAGTTCAAGTGTATCTTTTTCGTTATCGACAATTGTAACAATTGAATCAACTTTTGCTTTAATTTTTGGTGCTATTTCAGTACCTTTTTTAACAAATTCGCCTTCATCAACCTTTAAGTCGCCTATTCCGTTTAAATTATATATTTCTCCGGGACGGATAACAACTTCGTGTATCATATCGTTAAATTCTTTTATTTCAACAATACCGTCAATATGAGCATATAAATCTTTTACGACTTCGGTTCCGGCAGTAACAAATGTTCCTGATTCAACCATTTTTAAAGCTGAATCTTTATTAACCTGATGAATTTCATCCGGAATAAATATTACTTCACCCGGTTTTGTTATAATTTGATTTTCATCAACTTCAATACCGTTGTATCTTATTTCACCTGAAGAAGGAACTGTATATTCTTCGTCAAGTAATTCCGCAATAATCATTCCGCTTTCTACAACAGTATCAATCGGAGCCTTAACGATATATTTTTCGCCTGTTTTCTTAACTGTCCATACTTGTTCTTTTTTAGTTTGTTCAAAAGTTGCATTTGATGATGTTATAGAAGCAATAACTATTGTAAGTTCTTTACCTTTAACGATTTTCTTAATTTTTTTACCGTCAAATTTAACATCTTCAACAACTAAATTATCACCAAGACGAACTTCACCGCCGTGTTCCGATATAATATGAATTTCAGCAAGTTTTTCACCTTCTTTAACAGCTTTACCGTCTTTAACCAAGATTGTAGAACCGCCCGGAAGGTTGTATACATCACCGCCAAGAACCCAAACTATTCCGTTTTTACTTGCCGTTCTTGAAATATTGCCTTGTCTGTCTTTCTTTTCATCTGCAACAAAGTCTTCAAATACTATTTCACCTGATAAATCGGAAGTAATATCTTTTGTAGCTTTTTCAGTTAAACGGCTTCCGTCTCCGCCTGATGCAGGTTCATAAACGGCAATTTTATCGCCTTTTTTAACTTCCTGACCTTCATGAACATATAAAATAGCACCTGAAGGAATATGATATTTCTTAGTTTTTGAGCCTGTTTTAATTTCCATATCGGATTCTTGAACCGTAATAGCAACATTATCACCATGACGTGTTCTTAAATCTCTGGTGAAGATTTTTGTTACGATTTTACCGTCAACGTCAGAGATTATTTCCTTCATAGCACCTGCGCCTTTAAATACACCGCCTGTGTGGAATGTTCTCATGGTAAGCTGTGTTCCCGGTTCACCGATTGACTGAGCTGCAATAATACCGATTGCCTCGCCGACATCAACAAGCTTTTGCGTTGTCATTGCCCAACCATAACATTTTTGGCAGATTCCGTATTCAAGTTCACAAGTTAATGGTGAACGTACTTTTAATTGATGTAAGTCTAACGGTTTTATCTTTCTTATATCATCTCTGTCTATTGTTGTATTAGCAGGAATTACGACATTTCCGTCTTTATCTTTAATATCTTCCGCTATGGTTCTTCCCAATAATCTTTCCGTCAAAGGAGCAACTATTTTTTCACCGTCAGAGATATCAGTCATCATAATACCGCGTTTTGTTCCGCAATCATGGTCGCGGATGATTACGTCTTGAGCAACGTCAACAAGTCTTCTTGTTAAATATCCCGAGTCCGCTGTTTTTAACGCCGTATCTACAAGTCCTTTTCTTGCTCCGTATGAAGAAATAATGTATTCGGTAACTGAAAGACCTTCTTTAAAGTTTGATTTAATAGGTAAGTCAATGATTTGACCTTGCGCATCAGCCATCAAACCTCTCATACCTACTAATTGAGATACCTGAGAAACGTTACCTCTTGCACCTGAGAATGCCATCATGTAAACGGGGTTTAATCTGTCAAAGTTTTCAACAACTCTTGCCGTTAATTTTGATGTTGTTTCACTCCAAGTATCAATAACTTTTGTGTATCTTTCAACTTCAGTGATATCACCTTTTAAATATCTGTGAGTAGATTTTTCAATCTCTTTTTCAGCTTCGTTTAAAAGTTCTTTTTTATCCGCAGGTACTGATAAATCCGCAATAGATATAGTAGTACCGGATTTAGTAGCATAATGATATCCTAAGTTTTTAAGGTTATCAGCTAAGGTTGCCGTCTTTGCACCGCCAAACTCAAGATATACTTGCGCTAATAATTTATTAATCGATTTTTTATTCACCTGTTCATTGATGAAGTCAAATGATTTTTTTGTATTCTTATGTAGTAATGTATCCATGTTATTTTCACCTTTACTTAAATTATGATGCAAAGATTGCATTTCTTACCGTTTCATTGAAGATTATTCTTCCTACTGTTGTTTCCAGTCTTTCTCCGTGCTCATCACGAACTACTATTCTGTCGTGAAGGTTTATAACGCCTGTTTCATGAGCGGCAATTGCATCTTCAAAGCTGTAGAAATACTTAAGCTGTTTACCTTCATCATCATTATTCATTAATGTCAGGTAATACATACCTAAAACCATATCTTGAGAAGCTGCAATAATTGGTTTACCCGTTGCAGGAGCCAAAATATTATTTGTTGCAAGCATTAACATTCTTGCTTCAGCTTGAGCCTCAATTGATAATGGTACGTGAACAGCCATCTGGTCTCCATCAAAGTCAGCGTTAAATGCCGTACAAACAAGCGGATGTAATTGAATAGCTCTTCCTTCAACCAAGACAGGTTCAAATGCTTGAATACCCAGTCTGTGCAATGTAGGAGCACGGTTCAATAATACCGGATGTCCGTCAATAACTTCTTCCAAAATATCCCATACAATCGCTTCAGAACGTTCTATCTTCTTTTTAGCTGATTTAATATTTTGTACATAACCTCTTTCAATTAATTTATTAACTACAAAAGGTTTAAATAATTCGATAGCCATTTCTTTAGGCAAACCGCATTGATTTAATTTAAGTTTAGGACCTACAACGATAACCGAACGACCTGAATAGTCAACACGTTTACCTAATAAGTTCTGTCTGAATCGACCTTGTTTACCTTCAATAATGTTGCTTAAAGATTTTAACGGTCTGTTGCTTGGACCAACAACCGTTCTTCCTCTTCTTCCGTTATCGATTAACGAGTCAACAGCTTCCTGAAGCATACGTTTTTCATTTCTAACAATGATTTCAGGTGCGCCCATTTCCAATAATCTTAATAAACGGTTATTTCTGTTTATTACACGTCTGTATAAGTCATTCAAATCGGATGTGGCAAATCTGCCGCCGTCTAATTGAACCATAGGTCTTAAATCAGGAGGGGTAACGGGTAATACATCCATTATCATCCAAGTAGGTTCTGTATGGCTGTCAAGAAGTGATTCAACAAGTCTTAATCTTTTAATTAATTTAGCTTTTCTTTGAACACTTCCCGATAATCCGGATAATTCGCCTCTTATAGATTCTGCCATTTCTTGAAGTGAAATTTCGCCTAACAATTCTTTTATTGCCTCAGCGCCGATACCTACTTTTAACTGAGAATCTTCATGCTCAAGCATATAATCTTCATATTCTTCTTCATTTAAAAGCTGGTATTTTTTGAACTCACTTTCCGCCGGATCAATAACAACATAATTGTTGAAATATATAACCTGTTCAAGATCTTTTAAAGTCATATCCAAAAGTAAACCAAGGTAGCTTGGAATACCTTTTAAAAACCAGATATGGCTGACGGGAGCTGCTAATTTAATATGCCCCATTCTGTGGCGTCTTACTTTTGAATCAGTAACTTCAACACCGCATCTTTCACAGATAATACCTTTGTGTCTTACTCTTTTATATTTTCCGCAATAACATTCCCAGTCCTTTGTAGGTCCGAAAATCCTTTCGCAGAAGAGCCCGTCTCTTTCGGGTTTTAATGTACGATAGTTAATGGTTTCAGGTTTTGTTACTTCACCGTATGACCATTTAAGTACGCGCTCGGGGGAGGCTATACTTATTCGTATATAATCAAAATAATCTATACTTGTAGACAATTTTTTATCTCCTTTAATCTTCTATTCTTTAAATGAACTTGGAGTTTCCAAGAAGTTTATATTTAACAATTCAGAGTCAATATCGGAAAGTATTCTCTTTGGAGCTGCCTTCCTTAAATCATCCGTATCTGACATTAAATCAACTTCTTCACCGCTCTTCTTAGATACTGATATATCCAAACCGATACTTTGTAATTCTCTTACAAGTACTTTAAATGATTCTGGTATACCAGGTCTTGGAATGTTATCACCTTTAACGATTGCTTCATAAGCTCTTGAACGACCATTAACATCATCAGATTTAATTGTTAACATTTCTTGAAGTGTATAAGCCGCACCGTATGCTTCTAATGCCCATACCTCCATTTCTCCGAATCTCTGACCGCCGAATTGAGCTTTACCGCCTAAAGGCTGTTGAGTTACCAAGGAATAAGGACCTGTTGAACGAGCATGGATTTTATCGTCAACCAAGTGAACAAGTTTCAGGAAGTACGTAATACCTACAGAAACAGGTCTGTCAAATGGCTCACCCGTTCTTCCGTCATATAATATTACTTTTCCGTCTTCTCTTACCCAATCACAGCCTGATTCTTTAATACCTCTTAAAAGTTCATACTTTGTAGATATCTCTGATTTATTTTCTCCGTACATTTCGTCAAATGAAGGTGCTTCATAATAGTCGCCCGTTAAGTATGATGCTAAACCAAGCAAACATTCATAAGTCTGACCTACATTCATACGAGAAGGTACACCCAGAGGGTTTAATACGATATCAA
>CANQJQ010000002.1 GCA_947624265.1 Candidatus Gastranaerophilales bacterium
AGCTCTTGAAGCTGCTAAATCAGCAATTAATTCACCTCTGTTAGAAACATCAATTAAAGGTGCATCAGGTATTATTATGAACGTTACCGGCGGTCCCGATATGACTTTATACGAAGTTACAGACGCTGCTCAAGTTATCCATGATGCTGTATCGGAAGACGCAACTGTTCATTTCGGTGCTGTTATTGATGACAGAATTCAAGGTGAAATTCAAATCACCGTTATCGCTACAGGTTTTGAATTAAAGAAAAACCAAGTTGATAACTTTGCACAAAAAGAAGAAGAAAAAACTCTTAGTGCAATGGATTTATTCAGCGGTCCGAACGGATTAAACAGCAATCCTTCACCTAAGGTTTCAAAAGCTGCTGCAGAATTCGCAAATAATATTTTGGACATTCCTGAATTCTTAAAGAAATAAATTTAAAAAGGAGGTTTTAAAAACCTCCTTTTTTATATGTTTAAAGCGTCAAATGTACTTTGACTTGCCATTATTGAAGTTACGGGCGGATTTTTAAATACATAGTTTGCCGCATCTTTTATATCAGATACGCTTACTTTATCTATTGCTTCTATTAAAGCCTGATTATATGCATTATCATACGGAGAGTCTTCCATAAGATGGAACTGAATCATTTTAGAAGCCGTTGTTTCCATATCATTTAATATCCTTGTTTTTAATATGGTTTTAGCATTATCCAGCTCTTCTTGAGAAACATAAGAATTTTTTAAAGCTTCAACATTTCTGTTAAATCCATCAAGAGCTTTATTAACATTTTCGGGAGACCCCTCTTTCGGGTCAGGACTTTGAGTTGTGGTTTCAATATCCATCAATATCATCCCCAGATTTTTCTCGTTTAAAAGACAAGAAGATGTATGATATGCAAGTTTTTCCTTTTCCCTTAAATCAACAAATAATCTTGATTTCATACCACCTGAGCCCAATATAACGTCCAGAAGCCGAATTTTTGCAATATCATCAATATTTTTTGATTGTTTAAACGTATATGCTCTTGTTATATTAGCTTGAGTATTATCTTCAACTTCTTTAAGAGTAACAGCCTGCTGAATCGGTTGATAAATATTATAAGAAGGGGATTTTTCTTTTGTTGAGGGTCTGAATATTGGCAGCCCAAAAGATAAAGCATTATTATAAACATTATATATATAAGGATTTTCCTCAACGGGGGCACTAATTGTTGTTTGCACCTGTGAAGTTGATAATATTCTTGCATAAAGATTTTGAATATCTGCCAAAGTAAGAGTATCAAGAGCTTGAAGCCTATCCTCCTTTAAATCAAATATTTTTAAAGAAGGAAATATTTCTTTAAATAATTTCTCTTTTGGTGATTTATTTTCCGCCAATATTCTGTTTTTAATAATTTCTTTAGCTCTTTGGAACTCCGCTTCGCTATAGTTAGGGTTAAAAAGTGTTTCTTTTACCAAGGCAAGAACATCATTTGCATCTTGATTATAGAAACTGCCGCTGCACGTTAAACCGTCAACCGAAGCAGAAAATGTATAATCCAAATCACGTGAATTTTTAAAAGTTCTTATTGTATCATAATTTCTGTATGCATTACCTCTGTTTAAAAGTTCTGTTAAGACCTGCATCGCAGGATCGGATACATCATTCAGCTCGTCTGTTTTAAACTCCATATAAAAACTTGATTTTAAGTTTGAAGAACAAGGAACAAATTTTGTATGAATATTATTAGGAAGAATAAATTCACTGACTTTTTGTGCTTCAGCATTAAGGGAATCACTAACTGAAATCGACCTGCCGAATGAAACATTATTTGTAGTTGTACCCGTCTTGGCATGAGAAACACAAACAGCTGTTTTATTTAAATCCAAAAATTTTCTTGCCGTATCTGAAATATCATTGGGAGTTATGGAATTTATTGTATTTATTTTTTGTACAAAGTAATCCGAATAATTATTTTTAACTGCTTCCGTTAAAACAGTATTTAAATATTCAGAGTCATCGCTAACAGAATTTAATTCATATATACTTTTATTTTTAACATTATTTAATTCCTGATAAGAAGGAGGATATAAGGATATATTAGATAATTCACGGAATACAATATTAAGAACTTCTTCTAATTTATCTTCAGGTGAGTTAACATAGCAAATTACCGCTTTAGCTCCATCGGGTTTATTTTGAGCATCAATTATTTCAAAATATGGTTTAATACCGTAACTATCAAGGGCTTTTGATAATCTTGACTCATCTGACCTCAATAATGATAATAAACTTTCTACTTTTACCATATCTTCTTTTGTAGTACCTTCAGGGATAGCAAACCCCATTGTTATGGAAGAGTTAACCGAATTAGGCATAACAATATCGGTTCTTTTTGTTTGTTTAATATAATCCAAAGGCTGATAGAATCTTTTGTTTACTTTTGAATAATTATTCTGTTTGTTAAAATATTTGGAAACAAGAGCTATAGTTTCATTTACATCAACATCACCCGTAATGACGGTTAAAGCATTGTCAGGCGTATACCAGGTATCAAAATAATCCTGAACTTTTTCTTTATTTAAAGCGTTAATATTATCTTTTGTACCTAAGGTTAAATCATAAGAAGCAGATTTAATACCAAATAAATCTTTTAAAATAATGTTTTGAGCGGCACAATCAGGTTTATCTTTATAAACATCAATTTCTGATTTAACGGGTTCTTTTTCTTTTTCCAATTGTTCAGCCGGGAATGAAGGGAACTGCGTCTGGCTGGCATTTAGTTTTATTGCTTCTTCTAATGAGTTTTCATTTAACAGTTGAAGTCCCAAATAATAATCCGTAACGCTCAAGAATGTGGAAGCATTGGTAACACCTCCCATTTTGGCCACTTTTGAATTATATTCCTGCGGTTTTAAATCTTTACTTCCGTTAAATAAATTATGTTCTATAAAATGGCTTATACCTCTTATGTCATCAGTTTCATTAAAAGAACCGACATTATATGTTGTTTTAATATAGGTAGGTCCTTTTTTCGGGCATATAACAACTTTCTGCCCGTTAGAAAGTTTAAATAAAGAAGCCTTTTGAGCTAAGCCCGGAACAAAAATTTCCCCTATTTTTGTATAAGAAACAGGAACTTCAGTATTAAGCATGGAAATCCCCTGAAACGACGTTAAAGGAAGTGAATCTTTATTATCACTTACTTTTACGTTTTTATTAACAGGTTGTTCACTTCTTTTATTGGTTTGAATTTGAACCTGCCTGTTTGATATACCAGAAGAAATTTCCATAACTTTAATCTTTACATATATACTTAAGTTTCCAAAAATTAAATTATTGATATAATATTAAAGTAGGATTTAAAAAATTTTACAAAATTATATAAAAATCTTAGCAAAAAATATAATGTTGCAACTTATAACAGTAAACAGGTAAAAGGCATGGATTTATATAAAATAGCAAGTCTATACCCGCAATATCAGAGAAGCGAAGACAGAAGAAAACAAAATATCCCTGTAGCAATAGAACGGCGTTCCGGCATTGAAAGGCGTTCTAATGATCGTGTTGTTATGGATAAACAACTTACAAAAGATATTTTTCAAGTTAAAAGTCAAATAACAAAATTAGAATCAATAGCACCTAAACTTTTTAATAATCAAGTTACAACTCAAGCCCCAAATTTTGCTTCAAAAAATAATTTTACTCAAGACCAGCTTGTAAAATCAAGCAAACCCGACCAAAGCGAAATTGCAAGGCGTGAAGCACTGTTAAGAGATAAAGCGGATACAACTTTTCAAATAGGCATAATAGCTTCAGCTTTGGCGGCAGGTATAGTTTTATCCTGCATAGGAACGGCAGGTGCCGTTATTGCCATTGGCACAGGACTATATATCGGTGCTCGCATTATTAAAACTGCTTGCGAAAAAGAAATTAAAGATAATGATAATTCGAAAAAACTATAATTTACTTTATAGTTTATTTTTTTAATTTATTGTAAAATACAATTATGGCTAATATTCAATTGTATTTAAAACAGACAATAACCTATCAAGTATTTATAATGATAGCTAAACATCTGAAAGAATTTATGGAAACTTTTGGAAATATTGCCTATCAGTTGTGGCAGGTTTTAAAATACCTGTTTAGCTTGCAGATAAATATCAAACAGGTAATGGAACAAGCTTCACGCTTCGCGGTTGATTCACTGCCCATAACATTATCAATAGTAGCGATGACAGCTATAATACTAGCCATGCAGGTAGCTCCCGAGCTTGTAAAGCAAGGAGGGAAAGACTATATAGGATTATTGGTAGCATTAACAATGGTCAGGGAAATCGGAGTTATAATGTCAGGATTTGCCATTATTTCTATGATAGGGTCATCTCAAGCAAGTGAACTTGCAACTATGAGAGTTACTGACCAGATTGATGCAATGAAAGTACTTAAAGTATCTCCCTTTAAGTATTTATTTTTACCCAGAGTACTGGCAGGGGCAATAATGATGCCGTTTGTTGTAATTATATCCTCAACTTTCGGAATACTTGCCGGCGGAATTACTTCTATGATTTCAGCAAAAGATGTTACTTGGCTTTGTTATATTTCATCAGTGTGGCAGGGTTTGTATATAAGAGATATAAATATAATGCTTTTAAAAGCTGCGTGTTTTGGAGGATGCATTAGTTTAATAAGTTCCAGCTGCGGATACGATGCAAAAGGCGGAGCAAAAGGAGTCGGTATTGCAACAACAAAAGCGGTTGTATGGTCTTTTGTTGCAATAGTAATTTTGGACGCTATTTTTGCGGCAGCATTTTATTTCTAAAGAGAAGAAGGATATTATGTCAATAAACGTAGAAAATTTAACAAAAGAATTTGACGGAAAAAAAGTACTTGATAACATTTCTTTTAAAGTTGAACAAGGCGAAGTCCTTTCTATTGTAGGTTTTTCAGGTTCGGGAAAAAGTACAATCTTAAAAATTTTATGCGGATTATTAAATGCGGATTCAGGCAAAATAGATATAGATGATGGCGATATTGCAATGGTATTCCAATATTCCGCTCTTTTTGATTCGTTAAATGTTTTTGACAATATATCTTTTGCACTTCAAGAAAGGAAAGAATTCAGACATTTATATACAAAACAAGAATTAAAAGACCTTGTGGCACAAAGTCTTAATACCGTAGGTTTACCGGGGATAGAGGATAAATTTCCGCATGAACTGTCAGGCGGAATGCAGAAAAGAGTAAGTTTAGCCAGAGCAATTATTACAAAACCCAAATATATTCTATACGATGAGCCAACGGCCGGACTTGATCCCATAGCTTCTACCGTTATTGAAGATTATATTTTAAGGTTAAGAGATGAAACTAAATCCACTTCAATAGTGGTAACCCACCAAATGTCAACGATAAAAAGATGCTCGGATAAATTAATAATGTTATACGGCGGACATATTGTTTTTAGAGGCACTCCTGATGATTTATTGAGGCAGGATAACCCATATACAAAACAATTCGTCTCTGCCTCAATAGAAGGTCCAATGAAAATTGCCGCTTCTGATTTTTAATTTTTTAGTGTAAAATAATTAATAAGTAAAAGGAAAAATATGAAATTTTCATCATCATTCAAAGTTGGAATATTAGCAATATCAGCAATAATAATATTACTGTTTACTGTTTTATGGGTAAAAGGTAAAGCAATATCTAACGCGGAAAGAATCACCGTAAGTTTCAATGATGTAAACGGAATGCGCTCGGGAAGCGGTGTTCAGATGATGGGCGTAAGAATAGGGCAAGTTGAAGAAATTAAACCTAAAATTGATGAGAATAAAAGCCATGTTGATATAAAATTTGTTATAACCGAACCTAATATAGTTATTCCGAAAGCTTCAGAAATTTCCATACAACAATCAGGAATCATAGGGGAACAATTTCTTGAAATAACTCCTCCGAGAGAAAGAGTTATTTATATTCCCGAAGGCGGAAAATCATTAATTCTTCACCCCGAAGATAAGGTTGAAATGATGCTTGACCATAAATACTATGATATAGGAGAAATTAAAAAGGTTGAAATTGTTGAAACCAATATGCTTCCTATTATAGTTAAAGAAAATATCAAAACTAAAAATGCCTATAAAGTCAAGTATATAGTTAATCTTCCGGGATTAATCACCCCCGAAAATTTAAACGGACAAATAATAAATGAAGACAATTCAAAAAAATTAAGACTTATACCAAAAGAGCCTATAGATATTCCATATCCCAAAACAGATTCACCTTATACGGTTATAGAACCCATGAGGATAG
The DNA here is from genome assembly GCA_947624265.1 of Candidatus Gastranaerophilales bacterium. Classification (GTDB taxonomy): domain Bacteria; phylum Cyanobacteriota; class Vampirovibrionia; order Gastranaerophilales; family Gastranaerophilaceae; genus Avigastranaerophilus. Next base: position 6,272 of record CANQJQ010000002.1, read on the forward strand.
CTGATTTTCTTGATTTACAAGTCAGAAGTGCAGAATCTTTGATTGAAACAAATGAAAGAATTTCAACACTTTTATCTGATGATGTAATTAAAGAATTACAAGCATCCGCATTCAATGTCTCGGCTTTAACCGAAAACGCAAATATAACAATGGAAAAAGCTCAAGAATTAATAGATTTATCTAAAGTAGAGCTTGAAATGTTATCTGATAGCGCAAATCAACTTTCGGAAAGGTTAATAACCCTAACGGATAATATTAATAAGATTACGGGGGATCCTGATTTCGCTCAAACCGTTGCTAACGCAACCAAATCATTTGAAAGGTTATCCGATAATATTTCAGGACTTATGGAAGACCCGACAACTCAATCTACGCTTAAAAATATTGATATAACCGTTAAAAATATTGCAGAACTTTCAAGTTACATTAATGATATGTCTAAAGACGCAAACTTGAAAAAATATTTGAAAGAATCCGTTTGCAAATTAAATACAGCTCTCGACAAGTTGACAATTACATTAGATACAGTCAATTATGCAACAGAGGATGAGGAAAAAATTAAACAAACTATGGATGATATAAATGTAACCTCTGAAAACTTAAGAAAGTTCTCGGAAAAGTTAAATAAAAGATTTTTAATTTTCAGACTGTTATTCTAGGTTTAAAATGAAACTATTTATATCAAAACTTCACTATAAAAAAGATTTAACCATACAGGAAAAAGTAATCGTAAACCTATTAAGACCGATAAGTTTTTTTTATAAACTTATAACTTTATTGAGGAATAATTTATATAAATTCAAATTACTGCCGAGGCATACATCAAAAAGTTACGTAATTTCCATAGGCAACATAACAACGGGAGGAGTGGGTAAGACCCCCATAACATTAGAAATTGCAAAATATTTTCTGAGCCTTAATAAAAAAGTTGCAATATTATCTCGAGGATACGGTGCAAAAATAAATAATAAAACACCTAATATTATTTCAGAAGGCTCGGGGGCATTATATCAAGCATCAAAAGCCGGAGATGAACCTGTTTGGCTTGCAGATAACTGCAAAGGGGCTTATGTTGTTACCTGCTCAAGCAGAATAAAAGCGGAAAAATATATTAAAGAAAAATATAATCCCGATATAATTATACTTGATGACGGATTTCAACACCGTAAAATGAACAGAGATTTAGATATTGTTCTTATTGATGCAAAAAATAAATTCGGCAACGGTTATGTTTTACCTGCAGGTCCTTTAAGAGAAGATTTATCAAACCTTTCAAGAGCCGATAAACTGGTTATAGTTAACAAAAATTATGATTCCAAAAATGCTTTGAAATATTGCGACTATATCAAAAAACACTTTAAGAAGCCGACATATTTGTGTAAGATAGTGCCTGATTATGCATATAATATCTTGACCGGAGAACAATTACCTAAAGACTCTCGAATAATGGCGTTTTCTGCAATAGGACAGCCTGAAGGTTTTTATGAATTTTTAAAAACCGACTATAAACTTATTGCCGTTCTTGAGTTTGAAGATCATCACACATACGAAAATGATGATATATCTAAGATAATTCACTATGCACAGGAAGAAAATATTGACTGCATCGTAACTACGGAAAAAGATGCAGTTAAAATAATTGATATTATAAATGATGTAGAACTGCCGGTTAAGATATTTGCACTTAAGTTAAAAGCCTATATGGATATGAAGGAAGTATGCGGAATATGATGAAAATTCTTGTGGTAAGATACAGATTTATAGGCGATATGATTTTAACCGTACCGTTTTTAAGAAACCTCAGATATAATTATCCTGATGCTCAAATTGATATGCTTGTTTCTCCAAACTCGGGAGAAGTTATTGAAAATTGTCCTTATGTAAATAATTTTATTTATTTTGATACCACAAGAAAACATAAATATGAAAACGGAGAAGGAAAAACAAAATCCTTTTGGCATTACGTTTTTGAACTAAGAAAACAAAAATATGACAAAGCCTACATAATAAAACGATCTTTATCAAGTGCTTTATTATGTTATTTCGCGGGAATAAAAGAAAGAATCGGTTTTGATACTGAAAACAGAAGTTTTCTACTGACAAAAAAAGTTAAATACGATAATGTAAAACATGAATCCTTATGTTTTTTGGATGTTTTAAAATCTGACGGACTTGAAATAAAAGATACATACCTTGAAAATTGGATTGATGATAACTCAAAACAAAAAGCGGAAGAACTTTTTAAGGAATATCATTTAAATAAAAATTTACCAAGCGCCGTTGTAAATGTTTGCGCTTCAAACGAAAATAAAGAGTGGGATATAAAAAACTTTGCACAAATTATTGATTATTTGTCCAATAAAAAAGATACACAAGTTATATTTATAGGGGCAAAAAGTGATAAGCAGAAATATGACAGTATTATTTACAATAGTGAATTAAATATAAAACCTATAAATTTATGTGGACAAGTTAACATAAAAGACAGTTTATATATCCTTTCAACAGTTGATTTTATAATAGGCAACGATTCGGGCACACTGCATATGGCGTCATCAGTCGGGACACCCGTAATAGGATTATACGGGCCTATGCCTTTTGAAAAATGGAAGGCACTCGGAGAAAATAATATATTATTAAAATCCGATTTACCCTGTATGCCCTGTTCAATAAAGAAGAAGTGTCCTAATAACAAAGCCTGCTTAAATAATATAACGGTTGAAAATGTAAAAGAGGCTATTGATAAGATTAGAACATTGAAAAAATAGCAGAATAATACCCCTTATATGCATTAACGGCGATATAAGCAACAAAAATTCCTACAATTCCTATCATAACAGGTTCTATTAATTTTAAAGCAGCTTGTAGAGCAACCTCTAAATGATTTTCATAATTATGAGCTATTGTTTTAAAAACTTTATCTAATTCTCCCGCTTTTTCACCCGATGAAACCTGCGAAATTGAATCGGCCGAAAATACGTCTGAAACTCCTAATGCAGTTGCCATTTCACAACCCTGATAAACCATATCCTCGGCTTTGTTTAGTTTTCTATTTACGGAAGGTATATTTATAACGGTATTTGCCAAATGCAGAGCTTCTCCTGCAGTAATTCCGGATTCATAGGCTAATGCCATTACGGTAAAAAAGTTTGAAAAATAATAGTTTTTTAAAATATTTGATATAAAAAGGAAACCCGAGAAAAAACTTATTATATTTCTCAATATTTTTTTGTTTTTCCATATCATTAATACCACAATCCCAATCAAGGCATAAATAAAAACAATTTTAATTATTGCACTTATCGCTACTGCCCCCGCATTAACTCCGTCAGCCGCTTTATTAAACATCTCAAAAACAAAGAACTTAAATATAAGTGCTACCCCTATTGCAAGCAAAAATATTATACAAGGATATGTTACCGCCGTAATAATTTTACTTTTAATTTCCTCTTCCTTATTTAAAGCCTTTAAAATACCTTGAAGCACATCATCAAGTTTACCTGATTCTTCTCCCGCGCTAACGAGCATTACATAAGCAAGTCCCAGAACTTTTGCATATTTTTTTAGTGAATTTTTTAATGATTCACCCCTTTCTACACTTTTACTTATTTTAAGACAAATACTTTTTAGTTTTTGATTATGCGTGGAAGTTATCATTGACTTAAATATTTCTATAACGGAAAGTCCTGATTTATAAAGGAAGTAGAAGGAATTAAAAAATTCTTTTTTTTCGCTGATTGTTAAAACCGTATCAAGTCCTATATTAGTGTATTTTTCCTGTTTAGAATATTTATTTGAAGCTTCTTCTTTTATTTCTAAAACCGTATATCCTTTATGTTCAAGGCGCTCTGCCGCGTCAGAAATACTAACGGCATTTATAGTGCCCTGAATAATCTTATTATTAACATCTTTAACTCTATAAAAAAAATCCGACATAACAGCATTATAACAAAGGTTTTTGAAAAAAGTATATATATTTTTTTTGTGATAGGATAGTTTTATGAATAACTATATACTACCGTTAATATTAACATTATTCGCAGGAATGTCGACCCTGTTGGGCGGTTTTATAACATTTTTTGTAAAACGTGATAATTTAAAAGCACTATCAGTCGGCTTAGGGTTTTCCGCGGGTGTAATGGTTTATGTAAGTTTATCGGAATTAATGACGGAAGCGCCTCAAATGCTAAGCGCATATTTTAGTCCTCTTTCTTCAAAAGCTATGGCATTTATAGGATTTTTGGCAGGTATCATAATTGCGGTTTTAATAGACTATTTTATACCTGACCATATTGAGTCTGATTTTTTAACAACAAACAAACACTGTGAACAAAAGCACAGAATCAGACGCGCAGGCTTAATTACAGCAATTGCGGTAACTTTACATAACTTTCCCGAAGGTATGGCAACATTTTTAGTATCAAGTCAGGATTTAAGACTGGGTCTTGCAGTAGCGGTAGCAATTGCAATCCATAACATACCCGAAGGTATAGCAATAGCTCTGCCAATATTCCATGCAACAGGCAAAAAACGTTTAGCTATATTATATTCATTTGTATCAGGAATATCCGAACCCGTTGGAGGTTTAATCGGGGTTGTATTATTAAAAACTTTACTTCCGGCTCCGACTGTCGGTATAATGACGGCGGCTGTTGCCGGTATTATGGTTTACTTATCTTTTGATACTCTGCTTCCCTTGGCAAGAGAATACGGGGAGAACCACCACGTTATTATAGGTATCGTCTCAGGGATGCTAATTATGGGATTAAGCCTAATCTTTTTCTAAAACATATTCCATAATATAATCATCCATTACAAAACCGCTTCCGATATCCGTTACAACGGCATCAATGGTTTTAAATCCCCATTTATTATAAGCTTTTATTGTATTTGTATTATGTTTATTGACCGTAAGTTGTATGGAACTTTTATTATATTCTTTTGCAATTCGTTTTATTTTATCAAAAGCAATTTTTCCGTATCCTTTGTGCCTGAATTCTTTTTTTATGTAGAGTTTTGATAAAAATAAATAATCTTTTGCGGTGCTTACTCCAAAATAACCGATAATATTACCTTCATCTTCAAGCATATTATAAATATACTTTTCATTTGTAATTTGATTTTTTACGGCATTAAAAGATTGAAATTTTTCAACCATATAATTAATTTGTTCAATTGAAAGCAGACAAGTCCAATATTCATGCCATATTTCAGAGGCAAGCTCCGTAAAATTTTTTATTTGCTCATCAGTTTTAACATTTATGTAATTCATAGTAAAAATATTTTAGCATAAAGATTAGTAATAATTTGGCATAGAGAGTATTTTTGTAGTAAAATTATAATAGAGAAGTAGAGTTGGGGATAAGACATGACAACACAAACTAATAATTATGATGCAAGCAACATAAGAGTATTGGAAGGACTTGAAGCGGTAAGGTTAAGACCCGGAATGTATATAGGTTCAACCAGTCAAAGAGGCTTGCATCACTGCGTATATGAAATTGTAGATAATTCCATTGATGAATCTTTAGCAGGATATTGCAAACATATAAAAGTAACAATAAATAACGATGAAAGTGTAACGGTAGAAGATGACGGAAGAGGAATTCCCGTTGATATAAAACCCGAATCAGGCAAATCTGCTCTCGAAATTGTACACACGGTGCTTCATGCCGGCGGTAAATTCGGAGACGGAGGCTACAAAGTATCAGGCGGACTCCACGGAGTTGGGGCTTCAGTTGTTAATGCACTTTCCGAAAAAATGGTAGTTGAAGTTTCAAGAGACGGGTTTGTTCACAGACAAGAATATATGAGAGGTGAACCCACAGGACCCGTTGAAAAAATCAGAGAAACTGATAAAACAGGTACAAAATCTACCTTTTGGCCTGACCCTGAAATATTTAAAGAAACTACCGTTATGGATAGAGATGTTATTACAAACCGTTTGAGAGAAATGGCATTTTTGAATAAAGGTTTAAAAATAACTTTCATTGATGCAAAAGCGGGCAAATCGGAAGAATTCCACTATGAAGGCGGAATAGGCAGTTATGTGGAATTTTTAAACAAGAATAAAAACGTCATGTTTGAGCAGCCTGTTTATATGGAAAAAGTTATAGACGGCATTTCTGTTGAAATAGCACTTCAATACACGGATGCTTACAATGAATCCGTACTAAGCTTTGCTAATAACATTAATACCCACCAAGGCGGAACTCACTTAACAGGCTTCAGAAACGCAATTACACGTGTATTAAACGATTATGCGAGAAAAAATAACTTATTAAAAGACTCAGACCCAAATGTAACAGGGGATGACGTTAGAGAAGGTTTAACCGCAATCGTAAGCGTAAAATTAGGCGAGCCTCAATTTGAAGGACAGACAAAAGAAAAACTCGGTAACACGGAAGCTTTAAGTGCGGTTAACGATGTTGTAAGAGAAAAATTCCAAGAGTGGCTTGAGTTTAACCCCAAATCGGCAAAACTTATTATTGAAAAAATTCTTCAGGCACAAAGAGCAAGAGAAGCCGCAAGAAAAGCAAGAGATTTAACAAGAAGAAAAACAGCTTTAGAAAATTCAACACTGCCGGGGAAACTTGCCGACTGTTCAAACAGAGAACCTGAAAAATGCGAATTATATATAGTTGAGGGAGACTCTGCAGGGGGAAGTGCAAAGCAGGGCAGAAACAGAATGTTCCAAGCCATACTTCCTTTGAGAGGTAAAATCTTAAATGTTGAACGTGCAAGACTTGATAAAATATACGGAAACAACGAAATTCAGTCTTTAATACAAGCTATAGGAATTAATATAAGCAAAAATGAAGAAGATGTTAATATAGAAAAACTCCGTTATCACAAAATTATATTTATGACCGATGCTGATGTTGACGGTGCTCACATAAGAACTCTGTTATTAACCTTTTTCTTCAGATATGCAAAACCTTTAATCGATAACGGTTATATTTATATAGCTCAACCGCCTTTATATAAGCTTACCATCGGAAAGAATTCCGAATATTTATATGACGATAGAGCACTTGATAAGACTTTGAGAGAACGCGGAACTCAAGGATTAACTCTTTGCGATAATTCAAAAGATAAAGTAATCGCAAATGAAGAACTTGTAACCCTGATAGGAAATATGTCCGGATACTATAACTCTTTTAACAGTCCTATTATAAACGCCGTTCCTTCCGTTGTTATAAGAGGCTTGGTAAGAGCAGATATAAAAGAAGAAGACTTTGATAACCCTGACAGAATGGAAGAAATTATTACATACTTACAACACTATGTTAAAGATCACGCAGAAAATTACGGCATTACGGAAGCTAAAAATTACAACGTTTCATTAAAACAAAATCTTGAAACAGGTAAATACTCAATAAAAGTTGACCTTGGAGAAGGACTTGACTCTGTTGCGGTTACATCAAGTATGATTAAATCTTCAGAATACACAAGAATAAAAACAAACTACCCGTTAATAAGAAATTTCCTGTTTGAAGAGAAAAAATCATTAAACTTAAATACGGGAACAGAAGATTTAACGGTAACTTCCTTTACCGAACTTCAAAGAATAATTGAAGAACGAGGAAAGAAAGGCGTAGGAATTCAAAGATTCAAAGGGCTGGGTGAAATGATGCCTCAGCAGTTATGGGAAACAACTATGGATCCTGCAAACAGAACTCTTTTAAAGGTTAATATAGAAGACGCGATGCTGGCAGATCAGTTGTTTGATGTTCTTATGGGCGATAATGTTGAACCAAGACGTGAATTTATAGAAAATAACGCCGTTTACGCTACAAATATTGATACTTAAGGTGAGGTAATACCTTGAACTTAATAATAAAACTCCTAAAGTTAAGAATAACTAAAGTATTTTTATTTCTTCTCTTTATTGCATTTTTGGCATCATTGTACTTTTTTAGAGATTGGTATTATGTTCAATGCAACAAAGTCATAGGGTTTTATTATGTAAATAAGGGGGACAAAGCATATAAAAAAGAAAATTATCAAAAGGCAATAGATTATTATAAAATTGCGCTGCGAAAATACCCGGGACACTCAAGAGCAAGCTGTAATTTAGGTAATATCTATGTAAGCTTCGAAAATTATTATGAAGCCGTAAACGCGTACGAAAATGCACTTCGATACAGTCCTAATTTTATGGTTTGCCGAATGGATTTAGGAATTATCCTTTCGGAAAAAATGGCTGATTATGATAAAGCCATACAAGAATATGGCAGAATAATTAACACTAACCCGATTTTAATAAATATCCCTTTTGTATACAATAATAAAAAATCTACTCACGCTAATAAAGGGCTTGCATATTATAATATGGGTTTGGCATACAGAGGAAAAGCCGTTTACATGGGTGATAAATCCTCTACCTCCGTAAAATATTTAAAAAAGGCAAGAGAATCCTATAAAAAAGCCGAAAAGTATCTAAAAAATGATTTTGATAATACATACAATCTGGCTTTAACCGACCATTTGCTTGGTGATTATATGTCTGCGGGCAATGAATATTGCAAAGCCATAAATATAAAACCTGACAGTTTTGAGGCTCATTATAATTTTGCACTTCTTTTAAGAAGTATGAAACTTAATAAAGAAGCGCTTAATGAGTTGGAAAAAACTATTATGCTTTTGGACTATTACGGCAATGATACCAAAAATAAATATGTTTTCGGTCTTGTTAATGAAATAAAACGAAGAATACTTAATGAAGGCGGTTATGAGTATCTAAAAGAACGAGTGGATTTAAACTCAATTTCTTCTGATGAAATTCAGTATCAAAACGGAAAAGTAACCGTAGAAAATCAAAAAACTTTTAACATGAATGAAGTTTTAAAATGTACTTACAAAAAGCAGTTTGAAGAACTAAGATATGCTGAATAATCAAGATAATATAGAATTTTTATGTAAATTATCAAATGTTGTTTCAAAAAAAATATCACCCGTAAACAGCATCAACGCAATTAATAAACTTTTAAAGACATACTTAAATATTAATAAAGCAGAAATTATTATTTGGGACAGTAATTCCATGCTGTTAAAAGATTTTGGCGATGATTTAAAATTATATGAAGAAACCGAAAGCGGAAATGAAATTAATAATATATATTCAAGTTTAGCAGTTTTTAACGGAAATAAATTTTATTTTAATGAAAATGAATTTGAATGTAATTTAACGGAAGAAGAACAATACAGAATAACTGAATTAAAATCCGAAAATAATACCATAATATTTCCTTTGGTAGCTAATAATGAAGTATTCGGTTTGTTAAAAACAGATTCGGAAAAAACAATATTCACAAAAGATTTCTTTTCTTTATTGAACATAACATCAAAATTAATCTCCGGCGCGGTTGTCAACTACATTTTAAATGAGCAGATGGAAGTCAGCTTAAACTTTTATAAGGCAATGAAAGATATAGCTAAAATTATAGAAAGCCAATATGAATTATCCTATATAATACCTATGATAGGAGAAATGATAGACAGATTTTTATCTTCGCATTTAATATATATATTTATTAAACAGGATAAGGATTACAAACTTGTATGGCCAAACGCCTGCAAAGAAGAAACAGTATATAAATTAATAAAAAAAATAAATTTAAAAACGGAATATATTTTATCAGAGGATTCAAAAATCGGAGTATTTCCGCTAATAAGCGAGAATACAATACTGGGAGTTATAGCTGCATACAGCAATATTGAAAAATTACTGCAAAAAGATATAGATTATCTTGTTCAACTAACACGGCAGTCGGGATTGACTATACAAAGAGCCAATGTTTACGCTGAAGTTCTGCAATATGCCACATTAGATGCCCTAACGGGATTAAATAACAGACGCCAGTTTGAAATAAGACTCAAGCAGGAAGTGTCAAATTCACAAAGAAATAATACTCCTTTGTGCGGAATGATGATTGATATTGACTATTTTAAAAAAGTAAATGATACGTACGGACACGCTGCAGGTGATTGCATTTTAAAAAACGTATCAGAGCTTATTAAGAACGAACTTAGAGAATATGATATTGCCTGCCGCTACGGCGGAGAAGAATTTTTTATAATACTGCCTCAAACAAAACTATCGGAAGCCGCTGCCGTTGCGCAAAGATTAAGAAAAGTTATTGAAGAAGCTAAAATTAATATTAAAGATTCGGGCGCAGTCGGTGTATCATATATCAAAATAACGGTAAGTATAGGGGTTTGCAGTTATTCAGAGGATTTAAATGAAGATTCTTTTGTCCAAAAAGCAGATAAAGCACTGTATGAAGCTAAAACTAAAGGACGAAACAGAGTAATTGTTTTCTGATTTTGTATTTGGTATTCTATTATTAAAGACGGATTTAATGAATAGTATATGAAATATTATAAGTATATAATAGGAATTTTATTGGTAATAATACTCCCGTGTGTATTAACAATATTGATATACAATGATAAAATAACCCAAAATTCACCTGTATATTTTAAACAAGGAGTTAATCTTTATAATGAAGGCGACTATGCAAATGCCTATTATAACTTTGGAAAGATTAAAAGAATAAGCCCTTTATATCCCATGGCAATATTTAAGCAGGCAAAAAGTGCTCAACAAGTCGGAGATTACAAAACCGCAGCACTTAAATATAATTTATTTTTAAAAAAACTTCCGAATTCAATTTTCGCCCTTAATGCCAAAATAAATCTTGGTAAATGCTACTATTATTCAAAGCAATATGATTTAGCAAAAAGTCAATTTGAAGAACTGAAAGCAAAAACAGATAATGACGGAACGGAGGAAGTTTTCTTCCTTGCACTTACGGAGAAGAATTTTGATAAGAATAAAGCTGCAGATTATTTAAGAAGTTATTTAAATACGGCATTAAAGGGTGAAGCTTTAAATAACAATTTTATTTACTCTTCCGCTCAGGAATTATCTTCATTAGAGGTGGAATTAACTGATGAAGATAAAAAAAATATAGGATTGGCATATTATAAGAGCCGCAAATACAAAGATGCTTTAATATACTTTTCAAAACTGCCCGTTGAAGAAGTTTGGGATTATCTTGTATTAGCTAATCAATATGCGGGAAATAAGGTAATTGCAAAAAAATTAGTAGATAACGGCATAAAGTTATACTCTAATAAAATTGAAAAAGAAAATCTTTATAAAATATATGATATATACACATCAAACTTTAGAGGAAGCAAGTTAAAAAATTGGCAATTTATGCTAAAACTTACAAAAGATCATAATTTAGCCGGAGCTGATTATATTTTATACATGATAGCGGATATTCTGCCGCAAGATAAAGGCGGAATATTTTATGAGGAAATAATAAACAAATACCCGAACGGCAAATTTGCGCCTGAAGCTTTATGGAATTTATTTTGGATAAAATATAAAAAAGGTGATTATAAAGCAGCAGAAGAACTTGCCATAAAACATCTGAAAAATTATAAACAAGCCAAATCAACACCAAAGGTGGTTTTTTGGCTTGCCAAAACAGCTTTAAAATTAAATAAAAATCAAGAGGCTCACAATTACTTTTCCAAACTTGCCGCAAAGTTCCCTGATAATTATTACGGTTTAAGGGCACAAAGTATTATTGATAAGAAAAATGATTTTTGGCAAACATCTTCGAACAATGTAATCCCTAAAGAAAAAGAGTCCATAGAATTCCCCATCTCTGTTTCCCAATTGGATATTAAAGATTTAAAACTGATAAACACTATTTTAGATTTGGGAGATACACAAATATGGCTGGATGCGGATTTTAATAATAATGAGATAGTTGAAAGCTGGTTTGAATACAAAAAAGGAAATAAATCGCGTTCTATTGTTTTAGCGCGCGACACAATAGAAAATATGGATATTAAACCTCCCTTTATTAGTGCGGCTTATCAACTGGCATATCCAAGATATTATGTTGATGAAATAAATATCGCAGGTAAAAAATTAAATATAGATCCGTTCCTTATTATTGCCTTAATCAGAGAAGAAAGCTATTTTAACGAAACCGCAAAAAGCAAAACTAATGCTTTAGGACTTATGCAGATAATGCCCTCTACCGCAAATTATATGTTAAGTAAACTATCTTTTGATATGAAAGATTTTACCGATTTAGAAAATCCCAGAATGAATTTATACATCGGGTGTAATTATTTAAAATATCTGAAAGATAAATTTAATAATGATTTATATGTAATAGCTGCTTATAACGGCGGAGAAGGCTCTGTTGTAAAATGGATAAAAACATATAACACATCAGATTATGATGAATTTATTGAAAATCTTCCTTATGACGAAACAAAAAATTACATTAAAAAAGTATTTAAAACTTACCACTTATACAAAAAAATATATAATTAAATTTCTATAGAATGTAATTGACAAAAAGTCTTAAAAGAAGAGCGTTCACGAGTTGTATATTCAATCAAATTAGACAAATGAAGTTCTTTTGACATATTAACAGCATTATTATACATATCTATTGTCATATTAATATTTTCGGAAGAATAAATATGCTTATATTTCATTAATTCTTCTAAATATTTAGCATAAGAAACATATAAAAGAATTAACTGGTATTTTAAATTAAATTGTTTCGCAAGCATTAAAGATTTTTCCAAATACATTTTAGCGGCAGTAAAATCTTCTTTTCTGATATATATTTCCGCTAAATATTTTTGGAAAAGAATAATAAAGAAATTATTATTTATTTTTGAGCTTTGAGCAATTTCTAGTGATTTGGAGGCAGTGCTGAAAGCTTTTTCGTCATCACCCATTTCGATTGAAATATCAACAATTAATGCCCAGGCAAGAAGAGCACCTATCGCCACTTTTTCTTTAGCGAAGTATGTTATTTGCTCATTAAATATTTCTAAGGCCTTTACATTATTTCCTTCTTTTCTTAATACATAGCCTAAAATTAATTTAATAATATTTTTAATAAAGTATTCGTTAATATTATTGGCAAAAGCGGCGAATTCAAATAAATCAACTTTTAAATCTTTATTTTGACCCAATAAAACCCTGTTTATGATATTAACTAAATTCCATTGAGCAAGAACCTCAACATCCATAGTTTTATCGTTATATGAATTGGCAATAGATGTCAGTATTTCACCTGATTTAAGAATATCACCCATAACGGTTTTAGTGAAAGCCTCGGTAATTGTAATCTGGGCAAGATAATAATCATTTCTGTGATTATACTTTGCGATAAATTCTTTCATTTCTTCAACAACATTTTCTGCCTGTGAATTACCCTGAATACAATATGCTCTTGCCAATATTAACTTAGAAAGCATCCAAGAATCCAATAACAAGGTCTTATAATGGCTGTCCAATTGTTTTAAATTTAAGCCTCTTTCAAGTTCTATTACAATTTCTTCATTAACCAAATTAATTATTTGTTCACTGTTACCTATATTTAACAAAGCTTTTAATTTTCTTGTTTTAATAAGCGCAATATCAGTTTCTGATGCGTCCGATTGAATATTGCTTAAAGCATTTACAACCGCATCAACAGCCTCAACCGCCCCGAAATAATTTCCCGTTAAATAACAGCTTTTAACAAAATAACCTGATAAATCAATAATCTTACTTAAATTTTTACTCTTTATATCCGCATCCAAAACATTAGCTAAATAAGTAATAGCCTCATTCGGAGATTTTTCACATAGTAGCTTCCCGGTTTCTTCATAAATTTGAGCCTTTAAGTCATCTGAATTTTCAATTTCTATTTCATCCAACAGTTTTAAGCATTGTTTTTGAGCAATCACATAAAGATTTGTATCTCCTAATTTTGCCGAGAAACCTGCTGTTTCCTGCCAAATCACAAAAAGTTCATTTTTTGTTAAAGCTTCGCTGCAGGAAATTAATTTTTGCAAATTACTTGATAATATTAAAGATTTTAAAGAAATATACAATCTTTCGGAATTTTCTTTATATAATAAGTCTGACTTTGCCTCCTGATAGATTAGCTTCCACAACTCTAAACTTTTAAATTCACATGTATAATTATCTACCTGAACAATATATTTATCATTAATTAAAGAATTAATAATTTGTTCCGCTTTGTTAACGGGCATAGTAACGGCCAAACAAAGAATGCTTGCAGCAAATCTAAATCCCATAATTGCCGCTAAAAATAGAACATTTTTTTCGGCAGGTTTTAGGGCATTTAATCTTAGTTTTATCAATTCTTCAAAAGATACCGGAGTAATATCAGGTTTTTTATCTTCTCTCAAAAATGTACCGCCCTCCTGGCGGGAAATATATCCCGTATCCGTTAAGAAAGCTGTTTCCTGTTCAAACCTGATGGCATTCCCGTTTGATTTTTCAACTATATTATTTACACAGTCTTCTGGTAAAACTTTTTCTATCTCAATATTTAGCGAGCTTTTTGAAGTTTTTAAGAGTTCCTCCCTCGTAAATTTTTTAATTAAAATTGTTTCAAAAATATTTTCATTTGAACTTGTTAACTCAAAATAGCTTTGAATAGATTTATTTTCCTTATAAGAAATGAGAAGTTTTAAACGATTGTTAAAATAGCCCTTATTAAGCATGTACATAATAAAATCATAAGAAGCACCGTCTAAAAGTTCAAAATTATCGATTTCTATAAGAAGATTATTATTTACAAGAAAAGATTTAATAACCTTTTCCAGGATGGAAAACATTTTATTTTTATTTTCTAAAATATTATTAAAGTTATCTTTTTGTGCGGGGTAAAATAAATTCAGGAAATCATTTAATTCAGAAGGATTTAAAAAGTTAAAAAACCCTGAAAATTGACTTTTTTTAAATTCTTTAATAAAAGCTTCCGTACTGTTAGTATAAGGCGGGAAGCCCATCATTCTAAGAAAAGCATCTTGAAAAAATCCGAAGCTTGTAATTTGTAATAAAGGAGTACAGCTGCCATACAAACAAACAAATCCCCGGCGCGAAAGATTGTCATTTACCTGTTTTAATACTGCAGATTTTCCGCATCCGTCAGGCCCGTTTATGGCTATAATATGTTTTGTTAAAGAAGTTTTTACTATATTTATAATTTGTTCTACTGCTTGGATTTGAATATCAGCCTGAATTTCATATTCGCTTTCATCTTCAATTTCTTCTTCAGCATCAGTTTCCTTATTTAAATTTCCTTCGCAATGTTTTTCTTGAGGAGTAATTTCGGCTTCATCCAGTTTTAAATCTTCAATTTCTTCAAGAGGTTCAACTTCAATATCTTCTGATAAAATTTCATCAATTTCTTTTTTTTCTTCTTTTGGTTTTTCAACCTTAATATTTTCTTCGACATTAAAAATTTTTTCAATATCTTCCACATTAACATCGGTATTTTCGGGTTCAGCAGTAATTGATGTACTGCTAATCATATCAACAGGACAATCAGAAGAAGTAAAAGGTCTTACAATTGATAAATCCTCTTTAACTTGAGCATCTTCTTCAACAACATTAATAATATCAAAACTATAATGACATTTTCTGCATTCATTTGCGGAATATAAATTTGAAGCATTACATTCAGGGCAAGTTTTAATAAGTTCAAAACCGCATTTTTTGCAGTTCTTAGCACCAAAAGGATTTAAAGTATTGCACTCGGGGCAATACATATTAACTTTAATCCCGCAGTGTTCACATCTTAGTGCATTATCAGGTATTTCAGCTCCACATTTGCGACATATCATAATTAACCCTATTTCTTGCCGCTGTCAAAAAAATTACTTATAAGCTTAGAAAGCTGCATTAAGCGTTTGCTTACTTCACCTTGTGAAAGATTTAACGCTTTTGCGATTTCTGTTTGTTTATTTCCTTTTACATACCTCAAATAAAAAATATCAAGGAACAATTGCTGCGGAACTTCTTTATGTATTACGCATACCGCATCCGCAATTCTTTGAATGCAGTCTTTTGTAATAAGAATTTCTTCAACGGTTTCCTTTGGATCAGGGAAATCAAGAATAAAGTCAAAGCCTACGGGCAAAATCTCTTTAGCGGCAGGCACAGAAACAGATGAAGCAAACTCCGGAACTTTAACTTCTTTTGTTGATACATATCCCTGTTCCGTACGTCTTATTCTTCCCGAATCTTTTAAAACATTCAATATAGATGTATGAACAACTTTTGTAACATAACTTTCGATTTTTTGAATATTAGATGTGGAATTAAACACCATATAAGATTTCTGCATGGCTTCCGCGCAAAAATCTTCAAAAAGATCCTCATTACCACGGAAATTTTTGTTTGCCCTGACTATTTTTTCTATTAAAGATTTTTGTTCATCAAGTAAAAGCACGAACCGTTTTCTCTAATCTCACATACCCATACTATATAATAACATAAATTATAATTTTATAACCACTTTTAGGTAATACATATCAGATTTAAGAGTGCTATCGTTGAGAATTTGGCTTTTTTCACCCTGAAAACTTTCTTTAATACTTTGTAACACAATATTATCAATTTGCTCAGAACCGCTTGATTCGGAGATAATAACCTTTTGAAGATTACCGTTATTATCAACCGCAAATTTAGCTGCTACGGAATCATTCGGAGGTGCCTGCATAATACCCATTATATTATTTTTAATATTTTGTTTTAATAAATTATCAAGATTTTGAAGGTAATTTTTAAATGTAGGATCCGAGAATAATTCTGCCGTGCAGAACCAATTTAAACCTCTTAAGGATATTCCCGATGTCGGTTGATTAAATGCATTTGCGATAACTTTATTAACATCTCCGTTACTTTGAGGCTGCTGAACCATCGGGGGAGGAACAGGTATTGTACCTTGAGCAGGCATCTGGGTCTCAGTATTAAACATGTCCTGCATATTTTGCGGAGCATTTTCATTTTCCTGATTTTCAGCCGTATTATCGGTATTATTTGGGGTTTCCAATCCGTTTTCTTGTTCAATAGGTTGTTCAAACATATCATTTGTAGTTTTTCCATCGGGCGGAACAACCGTCTCAACAGGAACAGAAGCTGTATTCGATTTATTTTTTATAACTTTAGAGGCAAAGAAAGCACCCCCGCCCAACAATCCCAATGCAATCAATAAAGATAACAGAATAAATGGTGATTTGTTAGGACGTTTTACATCATCTCCTTCATATGTTTCATAAACTTCATCTTCATCATATTCTTCGTTGTCTTCTACTTCTTCACTTTCTTCATTTTCTTGATTTTGTTCATCAACTGAATATTGATTATCTTCCTGTTCTATAGTATCAGAAATACTTTCATCCCCTACTGTTTGGTCGTTGGATGAAAGCTCCTCACCGTCCTTATCCTGTTCCAACGGAACATTAAAATATTCATGATGTTCTTCCTGTGCGGGTTGAATTATATCATCTTCATCTTCTGTTTGAATATTTTCTAATGATGCCGATGTATCAGCTTCTATAAAATCATTATTATCAGGAATTGTTTCAATTTGTGCATCTTCATTATCAACGGTATCTTGTTGAATATCATTATCTATTTGATTTTCAGATAAATTTTCAACTTCACTATCTTCTTTGATTGTATTTTCTTCAACAGGCTCAGCTTCTGACAAAACGCTTAAATCTTTTTCTTGATCTACACTTGTAATATATGAATATATAGGTACACCGTTTTCATCATAATCAACAATAACTTTCTGAACTTCTTGGATTTCAGGCTGTTCATCTTCTAACTCAAGTTCCGATACATCATTTTCGTTTTCATTTAATACTACAAAATCAGATTCTTCTTCAAGCCGTTCAACCGAATTTTCACCTATAATTTCCATGTCATTATAGTTGCTGTTATTATCTTCAGAGAGAAGTTCAACCCCGTTATCAATTTCATCAGTTTTTAAATCTACAATATTATTCTCTTCTTCAATAATTTCAATATCTTCATCGGTATCAACTGTAGAGGAAATCTCATCTTCCGATTCTATAATATTCATATCAGGTTCAGTTGTATTTTGATTTTCCGATGTTTTAGGTTGTGAATCTTCTGTTTCTTCTTCATTGAAAAGTTCTTCTAAAATATTATCAACTCCGTCTTGTTGAGAATCTTGTTCTATTGGCGCAGGATTTTCATCCTCACCTATATATATTGTTTCTTCCTTTCCTTCATATTTTTCGTCATATGCACTTTGCGCCCCGATAATATCCAAAGTTTTATCATCCAAAACGTCAGGATATTTACTTATATTACAGCTAACCATTTCAAAACCCGTAAAACAGCAGAATTCGGTTCTGCACTCCGAACATTTAAAGAGATGTTTCAAAACCTCATTTTTTGTAGGTAAATCAAGTCCTCCATCCATTAATGCAAGATAGGAATTTTGAAACAATTCATAATCTTGTTGAGTATGTTTTTCTTGTTTAATTATTTTTATTTTTGCTAAAAATTCATCATAATTTATCAACGCGGTAAACGGAATCTTAAAATAATGATAATCAAAAGCTTCTTTTACATCTTTAGATGTATCAACAAAGCCTATCAGTTCGGCATTTTTTAGATTTTTATCTATCTTTACGACAACATAAAAATCAGGAACAATTCCGCTTTCATAGTGTATTTTTGGCACTAAAACCGCATCTGTATCATTAACGACTCTAACATCCAAATGCCAATTATTTACATATAAATCAGCTATTTCATATTGTTCATTTAAAATCGGATTTCTAAATAAAGTCATTGATTTTTGAATATTAACCGATTCTTTTTCTATAATATTTGCAAAAGCAAACAAAGATAATATTGAAGCGTAGGCTCTTTTACGTTGAAATTCTTCAGATAACAGCGCAGAATATATTCTGGCATAACTGTGTGCTTTATCATCAATAGTTAAATTTATAGTGTTTACGGCTGACATATTTATTCTCTCTCCCGATTTGTTTTCTTCTCTATTAATATAGATAGCAGAAGATTTATTTTTATTCCAAATAAAGTTTTTCTTTTATAAATATAAAAACAATGCTATAATAAATTTGGTCTCGGTTATTATAAATAATGAACTTTGCAAATTATGTAACAATTTGTAAAGTTTTATTATCCGCAAATCAATTTTCATGCTTCATATGTTTTGTAAAAATGAAAATAAAATTAAAGGAGGTAATTATGAATATTAGTCCAATCAGTTTTGCAGGTACAACAAATTTCCAAGATATAATTTCAAGACCGCAGGCATATACAGCAACAAAACCTGCAGCATCAACAAGTATTAAAGAAGAAGGTAAAAGCCATAAAGGCTTAAAAGTTGCAGCCGGGATTATAGCGGTAGCCGGATTAGTTGCAGGCGCTTTAGTTCTTGGCGTAAACAAAGGAACATTTACAAAGGAAACAAGCAATAAAATTCTTAAGAAAATAAATCCTTATCTTCAAAATGCAGGTACAGGCATTAAAACTGCTTATGCGGCAGTAAAAACAAGAGCTCAAAAAATTTGTACAACCGTTTCGGAAAAATTTTCAAAAATAGGGCATAAAGCGGGCGAAGCAGCTGGAGAAGCCGCTGCAGAAGCTGCTGAAACAATTGCACAAGGTTAATTATAAATAGTTTTTATAAATAATACATAATTATCTCTAAACAAAAAGAACTCTATTAAGAGTTCTTTTTGTATTTTGTAACATTAATATTTAAGAACTTGAATATTATTTATATTTCATACTAAAATAAAACATGTAACAAATATTTAACAATTAAATATTAAATGACAAAAAATTTTTTTTACGTACATTATGAATAATTGAAGTATATTAAAAATAAAAAATAGGAGTAATATAATGATAAGTCCAGTACAACCAACAAAACCATACAGTCCTGTAAAAAAAGCAGCAAAAGTAGCAGCAGGTGTTGTAGTTACAACAGGTTTAGTTGCAGCAGGTTTAGCTCTCGGAGCTAAAAAAGGTGTTTTTAATCCCGGAAACAACAAATATTTAAATTATGCAAAAAAATATATGAAACAAGCAGGTGACTTTATCAATACAAATGCAGGTAAAGTCGCAGAAAAAGTTAAATCTTATAAAATTAATGACAGAATTGTTAACTCAAAAGCATATAAGACTGTTAAAGCAGGTTTAACTTCCGTAGGTAAAAAAATTCAAGAGTTTGATTTACAAGGTAAACTTATAAATGTAAAAGATGGTGTAAGTAACTTTTTTGAACGCCACTTTCATCCGGAAAAATTTAATTAATCATTATTAAATAAGAAAAGAGGAAACGTTATGTTTCCTCTTTTCTTAATTTAATATAATAAAAGAACCCAATATTTTTATAAAATTAACATATTTTTGCAACTCTTTTACAGCTTCCATGACTTTTATATCAGATTCAAGACAATCAAGCTCCATAAAAAATAAATACTCCCCGAGCCGCTTTTTTGATGGTCGTGAATCAATATATGTAAGGTTAATATTGTGTTGAGCAAATACCTTTAATACTTCACAAAGAGCTCCCGGTTTATTTTTTGTAGACAATATAACCGCGGTTTTACCTGTTTTTTTATTATTAAAAGCTAATCTTGAGAGTACATAAAATCTTGTCTTATTATCTTTTTCATCATTAATATCATCTTCAAGAATATTTAAATTAAAAATCTTAGCACATGCTTCATTTGCAATAGCAGCAATTTTATCATTATTTTCCTCTGATATTTTTTTGGCAGCATAACTCGTTGAAGAAACTTCCTGAAGTAGTGCATCTTTATAATTTTTATGCAAATATTTTCCGCATTGTGATAAAGCTTGAGGATGAGATATAATTTTAGTAATTTTTGTTTTATCCTTGCCTGTAGAAAGCAGCAAATGTTTAATCGGTATAGTTAATTCCGCTTGAATTTTAATTGTATCATCTTTTAATTTTAATATATTATCTATTGTTTCTCTGACAATACCTTCAATAGAATTTTCAATCGGGAGAATAGCTAAAGCTTCTTTATCCTTTTCTATTATATCTATAACGGATTTAATTGTTTTTTGAGGAATAAAATTTTCAAATTCCGAAATCTTAAAATCAATAAATTTTAATAAAGCATTATGAGAATTCGACCCGTCAGGACCAAGATAGTATATATTTTTGATTTTACTTTTTAACATTTGCTAAACCTTTAATTCTTATATAAAATAATTTTACATAAAAAATACTAAAAAGGATTAAAGATGGCGGAAATAAAGTTTGGTACGGACGGCTGGCGGGCAATTGAAGGCAAAGATTTTACCAAAGAAAATGTTAACAAAGTAATTAATGCAATAAGCATATACATACACGAAGCAGCAAAATTTGGTAAACCTGTGATTATAGGCTATGACCCAAGAAATAAAGCGGATGAATACGCTTTTTATATAGCAGAAGAACTTAAAGAAAACGGTTTCCAAATAGAAATAAGCAATAAAATAGTTGCAACTCCAGTTTTAGCGTATAATGCCCTAAAAAAAGATGCTTATGCCATAATGATTACAGCCTCGCATAACCCACCCAAGTATCTGGGTATAAAGTTTATACCGCCTTACGGAGGCCCTGCCGAAGATTGTATGGTACAAGCCATAACAAATAATCTTAATAATGAATTTACAAAAAAAGGTAAAGGCTTTATAAAAAAAGTTTCTTTTGAAGATGATTATGTAAAACATCTTGAAGCAATAATTAATTTTAAAAAGATAAAAGAAGCAAAAATTAAAATTAACTATGACGGGCACCATGGGGCTGCAGGGAATTTATTTAAAAGGATATTGGATGAAAATAATATAGAAAATAATTCAACTAATCTTGAGCGGGATATAACTTTTGGCTCAAGCATGCCTGACCCAAAAGAAAAATATTTACCCGAGCTTAAAGCCCAATGCAAAGCAACAGGATTAATCGGTTTTAGCAACGACGGCGACGGCGACAGATTTGGAGTCTTTGATGAAGAAGGAGTATTTATAAGTCCTAATGATATTATTGCCATGTTATTAATTCATTTATGCAAAAATAAAGGCTATAAAGGCAAACTGGCTAAAACGGTAGGAGCAAGCTCAATGCTGGATGAGGTCGCAAAAAAATTGAATATCAAACTCATTGAAACCCCTGTTGGTTTTAAACATCTTGGCAGTATTATGAGAAAAGACGACATTATCATAGCCGGCGAAGAATC
The DNA here is from genome assembly GCA_947624265.1 of Candidatus Gastranaerophilales bacterium. Classification (GTDB taxonomy): domain Bacteria; phylum Cyanobacteriota; class Vampirovibrionia; order Gastranaerophilales; family Gastranaerophilaceae; genus Avigastranaerophilus. The sequence continues at coordinate 28,391 of CANQJQ010000002.1, forward strand.
GGGAGGTTTAAGCATTAAAGGACATATCCCCGAAAAAGACGGTATTTTGGCTAACCTTTTAATTATGGAAATGCTTGCTTATGAAGGGAAAAAGCTCAGAGAATTGCATCAAATGTTTTTGTCTCAATTTAACAGAAAATTTCTTAACAACAGAATTGATATAAAACTTGAGTCAAAGGAAAAACAAGAGCAAATAATAAATAAATTTAAAACTTTTGATTGTATTGGCGATTATAAAATAGTAAAAACAAATACACTTGACGGATTAAAGTTATATTTAGAGGATAACAGCTGGCTTCTTATAAGAAAAAGCGGTACGGAACCGCTTTTAAGGATATATTTTGAATCTGACAAGGAAGAAAAAATGTCTTACTTTGAAGAATTAATTAAACAATTGTGTTGAATATAAACAAGTCCTTATAATTTACATCGGGATTAAGCTTACCGAAAAACAGATTTTCATTAACCTGTTTATTAAAATAATTATTAATATTATTAATATATTCTGCGTCAAAGTGCTGTTTTGATTCCAAATCATTAATAGAACAAGCAAACCCCGTATGGCAGTCCGCTAATGCCGATGCCGAACCTGCCAGGAAAATAAACATTATACCTGTTAATTTAAAAAACTTTTTCATACTTAAACTCCTTTATAGAATTGAAATATCCACCCTTCTATATTGTGATGGATAATGTAAAGTTTTTCATTGCGCTTTATAATGAAATATTTGATTAGAAAATAGTTTAAGGTAAAATAGCCATATAGTATTAACCAATTGATTAAACTTTCTTTACCAAATAACAAAAATATTTATCTTGGAGCCTTTAACGCAATATGAATGTTCTTATAGAAAAAGAATTAAATAAAACCGAGAAAATATTAAAACCTGACTTCACAACAAAAGCAGGCAGAGAGGTTTTTGCCCTGTATTTATATTCTAAGTTTAATCAAATACTTAATTATGATAAACAACACCAAACCCCTATATTTAAAAGTATTAACCCTAAATTCATTCATAAGTTTATAAACAGAATAATAAACAATCCCGAAAAGCATTTTTTAATAGGTATATCAGGAGAGTCCGCAAGCGGAAAAACTACAATTTGTAATACAATCAAACAAATAACGGAAAAGCTTAATATGCCGATTGAAATTTTAAGCGCAGATAATTATTTTAAAGACATATCTTCGCTTATAAAGGAAAAAGGCTCTTTTGATAAACTTCTTGAAGCGGGATATGACGTTGATTCTCCCAATAATTTTAATATGGAGCAGTTGTTTATAGATTTAGAAATGCTGTCAAGAGGCACCGATGTTAAAATTCCTCAGTACCTTGTTAACGGTACCGGTGTTGTAATTCCGCATGCAATAGATAAACAAGCAAAAAAAATTATTGTGGTGGAAGGTATGGCAACAATGTACGGAGCAGTTGCTGATTTATTTGACGTTAAAATTTATGTTGATATAGACCCTGCCATACAAGAAAAATGGTTTTTATATAGAGCGCAAACCTCGAGAAACCAAAATGAAGAAAACGCAAAAAAACAACTTGCATACGTAAGAGAAGCTTCAAAAAAATATATTCTTCCCAAAAAAGATAACTCCGATATTATTATAAACGGAGCATCTTCACTAGATTACTTTATTCAAATAATTGAATTTATTTATAAAATTACAAATAATTTTTCAAATCCTCAATAAAAAAAACGCATAATATATGCGTTTTTTTATTATTTTTTATAATATATTTATTTTACAACTTTAGACATTTTTCTGTCATTAATTTTATCCGCAAGAGAACATGTAGAAAATGCAACTCCGGCGCCTATAGCTGATATAGCAGAAAGTGCCATCATATATTTTTTAAGATATTTAGAAAATCCTCCGCATTTATTTACAACTTTATTCATTGTCTCAGGACTTGTAGTCCAAGATAATGCGGTTGATGCACCTAAAACACCCGCAACATTAGCTGCGCTGTATCCAGCAATTTGTGCTTTTTGCTTATTTAATTTTGATCTTGATTGTATATTTATCGGTTGAACTCGCATATTTTTTCCTTAATCTATACCAATTGTAACAATCATAAATCCATTTTTTGCCATGAGCTGATTATTTTCTTTACAAATTTTTATATTTTTTTATTACATCTTTTTTTATTTCTTCAATATTTTGATATTGAATATCATACCAATTTATGTCTTTATTAGCTTTAAACCAGCTTATCTGACGTTTTGCATACCTTCTTGTGTTTTGTTTTAAAAGTTCAATACATTCTTCAAGAGTCTTTTCATTATTAAAATAAGGTAAAAATTCCTGATATCCTATGGTAGAAGTCAGGATTTTATTATCCGGATATTTATTAAACAGGTTTTGAGCTTCCTTTAATAAACCTTTATCCATCATAGAATCAACCCTTAAATTAATTCTTTCATATAAAAAATCCCTGTTCTCAGAGTTCAAACCTGCCCAAACCGTATTATATAAAGCCTCTTTCTTTTTTTGAGCTTTACTCATAGGTATATCTAAAGTAATACAAACTTCTAACGCTCGTATTATCTTAACTTTATTATTAGGATGAATTTTTTCGGACAACTCGTAATCAAGTTTTTTAAGCTGCTCATATAACTCCTGAACAGGCTTTAGTTCAAGCTTTTCTCTGAGTTTTTTATCGGGAGCGACTCTTGGCAAATCAAAATCCTGAAGTAAAACCCTGAAATACAAACCCGTTCCGCCTGCTATAACAGGTGTTTTGCCCCGTGTTAAGATATCTTTTATTATTTTATTTGCATCATCAGAAAAATCTGCGACCGTATATTCCTGCGTAACATCAATAATATCTATCAGATGATGTCTTATACCTTGTTTTTCTTCTTCGGTGGGTTTAGCACTTCCTATATCAAGCTCTTTATAAATCTGTCTTGAATCTGCAGAAATTATTTCACCGTTAAGTTCTTTTGCAACTTCAAGGGCAAGTTTTGTTTTACCCGACGAACTCGGTCCTGTTATTGCTATTATCTTTTGTTCTTTCATTATAAAAACAGAATACCAAAATTACATAAAAAGTTAAATACCAGCAAAATAAAACAATCATTACAAATAAACCGAATACTCCCGTACCAAAAAGTAAAGATAATATATTCAATATTAAATACAAAATAAAAGTAAACAATAATATAAATACCGCGCCAAAAATGTTTTTGAAACCAAACAAAATTGTGTGTCCTAAAGCTTTAAAAATATTTTCTTTTTCAAAATTAATAACCGCCAAATACAATAATACAAAGAAATTAAGAACTGAACTAATTATATTAATCACAACAACCCAAACGGAAAAAATAAGTTTATCGCTTACAGATACGGAATCAATAATATTAAGTAATTCCGCTTGAGAAGCAGCTTTTGTCATTTTTTGAAATTCATATATAAAATCAGGAATACCGAAAAAATGCAGACATAACTTTATAACGCAGTACATTACGGCAAAATAAATTATTGCACTAAGGATGTATGCACCACAAGATTTAAAGAAGCCTTTACCTACACCTTCAAAAAACTTTTTAAAATTTTTTATCGATTTTAAAGCAATTTCATCTTTGGAGTCATTTTCACTATAGTCCTCCGTTGAATTTTTTATTATATAAAACCAACCCGAACTAAAAGCAATAAATAAAAGGATTATAGATACTCCAAGTACTATTTTGGGGATAAAGAACATATTTTTTCCTGCGAGGTACGATAAAGCCGTCATAAAAATTAATAAAAACAACAATAACGGTTGTATAAGTATTAAATTATTTTTTAAAATATTATTTGAAGTTTTTAATATGTTAAGCATTTAATGATTATAACATGTTTTTTCAAATTTGTTTTTGGTAAAATGTATAAAGTAAAGTACTACGGATTGGGGAAATGAAAGAGAGAATAACACTTTTAGCAATAATATCTTGTTTATTGGTACTTTTATATTTCTTTCAAAACCACATGAATACGCCATGCGCATTTATGACCATTTTAATCTTTATGGCAGTATATACAGCTTATATGCAGATAGCCTTTAAACACAAGGTAAGAAAAGCAAGAAAGCACCCTGTTGAAAAGAATTACAATTTTACTCCATACGTAAGTGTAATGATACCTGCTCACAATGAAGCTGATGTTATTGCTTATACAATAGAAAATATAGCAAAGCTTGATTACCCGAGATACGAAATTATTGTAATAGATGACAGAAGTACTGACGATACCTTAAAAATACTTGAAGAAGAAAGTAAAAAATATCCGAATTTAAAGTATTTTTCAAGGACAAAAGATGCATTCCCCGGCAAATCCGCTGTATTAAATGATGCTTTAAAAATAGCGAAAGGTGAAGCAATCCTTGTATTTGATGCAGATGCAAGAGTTAAAAGTGATTTTTTAAAGGAGCTTATCCCTTTTCTTGAACCTCCGCAAGTCGGAGCCGTACAGGCAAGAAAAGTTATAATAAACAGGGGGCAGAACTTCTTAACAAGATGCCAAGATAACGAGATGGCTGTAGATACGCATTTCCAAGTCGGCAGAGACTCCGTAAAAGGCGCGGTTGAACTAAGAGGGAATGGAGAACTTATTAAACGCCAAGCTCTGGAAGATGTTAACGGGTGGAATATACATACAATTACTGATGATTTGGATTTATCAACAAGAATGCAGATAAAGGGGTGGGACGTAAGATTTTGCGCTGATATTTGCGTTTATGAGGAGGGAGTTCCTTCTTATATACCGTTATTAAAGCAAAGAAGACGCTGGATAGAAGGCAGTATAAGAAGATATTTGGAGCATTTTTCAGATGTTTTAACTTCAAAAGATATGTCTTTAAGAGTCAGTCTTGATATGACAGCTTATATAACGGAGTTTATTCTTCCCGTATGGATGGTATCAGAGGTGGCGATTCAATCTTTCAGATTTTTTAAAGATGACCCAAATTGGATTTTATCTTCCATGGCACTTTCCACTCTGATGTGCGGATTTTTTATTGTGGCTCTTTTTTACAGTTTAAGAAAATATGTCAAACTTAAACCCTTGGAAAATTTAAAACAATCCATACTTACCTCCATATACATAGTAGTTTTATGGTTTCCGCTTGCAATATTTATTATATTTAAAATAATATTTATGAAAAACAATATGGATTGGAGTAAAACTCAACATGGAAATATAAAATTTAATTCCGAAAATAGTATTAAAACAGGTTATAAAGAAGAAGAAAAAGCCGAAGAATTAATAAACGCATAAGAAGGGAGAATATATAAAGTGGACTTTACAGCATTAACGGTAGATTTATTAAAATTATTAAATAATATAACGGGCAGTTACGGGCTGGCTATAATAGCTCTGACAATTATAGTAAGAGCAGCTTTATGGCCTCTTGGAATATCTCAACAGCGGTCTATGAGGTCGATGCAGATTTTACAGCCAAAAATGAAACAAATTCAAGACAGATATAAAAACGACCCTCAAATGATGCAGCGTAAAATGATGGAATTTTATAAAGAGCATAAATTTAACCCGATGTCGGGATGTCTGCCTTTATTAATTCAAATGCCGATATTTATTTTACTGTATGCAGCATTAATCAGTCCGCAATTTATGCAGGAGGCGGGAAATTCTCATTTCTTATTTATTGACAGAATAGATAAAACCTTAAGAGGAAGCGCAGGAACTTCTTATGATAGGGTTTTGAGCGTCAGTGCAGGCGATAAATTTGTTGTTTACAAAAAAGTTAAAGTATTTTTAGGCGAGGAAGAACTTGATAATGTAAAAATAACCTCCAAAAATGCAATTAAAATCCAAGGAGATATTACTCCGGGGCAAAACGTCGACCTTAAAATCAATCTTGATGATTTTAGTTTAAAATACAGCCAGCTTGATAAAATAACCAAAGCGGAAATTGATATACAAAATATAAAAACAAGAGAGGTAGAAACGGTTAATTTTGAGCGCAGAGGCGAGATAATGGCAGCTTCCGTGCCGACAAATACCCCTCAAAGCCAATTTAATACGGATGTATTAGTTTTAATAGTCTTATTTGCAATTACGATGTTTGCAACTCAAAAGATTATGATGGCGCAGAATAAAAATGCTCAGCAAGACCCAATGCAGGCACAAATGCAAAAGATGATGGGAACCATGATGCCCTTAATGATTATCTTTATGTTTGTCATTGCGCCAATCCCCGCAGGTGTGTTGTTATATTTAGTTGTAAGCAACATAATACAAATTATTCAAACTATCGTAATTAATAAACAGCTAGAAGCAGAAGATGCAAAAAAACCGATAGAAGCTGATAAATAATGCTTTTAGAAGAATTTAATTATGAATTACCCGAAAATTTAATTGCACAGGTGCCTGCGCAAAAGCGGGATATGTCTAAAATGCTTGTACTAGATAGAGTTAACAAGACTTTTGAGCACAAGCATTTTTGTGATATAACCCAATATCTTACGGAAAATGATTTTTTGGTTTTAAATAATACAAAAGTAATTCCCGCAAGACTTTATGCCAAGAAAGATACGGGTGCCGTAATTGAAATTTTTCTTGTAAGGGAAATCAAAAAAGATATATGGCTCAGCCTTATTAAGCCCTCAAGACGTGTAAAATCAGGCATGGTGCTAAAAATATCCGATGAACTCTCAGTTGAAGTATTGGATAAAGATGATGACAAGTGGCATATAAAATTAATATATGACGGAAACTTTTACGAAATTTTGGATAGAGTAGGCAATATTCCGCTTCCGCCTTATATTGAAAGAAAAATGTCAAAAGAAGAATATAAAAGTCTTGATTTTGAACGCTATCAAACCGTTTATGCTAAGAAAGAGGGCGCAGTTGCAGCACCGACTGCGGGACTTCATTTTACGCAAGAAATCCTTGATAAACTTGATAAGCAGGGGACAAAACATTGTTTTATTACGTTAAATGTGGGTCTTGGCACTTTTAAACCGGTTAAATGCGAAAACATCCTTGAGCATAAAATGGATTCTGAAGCATTTGAGATAGATGAAACTGCCGCTAATGCAATAAATGAAGCAAAAGCAAAAGGGAAAAACATAGTAGCCGTCGGCACAACAAGCGTAAGAACTCTTGAAACTGTAATGAATAAATACGGTAAAATCATCCCCGTTAAAGATTCCAGCGAGCTTTTTATATATCCGGGGTACAAATTTAAAATAGTTGATAAGCTTATAACAAATTTCCACCTGCCAAAATCAACTCTTTTAATGCTTGTAAGCGCTTTTGCAACTAAAGAATATATTTTTAAAGCGTATAAAAAAGCAATTGAAAATGAATACAGATTTTACAGTTACGGCGATTGTATGTTTATAAGGTAAGGATTATGTTTGTAATTTCAATACTTTTAGTATTAATATCATCTTATTTTATTGTAAGTTCCGTATGTTCAAAAGAAGAAGATAACGCAGGATTTTTATATTTATTGCTTTGCGCCTTTTCACAGATCGTTTTATCGTTTGAAATATTATCTTTATTCAGCATTATTTCAAAAAATTCGTTTTTTATACTAAATTTAATCTTTACGGCTGTTTCTTTAATATTATTCAAAATAAGTAAACATGGATTATACAAATTTAATTTTGAGATAAAAAAAATAAAGTTTGCTATAAAGCGGGATAAAATTTTAGGGTTTTTAACGGTTTGCTTTATTTTATTTTTAATATTCCAACTAATAACGGCAGCTTTTTTCCCAATCACCTTTGGAGATGCGCTCAGTTACTATTTAACAAGATGCACTCATTGGATACAACAGGGTAATATAAACCATTTTATAACTTCTGATACCAGAGAACTTATCATGCCCGTAAATATGGAGTTTTTATACATATGGAAACTGCTTTTTACAAAAAATGAAACCGGAATTGCGTTTTTTTCGTACATCAGTTTTACGGGGCTTGTTTATATTGTTTATAACTTATTAAAAGAGCTTAATTTTTCGGTACGTCAAAGGTTATGGACAATATTTGTAATTTCTTCATTTGCTCTTGTTGCAGTTGAAATGTATACGCCTTGTGCCGATTTATTTATAGGCATTCTGATTTTAGGCGGGATATACTTATATTTAAAAGCCCTAAAGGATGACAATAAAACAGCCTTCTACTTTTCAACATTATCTTTTGCACTTGCGGGAGGTACAAAAACTACGGCAATTATAGCTATCCCTTCTGTTTTCTTTATTTTATGCATTATTACATATCTTTATAAAAAAGGGGAAGTAAAAAAATATTTACTTAAGTTTTGCCTTATATTTTTGATAAATTTTATAATTTTTGCATCATATAACTATATTTTAAACATTATACAATTTATGAACCCGATTACATCTTCGGAGCAAATGGAATTAAACCGATTTAGAGGCGGTTTTAGAGGATGGCTGAGTAATTTAATCAAATATTGTTTTGTTATTTTTGATACATCGGGAATAAAAGATTTTATTAATTTTAACGGATTTATAACTTATATTCAGTCGCTTGTTTTAAGTTTAATCGGTATAACGGATAAAACGTACACCTCGAATTATTTCAGCAGATATTTTTATTTTGATGAACAAATGACAATTATCCGTTCATTCTTAGGGATGTCAGGATTATTAATATTTTTACCGTCTTTAATTAAATCCGTAAAAAGACTTTTTAAAAATAAATCCAAACAAAGTATTATACTCGGCACCCTCAGCATAAGCCTGATATTAAATCTTTTGATTTTTTCAAGAGTTATGGTATTTACAGGGTATAATATGCGCTATATTTTAACTTTCTGCGTATTTGCATTCCCCATTTGCGTATATTCTTATATTCAAAGACGCAAATTTTTTAAATACTTATTATGCTTTATAATGTTCATTTATCTTATAGGAATAGCCCATTACAAACCTGTTGCCTTTATTTATTCATATATAAGACACAAAATAAATAATCCGACCAAAGAATATACGCTTTTAGCAAATTCAGATGAAATAATGGTATACAAATATCTAAAAGCACAAAACAAAAAAAATATAGCCTTAATAACTCAACATTTTAAAACTGCAAATTATTTTATAGAAAAACTAAGATTGGATGGGTTCAACTTGGAAAATATACTGCTTGAAAATATAGAAGCTTATGACCTTTCAAAATATGATTATATTATAACCGATAAAGACTATTCTTTTTCCTCATATATTGTTAGTTTTGAGGACAGAATAAAATATCCCGATTTATTTGTAAGTGAATGCACATACTACGATTACAAACAAAACGTAATTGAAGCATTAGGCTCAAACCCGCCTGCAGGAATAAAATGCAAGGTGCCATACGATTATTTTAAGAGTAAAGGATTTTTACCCGCAGAAGATTTTGAAACTAAAACATACACAATATTAAGCAATACGGTCAAATAAAATACCTGCTTGGTTTAAATTACTTTCAAATAATGGAGCGGTACAGGAGTTAATATTAACATAAAGGTCTGTGCCGTTTTTTAATATAGGATTAGCTTCACAAGGGTTTTGTAGATTTACGCCAAAGCGCCCAGCCATATAACCTATATTTATATAATCTTCAGCATTCAATGATGTATTATCTTTTTTAAGACGTCCTGTTTTAACAATATATTGATATCTTTGAGGAAAACCAACACAATTAATCATTATTTTGCCCTTTTAAATTATTACAAATTTATTTTACATTAAAATATCATACAAAAGTATGAAATTTTGTAAAAAACCTTAAAGTTTAAGTTATAATATGCCGATAGAAGGGTTATAAGATTTTGCATAAAATCATAATCTAAAATATAATGGTAGAGTAGTAAAAATTCGGAAAATCTTCACGAACTAAAAGGATATTAAATGACTGAAGAGAAAAAAGATAATAAGAATGTGTCAGTTTTTGCAAGAAGCGAGATTTCGCTTGAATCTGACCCTTTAGAGGAAATATTTGCATTAAATTTGGGTGATTTTTTATCGGAACATTTAATTTCCGATGAACTTGTTAATAAAATAAGTAAAAAGAATGTAAATAAACTGGAAAGCCTTAAAAACCAATTAAGAGAGCTTAATTCCATATATTCAATAGATAATACCCTAAAAATACTGGGGTTCAGCAGTAAAGAAGACTATATAATATATAATGCCATAGCAAAAACGATTAAACAAATGTTTGAAATAGATGCATGCCATATATTTTTGTCAAAAGAAAATGCCATGGGGCTTAATACTTCAAAAAATGATTTATTACTTGTAGGTTCTTCTTTAAATTTTAAAGACGATATTTACGAAGCTGAAATAGGTTATAAATTAAACGATAACAATTATGTATCAGATGCATTCCATAATAAAACCACGGTAGAAGTAAAAAATTGTCATGAGGATGAGAATTTCAGACCGATTCTTTTATTAAGCGAAGATAAAGTTACATATTATTTAGCAATTCCGATGTATAACAATATGGAAAAAGTCGGGGTAATAGTTGTAGAAAACTACACGGAAAAATTGCTCTCGGATGAATTTAAAGAGTTGTTAAGCATTACCGCAAGATTGTTCGCAACCTCTATGAGCCTTGAAAAATTAACCATTGAAACAGATAAACTTATAAACCAAGAGGATGTAACAGTATCTCAATTACAAAACAACCGCGCGGAATTAACCGCTTTAATCGGGGACTTAAGCACGGAACAGCAATGGTTTGTAGAAAACTTAGCCAAAGCGGTTGACGCTAAAAGCAGCTTCAAAAATAATTACTCTCATGAAGTAGCGGATTTGGCGCGTGAGATTTCCACCTCTATAGGCTTAAACGAAAAAACAAAAGATTTAATATATTATGCGGCACTTTTAAGAAATATAGGGAAAATTACTCTGCCCGAAGAACTGTTTAATAAAAAAGAAAAATTATCACAAGAAGACTGGGAAAAACTTCAAAACCACCCGAATGTCGGCGTAAGTATTTTAATGAGCATCAATTTCTTATCTGAAGTTGTGCCGTATATCAATTATCATAAAGAGCGCTGGGACGGTACGGGTGAGCCTGAAGGTTTAAAAGGCAGAAGCATCCCGTTAGGCTCAAGAATTATTGCAATAGCAGATGCTTATAGCGCCATGGTTTCCGAAAGAAAATACAGAAATGCCATGTCTAAAGAAAAAGCACTTGAAATTATTAAAGAAGAAGCCGGCACTAAATGGGATCCCGAAATAGTTGAATATTTGGTGAATTTGAAAAAATAAATTGTTTATTCAAAAAAATATTTTAATTCAACGCGGTAAAATTCAGATAATTTAAATAAAGTTTTAATATTTACGGGGAATTTTCCATTTTCTAAATTGGACAAATGATCTCTTGATATGTTAATTTCCGAAGCAACATATTCTTGTGTATAGTTATTGCTTAGTCTGAGCTGTTTTAATCTTCGCCCAATCTCGTTTTGTACTTTACGAATACCCATTATAAAATTGTAAGATATTAGCTGTATTTTATCAGTAGAATGTATTCTACAATATATGGCTATATCCTTTGTATTACATGGGTTTACATGATTTTATTTTTATAATAATATTAATTATAGAGATTTTTGTATTAATAAACTTAATTATGGAAAAAAACAAAATAAAAAATATAGAATTTTTAAGATTTATATTTGCTATAATAATTATTCATTCACATATATTATGGCTGTTAATAGGTGTTTATAAAATATGTCCCGGGTTTTCTCCCTATATTCATTTATATTCTCCTGACGGGTTTTTATGTGTTGAATATTTCTTTATTATTTCCGGATTTTTCCTTTATAAACATTGCCTTAGAAAAAATGATTCAACAATAAATTATACTGTTGAAAAAATCAAACGATTATATCCTTTATTTTTATTTTCTTTTTTACTAATTTATTTAACAAGTATATTTATACCAATAAATCTCTATAATTATAGCAATTTTTTGAACTTACTTATGTTAAACTTTACAGTGGTAAAGACCGGTAGTAATAATGGATATTCATGGTTTATTAATGTATTATTTCTTGTTTCAATATTTTTCCATTATTTATACAGAAATTATAATAAAAAGACAGTGAATCTTTTTATATTTATAACCGTTATAATATCTTATACTCTTTTGTTAAATAAATCCGGCGGCAGTATTCCGGGCAGAGAAAGAGATGTGTTTTATATTTTACAAGGCTCAGTTTTAAGAGGATTGGGAGGCTTGGGAATTGGCTGTATAATCGGATTATTTACGGAGAAATTATCTGATTTTATTAACAACTTTAAACCCAAATTTCCAAGTTTTTGTATTATCAGTTTTTTGGAAATATACTTTCTGTTATTTATTTTTAATAACTCTATTTTTCATAAAATTTCCTACCAAAATGATTTTATATTTATAGCAATATTTAGTATACTTTTTGTACTATTTATTGCAAGAAAAGGATTTTTATCAAAATTATTAGATAATAATATTTCTGTATATTTAGGAGCCTTCTCATATTCTATTTACATAATGCAGGCTGTGGGATTTTATATAAGCAAATATTATTTTTGGGATAATAAAGCATTTATATATGCTCATCCTTATATTAATTTATCAATTTCTTTATCAGTTTGCATATTAATAGGAATTATATCGCATTTAATAATTAACAAGATATTAAACTATATTACTTCATACCAAAGTTCAAATTTTATTCATAATTAGCTTTATTCAGTTTTGTTTATAATCACTTACCCACAGTCCATGGATATTACACAGCTCGCGGGCAGTAAATTCGTTATAGGCACATGGTGCTTTTAACTCCATTTTGGGTTCTTCACTCGGATATAAGAATTTACGTTTTAAATATTTTTTATCGGGAGAAATCGCTTCAATAAACACAATATAATGTTCTTTTTCCATGGGATGAGGGATAGAGCCTATTCTTATTGTCTTATTTTCACCCTCAACAGTTATGATGGGTACATGTTTTTCTTGTGCTTCATCGTCATTAGAATGTTCTTCCAATTTTTCCATGGGGATGGAGCAGCATACAAGTTCGCCTGCACCTGCATTCACCACTTCTATTATATTTCCGCATACCTTACATTTATATAGTTCAAGTTGTTCTGTCATAAAATATCTCCTTTATAGTATTTATACATTTAAAGGAGATATATAAAATTACCTTTATTATTAAACCTATCGGCTATAAATCAGTTTAATAATTTCATCTTCAAAAGCTTTAATTTCTTGTTGTGTTTTTGTAAAATTCTGCTCCATAAGCACAACAGAGTATGTATTGCCGTCTTGAGATTTTACATAACCTGCTATTGCACTGATATTAGACAAAGAACCCGTTTTAAGCCAAGCATCGCCTCTTAACTCATACAATCTTTTATCTAAAGTGCCGTCTCCGGGTTGAGCCATATATGCTTTAAACTTTTCAAAGTTTTTTGAGTCATATATTTTATTAAGTGCATCACTAATCCAATCCGCATAAATTAGATTTTTCCTTGAAACACCGCATCCGTCTGCAATGACTATATTATCAGTTTCAAGTCCGAGATTATTATAAAAATCTTTAAACAATTTTGAAAATAAAGTAACAGAACCCGTAGAACCGTATTTTTGAGCAGCTGCAATCTTTGTTGTAGTTTCTGCCGCCAAGTTACTGCTGCCTTGCAGTATTAAAGGAAGTGTTCTTGTTATGGGATTAGCTATTTCCGTAACTAATTTTGCATCTTGGGGCAACAGTTTTGAAGTGTACATAGTATTAGTAAATTTGATACCCTGTTCATCAAGAATTTTTTCAAGATTATATATAAAATATCTTCTCGGACTGCTTATCGGAATAACCAAAGAAACGGGCGACTTAACAAATCCGTATATTTCAACAACTTCAGGACTTTGCCAAGCATAGCGCTCCATTTTTATAACGTTTTCTTTTGCACCTGCTTTTATGTAACTTACAACAGACATAGGGCATTTAGGGGTAATCGTAACGTCCATAAGTCCTTGTTCGTTTTTAGACATATTAGCTTTCACAAGGTTTCCGTCAAGGTTATAAGAACTTACTTTAGGAGTATATGGATTTATCTCATCATCCCATATCCAGCCGTCAGCAAACTCTTTTTTATCAATAATACTGTCATCGATATATAAATTTTTAAAACTTTTACCCGAAGTTTCTTTAACTTTTTGCAGCGCGTTTTTTAATTGTGCAGTGGTTAATAACGGGTCTGCCCCGAGTTTTATATATAAATTATTTTCATTATCTGTATAAAATCCCGTTTTATAAAAGTACTCGTAACCTAAAGTATCAACAGCAGCAAAAGTCGTAAACAATTTTAATACTGAAGCCGGATGCAAAAGCTTTTTTTGATTTTGTTCCATAACAACATTTCCTGTTTTTGCATTCTTTATTGATATTGCTATTGTAGCGCTGTCTTCTATTCCCAGTGCTTTTATTTGTTTTTCTATTTTACCCGTTGAAATTGCAAAACCTGCATTTGCAAACATAATTAAACCGATAAATAAACCGAAAATTTTGTATATATTTTTCATCACATCTCCAATAATTGATATTTAGATTTTGTATCTTTTAAAATAGGCATTTGTAATCTGTACTGTTTCATTTCATCGATATCAAGTTCAGCATATAAAACTTTTTCTTCTTCGGCAAGTTTTGCAACAATTCTTCCTTTATAATCGGTAATAAATGAGTTTCCCGTAAAATTAAAGGTTTCATTAATTTTGCCCGTTAAACAGGAAGAAACAAAATATATTTGATTTTCAACAGCTCTTGCCTTACAAAGAGTAACGTATTCATCAACAAAAGACTTTGGCCAAGCTGCCATATTAACTATTAAATCAGCACCGTTAAAAGCATACAGCCTAAACATTTCGGGAAATCTTATATCATAACATATAGAAATACCGATTTTCCCTATATCAGTATTTACAATTATAGGCCCGTCACCCTCTTCAAGATATGTACCTTCAGATTGACCCCTATGTGAAAACAGGTGATATTTGTCGTATGTATTGATTATATTGCCTTTTCTGTCGAGAATAATACAGGTATTGCGGTCTTTTTGATTATTTTTATTTAATATAGCACTACCGCCTATAATGTTTGAGTTATACTTCTCTGCCAATTTTTTAAGAAATGCGTACGTTTTAGACTCATATAATTTTTCACTGCATTTATTAAAATTAGTACAATCCCAGCCTGTAGTCCATAATTCCGGCAATACAATTACGTCAGAACTGTTATAACCGCTGGTTTCAAGCAGTTTTTCCACTTTATCAATATTTTTTTCAATATCCCCTGCAACCGCTTCCAGTTGCACAGTAAGTACTTTAACCTTCATATTCAAATTGTATTACAAAAGAGAGTTCTTATCAAACATACAAATATAATGTATAATATAAACCTAAAAGGAGCAGTTTATGGCAAAAAAGATTTCGCTTGATGAATTAGGATTAAAATACAATACCGATAAGGCAAGTTTGTTCACATATAATAATAATACCGTAAAAGGGCATGATTACTTAAAATATTACGAACTTTTTTTAAAGGAATTATTAAAAGAAAAATTTACAATGGTAGAATTGGGCTGTTTTACGGGTGCTTCTTTAAAAATGTGGAAAGAATATTACTCAAAAGCAGAAATAGTCGGAGTTGACCTTAATCCAAACTTAAAATCATTGGAAGAAGACAGAATTCATTTTATATGTTCTGACGCCGTTGCAAGCGATTTACCCGATAAACTTAAAGAATATCAAAATATAAAATGTATAATAGATGATTGTTCACACGCTTGGGGCGACCAGAGAAGAAGCTTTGAAATGCTTTTCCCGATTTTAAGCAGCGGCGGGTATTATATTATTGAGGACTTAGAATGCGGAGCTATGGGCGCATATCCTTCATATCCTCCGAAAGTTCTTGATGCACAAGTATTTTGGGACTATGCAGCCGACAGAATGAGAATTTTACGTGTAAGTGAAAATCGTAACCAAATTAATTTCAGACCATTTATTAAACAGCTTCCAAAACATATTCAGGATATTGAATTATCGATAGATATGGCGTTATTAGTTCCGGGGTCAATAATTTTCAGGAAAAAATAATTTTTACCTTTTAGCAAAATAAAATGCCAAATCCTCATAAACGTTCTGTTCTTTTATGTAGGATTTTATCATTTTTTTTGAGTCCTGAATTTTTTCTATGTCCCTCATAATAATATTATGCAAAACGTTATTTTTAGAATTTGTTTTTAAAATCTCTGTTAAATAGTACTGGATTGAATCCAAAATATAGTTTGGCTCCAAGTTATTATCCGTTTGATAATTTAAAAGAGATAAAGCAAACTCAAGCGCCGTATCCTTACTAAAAGAAGGATAATTTACAAAATACTTCCGGAAAAAATCAACCTTATATTCAGCAGTTTTGGCATCTGCAATATAAAATGCCTGAGAACGCGATACTATGGTTTGAAGCAAATCATCTTTATTATTGGTTAAAAATATAAACGTTACATTTGAAGAAGGTTCTTCTATTGATTTTAACATTGCATTTGCCGCAACCATCGATAAACAATCGGTATTAATTCCTGACGGATACCAAATCTTATCTTCATCAAGCTGAGGCGGATTAAAACCTGTTAAATTAAACTCATCATACTCTTTTTTACGTTCCAAATCAGATTCAACCATATCAGCGTCGCAAAATATAAATACCCTATGATAATCTGATGTATTAAATAAGGTATCAAGCACCATATTTATTTGTTCTTCAGATATTACGGTTTTACTGGAGTCAGTTTTGTTATCAATCTTAGAAATAGTCATTACGGCAGGATGCTTATTTTCTCTAATCCATCTGCAGTTTTGACAGTTACAATCATCAGCGCCGTCCCCAAGGCAGTTTAATTTCCTTGCAAGCTCAAGCGCCATAGCATACTGAATATAACAATTACTCCCGTAAAATATAAGCGAATGAAACAATCTGTTTTCATTTAAAGCAGTTTGGAAGAAATTTGTTAAATACGGATATTTGTTTTCTAATATTTTATTCATAT
>CANQJQ010000003.1 GCA_947624265.1 Candidatus Gastranaerophilales bacterium
TTTATTGCAGCCCCGGGAGGCTTCGGCACCTTTGAAGAAATTTTTGAAATATTAGTGGCAAAACAATTGGGCTACCACAATAAACCCGTTATTTTCTTTAATTTTGACAACTATTACTCTGATATGTTAAAGATGTTTGAAACCGTTTACGAGAATAAATTTGCAAAACCAGAAGCCCGCGATTTGTACTTTATAGCAAACTCAATAGCTGAAATGTTTGATTATATTAAAACATACACACCTAAAGAGTTTGTTTTAAAGTGGTAAAAAGTTATTTAACAACAGAAATTGTATCAACTTCTACAGACAAAGAATGAAAGTCTTTATCAACTTCGCCTGTGATTTTAACGGTATCATTAGCACTGACGGTTGTTCCCGCCCAAACTTTATCATCGATTTCCACAGTTATAGTACCTGTTGAGTCCTTAAAAAGATATTTTTCTTTTCCGATTTTTGAAACAATATTTCCTTGTAAAGAGATATAAGAATTATCGGCAAAATTTTTAACGGAAGCAACTGTTGCTGCTTTGTCTTGAGAAGCACCCGTGAATCCTCCGACGGCATTATTATACTGAGTATTGTCTGCATAACCCGCAAAAACGGTTGATGCGGTCATAACAAAGATAATTGAAGTCAATGCTAATAATTTTTTCATATATTTCTCCTTTGTTAATAAAATAACTAATTATGATAATAAGTACTATACCATATTTTATAGCTGATTGTGCATATTTTATGATTTGTCTTGGGGGGGGGTAAAAGTGGTATAATTATTTTGTTTACAAATTTGGGTGTTTTTATGTGTAATGATAAAGAGAATATAGAAAAGGGAAAAAACAACAAACAAAGTTGGTGGAAAAATGTTGGGTTAAAAAAAATCCTGCAAATCTTATTTATTGGAATTATTGTAGTGTTTATTATTATTTTTTCTATACATCAAATTATTGATTTAAAAATAAGTAGTTATATTAAAAATAATGAAATTAATAATGCATATAAATTACTCAATATTTCTTATAATATAAATCTTCCTATTTTCAAAAAAAATCAATTTTCCCTTGAAAAATTATATAAAATGGCTTGTATTGACTTTAGCATAGGTAATACCGAACAAAGTTTAGAAAAATTTTATTATATTGAAAAAAATTTAAAGAATAAAAAAACTGAAATTTACCTATCTACATTAGCAAATATTATTTCTATAATTTATTTAAATGGTGATTATGAAAATGCCAAAAAATATATAAAATTTTTGATAATAAACGGTAATGAAAATATTGAAAGATTATCATTTCTGGTAAAATTTAGTTACTTGTTACAAAATAATGAAGATACATTAAAATATTATAAAAAATTTATTGAGTTAAATCCTAATAATAAAAATGACAAATTTATATATATACTTAATCTGATTGAAATATATTCTATGTTTAATCAAGATAAAGTAATAAATAAAAAAGATATAGATTATATTCTTCACTTTATGAATAATGAACAAACAGATTATACAAAATATCTTACAAGTAATGCTCTTGCTGAATATTATTTAAAGCAAAAAAATAAAGAAAAATCGTTATTTTATACCTTAGAATTAGAAAAGTTCATAGAAGAATACAACCCATCATCATTAAGATACTATTTTTATGTGTCATACCTAATGTATAGAAATAATGAAAGAGATAAAGCATTGCAAGTATTAGAAAAACTTAAAAATGATAAGCAATTTACGGCGCAAAACAATAAATATAAAATTTGTCTGGATTCTTATACTGATTTATATATGAAAAATATAAATATAAATAATGTTTTTTGTAGAAATTTACTGGAAATTAGGGGAATATAAAACGGAATATGTAAAATCACAAACTCGTATTGAAGCAAGCAGGTTGGTTCTTAACCCAACAAACGAATAAAACAATATATAAAATATTTTAAATTTTCCAAAAAATTTTGATACATTTTATTATTAGATAATATATTATCTATATATTGACTTTTTGCATAAAATAGGTTAATATATTATCTATGAATAATCTGTTTATAAATCAAAAAACGCCCAATGAAATTGCGAAAAATTTAGCGGATAAAATTAAAAAAAACCGTAAAAAATTAAAGATTTCGCAGGAAATTTTAGCGCAAAAATCAGGTGTTAGTTTAGGCAGCATTAAAAGATTTGAAACAAAATATGAAATTTCTCTGCAATCGCTTATAAAAATTACAATTGCACTTAATTTAGATAATGACATTGAAAATTTATTTACACAAAAAACTTACACTTCAATCGATGAGGTAATTAATGAATAATTATAAATACCTTAAAGTTTTTTATAATGATAAATTAGTCGGAACCTTAGCTAAAACGCCCGACAGGCTCGTTGCTTTTGAATATGACAGCGAATGGATTAATTCAGGTTTTAGCATTTCACCGTTCTCACTCCCGCTTGAAAAAAAAGTATATTTGCCGAAATTTGAACCGTTTGACGGTTTATTTGGGGTGTTTAATGACAGTCTGCCTGACGGTTGGGGAAGATTACTTGTTGACAGATTTTTGCTTAAAAACAAAATTAACCCAAGCGAAATTGATAATTTGAATCGTCTTGCGGTTGTTCAAGAAAGCGGTATGGGAGCTTTAACATATAAACCCGAGCACAGATTTGAAACTTCAAAAGAAGAATCCGATTATGATAAACTTGCTAATGAATGTTCAAAAATATTAGAGTCGCAAAATTCGGATAATTTAGATGAATTGTTTAAACTTGGAGGCTCATCAGGCGGTGCAAGACCGAAAATTCTTACTAAAATAAATAATGAAGATTGGATAATCAAATTTCCGTCTTCACAAGATTCTAAAAATATAGGAGAACAAGAATACAAATATTCGCTTTTGGCAAAAGCTTGCGGAATAAAAATGAGCGAAACCCAATTATTTCCGTCTAAAATATGTTCGGGATATTTTGGGATAAAGCGTTTTGATAGAGAAAACGGCAGAAAAATTCATATGGTATCAGTCAGCGCCTTATTAGAAACAAGTCATCGCCTGCCCAATCTTGATTATAATATTTTGATGAAGCTGACTTTAGAATTAACCAAAAATTATCAAGATATTGAACAATTATACAGGCTTATGTGTTTTAATGTTTTTGCCCATAATAGAGATGACCACTCTAAGAATTTCTCGTTTTTATATGATGAAAATAAAAAAGAATGGCACTTGTCGCCTGCGTATGATTTGACTTACAGCTCGTCTTTCAACGGAGAACACGCAACAACAATCAACGGCGAAGGTAAAAATCCGAGTTTGGAAAATATTTTAGCAGTTGCAAAAAATATTGGAATAAAAGAAAAATCGGCTCGCGAAATCGCTCTTGAGATTAAAGAAAAATGCTTATCATTAGTTGATTAATATTTACCGTAATTTGAGTTAATTACAAACTTGTATTAGAAGGCAAATTTATAGATACCATATTTTATGTTTCTGTAATTATGTAAAAACAAGCAGTTTGAATTTACTTAGTTTTCCCATTCGAAAAACTTTAAATTTGCCTTGGGGGGGGGGTAAAAGTGGTATAATTACTATGTTTACAAGCTTAGGTGTTTATTAGTAAAATGTTTGTTTATGTAGAACAGATATTTTGCTCTCATTATTAATTTTTGTTTTCAATATCTGTTGCTTCGAGTTTAAAAATAACGGGGCGAAGTCCGTCATTACAAGAACAAATGGCAACCCCGGGTGTTTTTATCCAATCATTAAAATAAAAAGTTGTTTTATCAGCCCCGTGAGCAAGCGCAAAAACATATTGATAAATTGCCTTCCAAGCTTCATCACAAAAACTTTCAGGTTTAGCATAATCCGCCAAATAAGTTTGCCCTGCTTTATGAAAAGGACAGGTTGATAAGCCTTCAACTCCGTATTCTTTAGCTAAATCCTCTTGAAACGTAGTTTTTAACACCGTAATTTTAACTTTTTGCATAAATTTAGCCTCTCTCTTGAAAACACTACTTTTTTAATTTAGCATAAAATAAAAGATTGAAAAATAAATTAAAAGGAGTTTAATTATGTCATTTTTAGAGTTAGCACGTGAAAGATATTCTTGCAGAAAATTCAGTAATAAAGAAGTAGAACAGGATAAAATTGATAAAATACTTGAAGCGGGCAGAGTTGCTCCGACTGCTGTTAACTATCAATCTCAAAGAGTTCTCGTTTTACAAAGTAAAGAAAGTCTTGAAAAATTAAAAACGGTTACTCAATATCATTTTGATGCTCCGCTTGCTTTTTTAATTTGCTATAATAACACCGTAAGCTGGAAAAATCCTTTTAATAATTTTGATGAAGGAGTAGTAGACGCAAGTATTGTTACTACGCATATGATGTTAGAAATTGCAGATTTAGGCTTGGGGTCTACTTGGGTCGGATATTTTGATTCAAAAATTGCTCAAAAAACATTTAATTTAGCGGATAATATTATTCCAGTTGCAATACTTCCCGCAGGCTATCCTGATAAAGAACCCTCTCATATGCACAATACCAGAAATGAATTATCCAAAACGGTTCAATATCTATAATTTTTTAATAAACCGGCATAATATTCAAGGAGCAATAAAATGAGAAATATAATTATAGTAAACGGAAGTCCGAGAAAAAATTGTAACACGGCAAAAATGTGTGAAAGCTTTGCCAATGGCGTTAAAGAAGCGGGCGAAGAAGCTGAAATAATAAACCTTTATGACATCGATTTTAAAGGATGCAGAAGCTGTTTTGCGTGCAAGTTAAAAGAAGGTAAAAACTTTGGCAGATGCTCATACCCTGACGGTTTAACGCCGATACTGGATAAAATATCCGCTGCAGACGGTCTTGTAGTGGCAAGTCCTATATATTGCTCAGATGTAACGGGGGTTACAAGATGTTTTATAGAACGTCTTACCTTCCCATTCTTTGAATACAAAGAAGGTTATCCTTCAATTGCTCCTAAAAAGCTCAAAACAGCAATGATTTATACTATGAATGTATCTGAAACCCTTTCAAATCAAATGTATCCTGATATGTTTGATAAAACCGAGTTTATGATAACAACGGTATTTGAAAAACCCGTTAGGATTTTTGCCTATGATACATATCAATTCACGGATTACGATAAATACGTAGTTGAGACTTTTGACAAAAATGAAAAATTAAAACAAAAAGAACAACAATTCCCAAAAGACCTTCAAAGAGCATTTGAAGCAGGAAAAAATATGCTCGAAAACATCTAAAATCCTAAAAACAACTAATAATTACATCAGCGGTTCAAATTTAGAATAGAACTCTGTTTTTTCACGCACAAAAATCATATCAGGATGCTTATCACTTTTATATAAAACCATCACTTGTCCGTCATTAACGTTGGTGCAGTTTATTACGTCATCACGGAGCATCTCGTATATATTGCCCGTTTTTAAATGCTTAAACTTTTTGGAAAACATAAATATACTCATGTTTAAAAATGTAGAACCCGCCATTTAGGGCTCTATAGCGCCACAGGTTAGCTGTTTTGCCTTTTGCTCTTTCGTTACCTTCCATATTTTTAACTATTACGGCTTTCATTTTGAAGCCGATTTCACGCATTTTTTGAGCACAATCAGCGCCTAAGGGAACTATTTCTCCGTTCGCATACTTATCGCCTATAATTAAAGCTGTAAATCTGCCTTTTTCCAATAAATCATAACCGTTTTTCGCTACCTTTTGGAACAAATCATAAAATTCCTCTGTTGTAGCACAGTTTGATAAATCTTCTTTTTTATCCGAAAACTTAATAATATCGTCATAAGGCGGATGAAGGATTAAAAATTGTGCTTTGTCTTCTCTCATTACGTCAAGTCTTGCCTGAATTTTATCTTTAACCTTAACATCTGCACTATCAGAACATATTATGTTTACGTCGGTTACAAGTTCTTTTTTTGAGAATTTGTTTTTAACAACTTCAACCTGTTCGGGCTTAAGTTCAACCCCGATACATCTTCTTTGCATATTTAAAGCTTCAATGGCGCTTGTGCCCGAGCCTAAAAACATATCAAGAACTATATCGCCCTTTTTTGTAAATCTTTCAAACAACTGTTGAGCCAATTGAGGAATATAGTTGCCGTGATATTCGTTAGAATGCCCGTGAGTATTATCTCTTGAAGCAAATTCCCACCACGTATCGGTTTTAATGTGGCTGTATTCTTTCCAATTATTCAGGTCAATATCACTGTATGGTTTTGTTTTAACTTTCGGAGCTACCCTTAAATCAGGTCTTTGCTCTTGAATTTTAACTTTTTTAGTATTATCGCCTCTTACCATAATCCCTCAAATGTATACTATATTCATTTGTTTAGTATATGGAATTTCTTTAATTTCCAAATCATATAAAATTACGATTTATTTTTTATGCTTGAATTTCATGCCAAAAACCTTAATAAATAGATAATATCAATCTTTTTCTTTCTAAAAAAAATACAACATATAAATGATGCTTATACATGTAAAAAAATATATTGTATAGCTATGAGTAAGATTAGGGTGATAAATGACGGCTTTAAAATCGGATGTAAATACTAAAAAAACCAAAAATCTTGTAAAAGATTACCCTTGGTTTTATTCAAATATTTATGAAAAAATTCAGGAAGCTACCGAAAAATTTTTCCAAAAGGACATTAATTTAAGATTTATGGGAGTTTCTACGGACGAAAATATTTTTGTATACGGAGATGAATATTTTGTTAATCAAATACCCGTGAGCAAAAATTCCGTAGTTAAGGTTAAAATTTCTGCAAATCTTGTATCTTCAATATTGGATGTTGTTTTAGGCGGTTCGGATACCCCATTTAAGCTTAACAGTTTAACTGATATTGAAGCTATGCTTATGAAATCATACACAATATTTCTTTATAAGCATATTGAAGAACCTTTGATTAAGACAGAACTTAACAGAAAGGTGCTGGAAAATTCAAAAGATTACAATTTCACCTTTTTCGCACAATGCAATAATAAACATTCGGGCAAAATAATCATAACAATACCTGATTATATGATACCCGAGATTGAACATAATATAAATAAAGAACATTTCTCAATATCGGATTTTAAGAATTCAAGAGTAAAAGTAAAATTAAACGCAGGCTCGGCAAAAATTGCGTTAAATGAAATTCAAACAATCGAGACAGGCGACATTATTCTTTTGGATGACAGTAACGTCAATAGAATGTCTGTAGTATGGGATGATAAAAAAATAAACTTTAATATAAACCCGAATCCATCCTTAATAGTGAGTGTAAGTAATAACGGAGGCAAGGAAATGGAAGAAACAGCTAATGCAAAACCTCAAAATATGTGGGATTCAATTCTCGTAGATATAGTTGCGGAGTTTGATAACGTAAAATTAACCCTAGGAGAATTAAAACAAATATCGGAAGGGCTTGTTATAGACCTTGGCTCGGTTTATGAAAATAAAGTCAGATTGAGAGTTGAAAATCAGGTGGTTGCAACTGGCGAACTGGTAATTCTCAATGACAGATACGGAGTAAGAATTGATAAAGTTGCGAAAGTAAAAAGTAATGAAGTAAAAAAAGAACAACCGGCAAAACAAGAGGCTAAAGCTCCGGTAAAAGAAAATCCCAAGCAAGCACCGAAGAAAGGTGATGAAAACTTTGACTACAGTGATTTTGAAATAGAAGATGAAAGTATTTAAAAAAGATGAACGATTATTTAATACATTTTGCCACATATACACTTGCAATGCTGGGATTTATAGTCCTTGCGGTATATGTATATAAAAAAACCATCTATACTTGTCCAAAGCAAGACAACAAAAATTTTTTGAAGGTGGAAAATGCTTTAAGATTATCTGCAAGCAAAACAATATATGTTTTAAAAGCTGGTAATGAAAAGTTTTTAATAGCAGGCGACAGCTCAAATACAACAATGCTTGCAAAATTAAAGGAAGAGAATTAAGAAAAAAACAGAGGTAAACATGGATTCAGTATTAAGAGATTTAAGCCCGATATTACAGTTACTAATGGTAATGGCAATATTTTCACTGTTACCGTTTATGTTTGTATGTATGACAAGTTTTATGCGTTATGCAATAGTATTCGGATTTTTAAAGCAGGCTCTGGGGGCGCAGCAGATTCCTCCCGCCATTGTACTTGTCGGTTTATCAATAATATTGACTTTCTATACGATGGGACCTGTTTTTCAACAAATGTACGAACTCGGTTCTAAACCTTATGAAAAGGACGGCTCTATTGTTATGGCATTGACGGAAGGCTCAAAACCCTTGAAAGAATTTATGCTGAAACAGACAAGAGAAAAAGACCTCGCATTTTTTGTACAATTATCAAGAAAAGAAGCACCCGCATCAATTGAAGATGTTACCATCTGGGAGGTTGCTCCCGCATATATATTGAGCGAATTAAAAACAGCTTTTGAAATAAGCTTTATTATATTTGTACCGTTTATAGTCTTGGACTTGGTAATAGCGAACGTACTGTTGGCATTAGGTATGTTCATGCTGTCGCCCACAATTATATCCTTGCCGTTTAAACTGCTGATATTTATTGCCGTGGACGGATGGGGCTTGATTGTAAACGGTTTGGTCGGAAGTTTTAATTAAGGATAAATTATGGAAATATTAATAGAATATCTTGCAAAAGGACTAATGACAATGCTGATGATAGCGATGCCATGTGTATTGGTAGCGGCAGCAATCGGTCTTGTTGTCGGTATCCTGCAAGCGGTAACTCAGGTTCAGGAACAAACTATAGCCGCAGCACCTAAGATATTTGCGGTATTCTTAACTATAATTATTTTGGGAACAGGCTATATTAAACTTTTATCCAACTTCTTTAATGAAGGAGCTTCCATTGCCTTTGATGTAATCCCAAAATCCGACGATTTTGTGCTTCCCGAAGGATATTACAATTATACGAAGCCGTTTATAGATGAAATGAAAACGGATGTAAAAAAAGATATGATTCCGATGAACAGAATACTTAATAATGCAACCAAACCGCAAGGAATAAACGAAAGTGATAAATTTAATTTCTTAAGAAACGGAGCAAAAGAAATCCCGACACCTAACCTTGCCGAAAGAAAAAGAATAATGGAAAATAAACGCTGATGCTGGACGCTATATTAAACGAATTTCCGAAAATATTTCCAGAAATTAATAATGCAATAGCTGCAGGCATACCCATATTTGCCCGCACGGCAGGCTTAATGAGAGCAACTCCCTTCTTAAACAGAAGCGAAGTACCCATGATAGCTAAAGTCGGCTTTACTTTTATTTTTACGGTCATATTAACAATGCTTTTAAAACCGGGACCTATGCCCTCTAACGTATCTTTACCGATAGTTATAATATTAAATTATTTATGCGGAGCTTTAATAGGTTATATTGTAAATTGCATAATTTCAGCCGTAGAAAGCGGAGGAGATATGATAAACATGCAGCAGGGTGTATCTTCCGCAACAATTATGGATCCTTCAACATCATCTCAAGTTTCTATTATGGGAAGGTTGTTCAGCTTGTTAGGCTTAATTATTTTTCTAGAAATAGGCGGTGCATACTGGACATTTAATGCTTTTATCAGAAGTTTTGAAATTTTCCCGATATATTCAGCTTTAGTGCCCATTGATGAAATAGTTAATATGCCTTATCTGGTAAAAATTACGTCAAATGTTTTATATATAGGTTTACAGATAGCATCACCCGTTTTGCTTGCAACATTAGGGCAGGATATAATTCTGGGTATTATTTCCAAAACTGCACCTCAGGTTAACGTATTTCAAATGAGTTTCTTATTTAAACCGTGCTTGGGTTCCGCAATATTAATCGTAATACTGCCTTCCGTTTTTGATGCAATTAATGATTTCTATCTGTCGTTTGCTAATATTTTTTAAATAAAATTTTTAATTAAAATAATCGCAAATCAGTTCTTTTTTATTTTGTTTAACTTTCTTAATAATTTTAGATAGGAAAGAGGGTTCTTTGTGCAATAATTTATCTCTTAAAATAGCTTTTTCCACTAACAATTTATTAAAAGATTCATTTAAAGCCGGTTTTTCATCCGACAAATGCGGTTTAATTGTATTTAGCCTTAACTTGCACATTCTTATAGACTCTTTTATTTCTTCCTGTTTATTTTTATTCATAAAGTAATTGTCCTAATTATGTGATGACCATTATTTCCTGACAAATTTATAATAATCAATTTTTTTTAAAATTCATTCCTCTAAAAAGTTTAAAATGATATTTCAAATGTAAACTTTTATTGTATTTTTTTTAAAATAAATTCATATAAATAATGGTATACTATATTAATAAAACAGAAAAAATGAGGAAAATATGGAAAATAACGTAATATGTGTAAAATGGGGAACAAAGTTCGGACCTGAATACGTAAACAGATTATATAAAATGGTGGAAAAAAACCTTACCATACCGCACAGATTTGTTTGTTTAACAAATGAACCCGAAGGTATAGATAAAGAAATAGAAGTAAGACCGTTTTTTACGCTTGATGATTCAGGACTGCCGGAAAAAGCTTGGAAAAAACTCGGGCTGTTTACGGATAAGCTTGCCGACATTGAGGGCAGAGCTTTATTTTTGGATTTGGATGTTGTTATTCTTAAAAATATAGATGATTTTTTCAAAGTTGAAGGGGAATTTGTAATTATTAAAGATTGGGATTTTAAGAAAGATATTATAGGAAATTCCTCTGTTTTCAGATTTGAAGTTAACAAACATAAGGATATTATTGAAAACTTTTATAAAGAAGGAAAAGATATAAGAAAAAGATACAGAAATGAACAAGCTTTTCTTTCTTATCAAATGTATAAAAAAGGAATTCTTTCATATTGGGATAAAAGCTGGTGCGTAAGTTTTAAGAGAAATTGCCTAAGAAGATTTCCGCTTAATTATTTCCAAGTACCGAAAGAACCAAAAGATGCAAAAATATTAGTTTTTCATGGAAGACCAAACCCCGAGCAGGCTTATGAAGGTTTTATGGGTAAGGGGGGTTTAAGATACGTTAAACCTACCAAATGGCTTGATAAATATTGGGAAAAATAAAAGTATGTAAACTTTTATATTCTTATTTTTACAATAATAAAAAAATGGGTATATAATAATAAATACAAAATTACTCTTAATACGGTAGCAATCGTGGGAATATTTTCAGGTTTTAAAGATTTACTAGGGCAGATTAACAGAATAGACGGGGCTGTTTATACTCAAGGACGAGATTTTGCTGATGTTTATGCCAGAAATATTGCCTTGGAAGAAGAAATTGCAGTCCGTACAAAAGAACTTGAACAAGCTAATCAAACAATTCTAACTTTAAACAGCGTCTGGGATATGATGAATTCTTCTCAGCCGTTATCAAGTTTGCTTGATAAAATTGTGAGTATTTTGCATGATGATATGGGTTACGTTTATACGGCTATTTTAAAACTGAATAGGGATGAAAATGGGAATGAATACTTTTCAATTATGTCTTCTTCGGAAGATAAACTGGTTGGAAGTATTTTTTCCTTAATTAATGAAAATCTGCAGACGTATAAAATACCTTATATAGAAAATTCAATAATAGAAAAAGCGCTCCAAGAAGGTCAAATAAGCTCAACTCCTGATATGAAGGGCGTATTAAACATGTTTTTTCCGATGCTCAATGAAGAACAGTTAAAAGAATATGTTTCTCAAATGATTACCAAAAGTGTAATTATTGTACCTTTAAAAAGAGAGAAGCTTAATTACGGCTGTGTTGTTATAAGCTCACAAAGAGAGCTTACAAGCGATACGGAGGTAAACTTTTTATCCTTGTTCGCAAATCAAATAGAACTTGCTATAACGGTAGCAGGATTATTTGAAGAAGTAAAAAAACAAGCTATAACTGACCCTCTGACGGGTATTTATAACCGCAGATATTTTGAAGACAATATTGTAAAAGAAGCGGAAAGAGCTTTGAGATTAAAACAGCCTTTTTCCGTTATTTCAATGGATTTAGACTTTTTAAAGAAAATAAATGATACATACGGGCATCAATATGGTGATTTGGCTATAAAAACTATTGCAAATATAATGAAAAAAGAAGCCCGTTCAATAGATATTCCTGCAAGAATAGGCGGAGAAGAGTTCAACCTGCTTTTACCAGGCGTTGATTCAAACGGAGCTTATATAGCAGCGGAAAGAATAAGAAAATCAATAGAAAGTCAGGTTTTGGATACAATCGGAGGAATAACCGCCAGCATAGGTGTTGCTACGTTTTTAGAGCATTCAGACAGAATAGATGAGCTTATTGAATTGGCTGATCAAGCTATGTATAAAGCTAAAATTAACGGACGTAATCAGGTTCAGGTTTCTCAAGGTCATAATACAAACCTTAATTGGCAAAAATTGGCTATTGATGCATTTACGGATATCCTTGCAAAAAAACGCATCCCTGTTGATGAAAATTTTGCAAAAGAACTTATTCAAAAACTCAATAGTTCTAAAATCAGCGAACAAAATACAAAAGATGTTTTATATTCAATAGTTGATATGATTTCTAAAACATATAATCAATCTTATAAAGAAGGTACTACAAAATCTAAATTACTACTTGCCGTTATGATTGCAAAAAAAATGCAATTATCCAAAGAGGACATTGATAAACTGCAATTGGCAATTTTATTATATGACATAGGAAATGTGATGATTCCGGAGGAAATTTATAATAAAAAAGAACCTTTAAATGACCATGAATATGAAATAATCAAACAGCATCCCGTAATTGCAGCAAGGGAAATTTTAAAACCGATTTCAAATATTCAAGATATAATTCCGATAATAGAAGCTCATCATGAAAACTGGGACGGAAACGGTTATCCGAGCAGAAAATCAGGGATTGAAATCCCAATAATGTCGCAAATAGTATTACTTGTTGATGCTTTTTATGCTATGACTCAAGACAGGCCTTATCGTAAAGCATATACTCTTGAACAGGCAGTTAATATTATAAAAGCTGATGCGGGTAAAAAATGGAATAAAGAATTAATTGATGATTTTATTTTTGTTCTAAAAAATGAATTAATTTAAAAAACTACTATTCTTCAATAGTAAATACTTGTTGTCCCGCTTCTTCCTTCATTGCGGTTTCAAGTAAAATATATGTCATATAAGCACCAAGTGCTACTGCTTTAGGGTCTAAATCCGTGTTTTGGGCAGCTTCAATAATAGCAGAATTAATTTCGGGATTTTCTTCTTTTATGTAATGAATCATTTTCTTTCGCCAAGAGTGTACATCTTGAAATATTTCCGCGAAACATAATGTTGATTGTTCTTGATTTACTATCGGAAGCATTTTCTCTCTTCTTTCTTATGCTTATAGGATAACATTGATTAAATATTATATCAAGTAAAGTTTTTGTGAAATGTTTAGTTTCTTGACTTGGTTGTTTTTTAAGCCTAAAATATTTAAAGTCTTAATTTAAAAAGGGATTGTATGAAGGAATTTGAAACTGATTATATAAAAAAATTAATTGATATAATGCAGAATAACGAGTTAACGGAAATTACTCTTGAGGATAAAAACCAATCTATAGTAATTAAAGGTAACGGATTCAAACCTGTTATAAAGAACAAGGAAACGCAGGAAGAAAAGGTTGTTGAACTTGAAAAAGAGCCCGTTGAAGAAATACAACCTGCCGAAGAAAAGAAAAATCTTGTTCCCGTGGTGTCAAATATGATAGGTTTATTTTACTCGAAACCTTCTCCAAATGAAGACGCTTTTGTAAAAGTCGGAGATAAAGTAAAAGAAGGTCAAGTTATCTGTATTATAGAAACAATAAAATTAATAAATAAGATTACGGCTGAATTTTCGGGCAAAGTTGCCGAAATTTGTATAGAAGACGGTAAACCTGTTGAATACGGTCAAGTAATGATGTATATAGAAAAAGATTAGCGGTAAAAGAATATGTTTAAAAAAGTATTGATTGCAAACAGAGGCGAGGTAGCGGTAAGAATAATAAGAGCCTGCAGGGAAATAGGAATTCCAACGGTTGCAGTATACTCTCAGGCTGATGCAAATTCTCTGCATGTAAGTTTGGCAACGGAAGCATACTGTATAGGCCCGAATGAAAGTTCAAAGAGTTATTTAAATATACCTGCAATAATATCAGCAGCTTTGGTATCAGGAGCGGATGCAATCCATCCCGGATACGGTTTTATGTCAGAAAGAGCTGATTTTGCCGAGATTTGTGCAGAACACAATATTAAATTTATAGGTCCATCACCTGAATCTATGCAATTAATGGGCGATAAAGCAACAGCAAGAAAAACCATGGCATCTAAAAATGTACCTATCACCCCCGGGACCGGTATCATTACCGATATTGAAGAAGCCAAAAAAGCGGCTAAAGAGTTTGGTTACCCTGTTATTGTTAAAGCAACCGCAGGTGGTGGCGGTAAGGGTATGAGAGTTGCCAATAACGATGCAGAGCTTGAACAAAATATTACTCTTTGCCGTCAGGAAGCTGAAAAGTTTTTCGGCAACCCTGATGTTTATATGGAAAAATATTTGGTAAATCCAAGACACATTGAGGTTCAAATTATTGCTGATAAATTCGGTAATGTAGTACATTTAGGCGAAAGAGACTGCTCTATCCAAAGAAGACATCAAAAGCTTGTGGAAGAAGCACCATCACCCGCAGTAAGCGAAGAAGTTCGTAAAAAATTAGGCGATGCTGCCATTAGAGCCGCTAAAGCAGCTAATTATGAAGGCGTTGGTACTATTGAATTCTTACTTGATAAAGATAAAAATTTCTATTTTATGGAAATGAATACAAGACTTCAGGTAGAACATGGTATTTCCGAAATGATTTCTAACGTTGATATAGTCAGAGAGCAAATTAATATAGCGGCAGGAAACCCCTTATCATTTAAACAAGAAGATATTAAACTATACGGGCATGCAATAGAATGCCGTATTAATGCGGAGGATCCCGACCGAAACTTCCTGCCCGCCCCTGGTGAAATCAACGGTTATATTCCTCCGGGAGGTTTCGGAGTCAGAGTTGATTCCCACGTTTATTCAGGCTATAAAATTCCGCCTTACTATGATTCTTTAATAAGTAAAGTTATGTGTTGGGCGCCTACGCGCGAAGAAGCAAGACGCAGAATGTACCGCGCTCTTAAAGAATATGTTATTACCGGGGTAAAAACAACACTCCCCTTCTATCAGGAGCTTATTGAAGATGAAGTATTTATAAGCGGTAATTTTGATACGGGCTTTATGAATACCTACAAGCAAAATAAAGAAAAAGAGCAATAAACCTAAATTAAAGTATTGTCTTAATTTTATTTGCGAGAGATTAAAATAAAAAAAGTAAAGGAGAGTTGAACTCTCCTTTACTTAAATTAATTTTCATCATTTTCGGGTTTTACGACTGTTGTTATACCCAATAAAGCCTTAAAAAAGTCTTTTATTGAAGAACCTTTATCTTGTCCTGCTTTTACTGTACCAAAGGCTCCGCCTTCAGTCGCTCTATCTAAAAGTTCTTTAAAATTTTGTCCTGCTTTTACTGTACCAAAAGCTCCACCTTCAAGCGCTCTATCTACCAGTTCTTTAAAATTTTGTCCTGCTTCTACTGTACCAAAGGCTCCACCTTCAAGCGCTCTATCTACAAGTTCTTTAAAATTTTGTCCTGCTTCTACCGTGCCAAAGGCTCCGCCTTCAATCGCTCTATCTACAAGTTCTTTAAAATTTTGTCCTGCTTCTACCGTGCCAAAGGCTCCGCCTTCAAGCGCTCTATCTACAAGTTCTTTAAAATTTTGTCCTGCTTCTACTGTACTAAAGGCTCCGCCTTCAGTCGCTCTATCTAAAAGTTCTTTAAAATTTTGTCCTGCTTTTACTGTGCCAAAGGCTCCGCCTTCAAGCGCTCTATCTACGGCGTCCTCTAAAGCTGATCCTTCTGCACCTGCTTTTACTACTGCATTAGCTCCACCTAAAATTGCTCCTTTTACCGCATCCTCAAAAGCTGATCCTTCTGCACCTGCTTTTACTACACCAAGGGCGCCTGTAACTGCTCCTTCTACGGCATCCTCAAAAATAGGTTTTTCAGTTCCTTCATCCTCTTTGGGTGTATCAGTCTCTTGATTTTCTTGAGGTTTAACAACAGCTGATAATCCTATTAATTTTTCTACAAAACTCATAAAAATTTCCTTTCATTTTTTACAAGTTTAAAATCGGAAAGCAGGTGTAAAAACTTAAGTTTAAAATTATTTTTTTTTACAAAAATTAATAAATATTATAAGTTTAATAATTTTCCGCAACTATAAACTAATTTCACTTTTTTGTTAAAATAATTATGAATAAGGACATAAAAACATGGAAGAAGTTAAGGGAAAACAAAAGAAACCAATTATTAATTACATCAATGTCTTTAGAGGACTTGCAATTCTTTTAATACTTGCGGGACATACCCTGCAAATAGGGGCAAAAGGCAGCTGGGTAAATAATATTTCTTATGAAATATGGGCTGGCGGTACTGCTTTATTTATTTTTATTTCCGGATTTTTATTCCAGCATCTGTCTTATAAGTTTGAATATAAAAACTATATGCAAAAAAAATGGACAAATGTAATTATTCCATATATTTTAACAGCAATTCCGGGGATAATATTATGTTTTTGGATACCAAAAATCTACGGCAACCCTTTTGAAGGGTTAAATCCGTTTTTACAGATAGGGGTTTTCCTTACTACAGGCAGAGTTCACAATGTTCCTGTTTGGTTTATACCAATGATTATTATATTTTTTGTTATAAGTTTTTTACTTCTTTATTTGGAAAAAAAGAATATTTTATATAAGTTATTGCCCGTATTATTTTTGATTACACTTGTTATACCAAGGTCGGATATAGAACCTGAGTGGGTTATAAATATGGACTACTGGCATAAATACTTGGCTTATATGGGTTATGTACTGAACGGATTTATACATTTTACATCTATGTATGTTTTTGGTATGTATTTATCCAAAAACAAAGATAAAATTGATATTTTCTACGATAAAAGACTTTTAATATTTGTTTTAATGATATTAACCGCAGGACTTGATGTTTATTTAAATCATAACAATATATATTTAAACGGAACAATATCTAAATTTTTCTTAACAGTTCTTGTTTTAGGATACTTAAAACATTATGATGAACTTATAAAATCACACGAGAGAATAAATTCTTGGCTTGATGTAACCGCAAAATACAGCTTTGGACTGTTTTTTATCCATTGGTACTACGTATTTGCATTTAATAAACTTTTTAATATGCCAAAAGTACTGCCTGTCAATAGCTGTGGTCAGTTAATTTATTCCTCCGCTCTTGCCTCCTTAAGA
Source organism: Candidatus Gastranaerophilales bacterium (assembly GCA_947624265.1). Classification (GTDB taxonomy): domain Bacteria; phylum Cyanobacteriota; class Vampirovibrionia; order Gastranaerophilales; family Gastranaerophilaceae; genus Avigastranaerophilus. The sequence goes on from CANQJQ010000003.1 coordinate 17,392, forward strand.
TACATATTTGTTTTAGCCGTAAGCTTTTTAACCTTATTTATTCTTAAAAAACTATTAAATAAATTAAAAATAGAAAAAACAAGAACTTTCATAGGGGTTTAAATATTATCTGATTTGTTAAATTATACCCTATAACTTCAACAGTATGAAATTATTTTTTTTCAAATACATAATAATCAGATAATAAGTCATTAAATTTTTTAGATATTTCTTCTATATTTTCTTTCTTCCAACCTAAAGAAGTAAGCTTTGATATAATAATATCTTTATCCTCAAGATTTAAGTTGATAAAATATATTTTATTTTTTTCTTTTAAAAATTGAGAAATGTCCGCATCATCTATAATTATTTTATTATCTTTGTTTACATATTTTACTGAAAAATTATTATTTCTTTTAATTTTATTTACATCAACTACTATCTTGTTATAATGATTGCAATATGTACAAGGATTTTCACGCATTATTATAACTGTATTATCGTCTAACTCATCTAATTGTTCCATTCTGTTTAAAGTATCTATAGTTCTGGAATTATCAGTAATTAGAGGAAATAATACATTAAGTTTTTTAATATATAGAGAAAATAAAATTGCAAGTATAAGAATTATTGTAAAATTTAAAATACCAATAAACCGATTTTTTCCGCAATAATCAAATATTTTACAAGTAATTATAATTATTGACGGAGTAAGAAATAATATTACACGATTACAAAAAGGATAAAATCCTAAATATGATAATATTAAGAAAAAATATACGGGTATAATTAAAAATAAACCGTTAAAGTTTAGTGATAACTTACCCCCCCCCCAGCTCATTTTTCTCAATTTTTATACAAATTAAAACACTTCCTATTAAAAATAATATTAAAATAAATAATAAAACGCCGTGAGGAAGCATAGCAGTAATTCGAGAATCAAAAAATTCATGCTGAAAAAATATAAAATGTATAATAGAATTTAAAGCTTTAAAAGAATTCGGCGTAAAATAATATAAGTTTGACATCCATTGTTCTTTTAATCCGTCATCAGCCTGCATTTGTATAATATAGCTATAATAGTTAACCAAAATAAAAGTTAATGTAAAAATTTGAAAAATGATTATTTTTATAATATTCTCCGAATTTTTATAAATGAAGTTTTTTAATAATAATAAAAATGAAAATATTTCAATTATTACAATTGATGTAATTGACGAATATACCATTATTAAAGACCCTAAAATACACAAAATCAGTTTTTTAGGATTAATTTTATCTAAACTATTGCCGAGAACTAGGTTTAACATCAAAAGCATACAAAACAAATCATAAGAATACGGTTTTATATAGTGCGAAAAATGTATGTAACTATAATTAAAACAATATAAAAAAAGACAAAAAACAATTAGTAATTTGTTTTTAAAAACTTTTTCAAGTAATCTAAAAAACAAGAAAAAGGATAAAAATTCTGCAAGCAAAGAAAAAAGTTTATAAACAGTAAAATCTAATCCCCATATTTTATAAATAAATTTCATTAAGCATCTGTATAAAGGTAAAAAATTGGTTCCTTGTATAAAATTGAAAAAAATATCATGTAAAGGAACAAAAGAACCCCACAAACTGTGACATTCATCTCCAATCATATAGTATCGGTTATTTATAAGAGAAATTATTCGAATTGCAAATCCGATAATAAACAATAAAATTATTGCAAAATAGTATAAATTAAATTTATTAGTTTTTTCCATTTTTCACCTAATTAACATAATAGTACAAATATGATAATCAAAATGATTTTATATATTTTTTGATTTTTCCCACAGATATGCGGTTTTTATGCTGTCTTTAAGAGAATGTTTACAATTCCAGCCGAGGAGTTCTTTTGCTTTATAAGAATTTGCCAGTAAAACTGCCGCATCTCCCGCTCGTCTTTGTTCATATTGAACTTGTATTTCTTTATTGGTTAAGGCTTTTACCGTATCAAATACTTCTTTTACACTGCTGCCTTTTTCAGTCCCAAGGTTAAAACAATCCGATTTATTGTTTTTCAATAAATATAAGTATGCGAGTCTGTGAGCTTCCGTTAAATCTTCTACATTTACATAATCTCTTATACAGGTGCCGTCGGGGGTAGAATAGTCAGTACCATAAATTTTAAAAATTCTGTTTTTATCAAAAATTGATTTTAAAATATTCGGGATTAAATGAGTTTCAGGCTCGTGCCATTCACCCGTTCTGATTTCACTATCAGCCCCTGCTACATTAAAATATCTTAATTTTATTGATTTTAAACCGTATGCTTTATCATAATCATCTAAAATTTGTTCAATTATGTATTTTGTTTTGCCATATGGATTTATCGGATTTTTGGGGTGATTTTCATCTATCGGAGTATATTGCGGTTCCCCGTAGATTGCACAAGTTGAAGAAAATACTATTTTCTTTACGTTATTTTCTACCATAACATCCAAAAGGTTTATTGTTCCCAAAACATTATTTTTATAATATTTGGAAGGGTCTTCAACACTTTGAGCCACTTCAATATAACCTGCAAAATGGATAACGCAGTCAATTTTATATTCTTTAAATACATTTTCAATATCAGATTTATTTTTTAAATCACCTTGGATAAAATGAACTTTTCCAAGAGTTTTAAGCTTATTAACCGTTTCAATATGCCCGTTTTCAAGGTTATCAAAAATAACAATTTCATCATTTGCACGCAGGAAATTAATAACACAATGACTTCCGATGTAGCCGGCTCCCCCCGTAATTAAAATCATTATACATTTTCCTTTTCTTGTGCTTTATTAACAACCACCTGCGGGAACGGAATTTCTATTCCTTCTTTTTCAAATCTTTCTTTAATCATTTGATTAAATTTTCGTTTTACCATCCATTGTTCATGCGGAGTTGTTTTAAATCTTGCAAGGATAACAATTGATGAATCTTGAAATTCATTAAGTCCGAATATTTCCAAATCAGAAAGAATATATTTAGAATAGCCTTCTGTTTGTCTGATTTCATTACTTAAATCTTTTAAAACTCTTATCAAATGATTGATATCAGTATTATATGCAACACCAATATTAAATAAAGGCCATGAAAAATCTTTTGTTTGATTAATAATAGTATCAATTTGACCGTTTCTAAGATAATGAACATCACCATTAAAGGTTCTTATAATAATCATTGTTAGGGTGATTTTTTCAACGGTGCCTGTTGAATTATTAACGGTAACAAAATCACCTACTCTAACTTGTCCCGAAAGAATAATAGATAAACCCGTAAACAAGTCTTCAATAAATTTTTTAGCCCCAAAGCCGACTGCAACACCTAAAACACCTGCTGTTGCAAGTATAGGTTTCATATCTATTCCGAAATTCTCCAAAATATTTGTTGCAAAAAACAGTATTATTATTGCATCTATTATATATATTCCTAATTGTCTTATGGTTTGGTAAACTTTTTTTGTTTCGGAGTCTTTAATTCTATTTGTAATTCTTTCAAAAAATATATTAAATAATTTATTAATTATTCTTATTACAAAAAAGAAAATAATTATTTCTAAAATAGTTTTTCCTATAAGAAACAAATTAATTTTATCAACATGGTTAGCAAGCATTTGTTTTAAAATATTGTCCAAAATATGTCTCCTTAGTGTTTTATATATTATTATTAACTAATTAAAATTTTATTATGTCAATATTATTATCGGACAATTTAGAACCCCATTTGGGATAATAATAGATTACAATTTTATCTTTAGGAGTAATTTTAGCATGTCCGCCGAGAATAATATTTGTAAAAGACCCTGTAGGAGGCAGAGGCGTTAATGCCCACTTGACGGGAAGCACGTATATTGTTCTGTTTGCTCCTTTTTTTATATATAGTGATTTTAGTTTATCTTTTTCTATATTTGGTATCTCAAAATTGTCAACAATCATAGTTGCGGGAATACCATTCCATCCTCGAGTAGTGTATGTTTCTATCTCGGCTTTAACTATCGTACCTTTTTTTATAATTATTTTGTTATCATAAAATACATCTTCTCTAACTCTAAATTCAATCTTTTCACCGTCATATATATTATCTTTTTTGGTGGAAATACTGTTTGTAATTTGCAGTTTTATAGGTACGCGCTCTAAAGATTCATAATTATAGTTTAAATTTGTATAAGGCGCAGGATATTTATTTGAAGCAAGAGTTTTTTCAACAAAATAATCTCTTTCAATACCTAAAACAGGCATAGAACTCAAAAGTAAAATAAACAATATAAAAAATTTATTCATATTTAATATTTTCCTTTGAACCTTTTTCTATTTTTTGCTGTAATTTTTGTCTGTTATTTATAGAAGTCAAAAGGAAATTTTGATAATAAGGGTTAGAAATATAAGTATTATTAGCTAAAAACGAAGGATATTTTGTATAAATATACTCATAAATATTAGCAAGCCGAACAGATGTTAAATTTGTTCTGACAAAAGTATCATATCTTTTCTGCGGATATGTTTTATTCATGTAAGTAATTAAAGCTAAAGGGTTATAGCCTGCAGTTACCATTAAATCCACCGCACGTTTATCAAAGAAAATTTCATATTTCTTTGGTGCAAATTTTACCTGCGCCGCCCCGACAATACCTTTCAACTGACCTGAGTATGATTCAGCGGTTTTACATATTTCCCTTGATAAAAAAGCAGCTATTTCATTATCATCTGAGGCATGCTGAATATCTTTATCATAAATTATAATCTGTCTTTTTGTTAAAGAAGGCTCACCTTTTAGCAGTTTATCATCTTTGCTGTATATAAATACCATTCTGACATCTATTTTATTAGCATTTAATATGCGTGTACCTATTTCATTAACATGGTCTTGAAGCATAATATCATTTAATATTTTAATATCGTATTTAACGGCGTAAGCTTTTGTTCCGACAAGCAAAACAAAAATACTCAAAAAACATAAAAACTTTTTCATAAAAAATATTCCAACTTAATTCCAAAATTATTATATCAAAAAAGGACTGCTGATGCAGTCCTTAAGGTTAAATTTTAATAAGCAGAAAATTAGAATCTTTGAGTGCCTTTAGCGTGTGCATAACATTTTTTTCAAAAAAGAACAGCTGACCTTTTTTAATTTTATATTTTCTGCCTTCTTCTTTATCATCTTCCGGCACTTGGCATCCGCATGCCTGACAGGTGCAGTTATCTTCGTCATTAAATTTTACTTCTATTTCACCTTCGGTTACAAAGATACATGCATCGGCATGGGACATATGCGGTTCTATTTCCTGATGTTTTTTTAAATAAACAAGCTTTAAATGCGCTCCGTTATTTTCCATTAAGTCTACAATCTGTCTGTCTGCTTCTTTAATATCCAATAAATCATCCGTTTCTAATACTTTATACATCATATTTCTATTTACTCCTTCCTTTTGCATATTTTAACGTTACGTTTACTGTTCGTAATTCCCCAAAAGCTTATTGTTAAGATTAATTTTTTTATTGTAAAATTCATTTATTAAAAGTTATAATTTTTACGAGGATTTGTTTTATGGAAGAATTGGAAAAAAATAAACAATTTAATATCTTAAAGTGGATATTCATAATAATATCTTTAATACACGTAGTATATGCAACAATTGTATTTAGAGGATTATATGAAGACGGATCTGTTTGGATGGTTCAACTATTAAACAATTTGGCAAATGGTTCCTGTAAATTAGAAATAGATTGGGGCCACACAAGATTTATTTTGATAGCTCTTATACAAATACCGGTAGTATTTGCATATAAGTTCTTACATATTACGAACAAATTTTCACTTATGCATATTTTTACTTTTATTCAATTTTTCCTGCCGCTTTTAGTTTTATATTGGAACTATAAATTAACAAAACGTACGGGAAGAATTGATATATTATGCTGGAATCTTTTTATTTACGGTTGTATTAATCTTACTTTTTCTATCTTTTCCGTAGTTGAAATTATCACAGGATCTATATTCAATTTTATTTTATGGAATTATTTGGCATCAAAGATAAATTATACAAAAAAAGATATATTTTATATTACCTGCTTATTAATAATAATGTTTGGAACATATGAATATATAACAGTTTTAGGTATAATATTTTTTGCTGCATCTTTATATTATGCCTCAAAAGAAACAATTAAGAAAAATAAATTGGTGAAAATCTTCATAGGAATAGGCTCACTCATTGCATCAATATTCAACATTGTATATATGCTGAGAGTACCCGGTGAAGGAAACGAAATATTCAGATTCTTAAAAGAAGCTCACGATTATTTATCTTTGATATTTAATTTGAATATTACTTTTACATTTATTGCCATAGCAATAATCATAATGTTAATGTTCAGAAAAACATTTTTAACAAACAATTTGCTAATGTTAATATCGGCTGCATTTATATTTATGTTTATAAGATTATCAAACACACCAGAATTATCGATATATCCAATGTGGGAACAGCATTTAAGAACAATACCCTGCTGGTTAATCCCATTATTATTTATTTGTATGTGGATAGCTGACATAATAAAAGAAGAAAAAAATAAAATAAAATTTATAAATTATATTTGCGTATTATTAATTTGCTCAATAACTCAAACGTGCTGGCAATTTTATAACGATTATTATTGGAACAAAAATGTGGAATATTTAAAAAATGAATTAGAAAATACACAAGAGTTATTGTATATACCGGCTGACCACGAAGAAATATCAAGTTTTCATAATAATAACTTAAGAAGATATATTTGGTTTGGCACTTATCCTGCTATGAGTATTTTATTTTCAAAAGAACATGAAATAAAAACCTTTTTATTAACTTATGATATTCAACCAGATCCAGGAAACATAACAGCCAGAGAATTTCTTTTTGTACCAAAAGATGAAGAAAATATCCTTTATATTCCGTATGGCAACAGAATAAATATAAAAAACGAATTTTGGGATTTAACAAAATGTGCCGAAGCTTTGGATAAATATAATAAAAAACATAAAATTAAAACAATTGAGGACATGCAAGAATAATTTTTGATATAATAATGGAATGATAGAAACAGTAAAAAATATACTAAAAAAATATATAAATATTTCCTGTGAAACAACTTTAATTGTAGGCTTTTCGGGTGGATGGGACTCCATGTGCCTTTTAGATATTATGAATAAACTTTCAAAGGAATATGGTTTTTTACTTGTTGCCGCACATTTAAATCACAACTGGCGCGGAAAAGAATCCGAAGCGGAAAAAGAACGCTGTCTTGCTTTTTGTGAAGAAAATGATATTACCTTTATATCAGATACTCTTGACCCTGATACAAAACCGTCGGAACTGCTTGCAAGAGAAATGAGGTATGACTTTTTTAAACGATGTGCCGAAGAATTTGAAGCGGATGCGATTTTAACTGCTCATACAAAAAGCGATAACGCGGAAACCATTTTATACAGAATTATAAAAGGTACAGGACTTAACGGTTTGGAAGGAATTAGAGAAGTAAGAGATTTGGGCGGTTTTAAAGTTATAAGACCCATTCTTAACTTCTCAAGAAAAGATATTGAAGCTTATTGTATTAAAAATGAATTATATCCCAATAATGATTCAAGCAACACAAATACAAAATATGCAAGAAACAATATCAGACACAATATTATGCCCGCGATAAAAGTTATTAATCCGAATATTGAAAATTCTTTAATTACTCTTGCGGAAATTGCCGCAGGGAACAATAAAGTTATTAATGAATTAATGCAAAATATTGAAAACCAAATAACAATAGGTGATAAGTGGCTTACTCAAAACTTTCTAATATTAAACTCCGCAATAAAGCAGCATTTTGTTTATAAATTGCTTGTAAAAAATGACCTTGAACCGAGTTTTACCAAAATTCAGGAACTAATTAATTTTATCAGCGAAAATCAAAAATCAAAAACAGGTAAAACTCTATCCGTAACTAACGATAAATGGCTTTTTGTTTCACATAAATACACCTATTTTATCAGCGAAGAACATTATAAAAAAATTGAAGAAATTATAAATATAGAAAAAGCCGGCAGTTATAATTTTGGAGAATATAAAGTTATAGTTGAAGAAACAAAAGAAAAAATAGAAAAATTTCCAAAAGCAATAAGTTACAGTGCCTTTGTCGATTTAAGCAATATCGGTTTCCCTTTAACATTAAGAACAAGAAGAAACGGTGATATTATTCAACCCTTTGGTATGCAGGGGAAAATGAAACTGAAAAAATATTTTATAAATAAAAATATACCCGAACACGACCGCGATAAAATTATATTGCTTTGCAGGGAAAACGAAGTACTGTGGGCAGCAGGCGTAGGTCTGAGCGAAAAATTAAGGACAAAAGATTTGCCGACTCATAAATTATATTTGGAAAAACAGGAAAATAAAAATGCTTGATAAAAACAAAAACGACTTAAAGATATTAATAACGGAAAAACAACTGCAGGATAAATTAAAAGAACTCGCCGAAAAAATTGAAAATGTTTTTGATAAAAATGAAGACATATATGTAATATGCGTTTTAAAGGGTTCTGTCATGTTTTGTGCGGATTTAGTTAAGCATATTCACAATAATGTTCAAATGGAATTTATAAGAATATCAAGCTACGGCAACGAAACAAAATCTACAAATAACTTGCAGGCAATAGATTTAACTCTGCCGAATTTAAACGGGAAAAATGTTTTAATTGTTGAAGATATTATTGATACCGGACTTACGGCAAGATTTTTAACCGATTTGTTTAAAATAAAACACGAACCCAAAAAAGTATTATTCGTATCGCTTTTAAATAAAAAATGCGCACGAAAAATAGAAATCGAACCTGATTTATACGGGTTTGAAATAGATGATAAATTTGTAGTGGGTTTTGGTTTGGACTATAAAGGCTACTTTAGAAATCTGCCCTATATAGCTTATTTCCCAAATTAAAACCAATCACCTTTTACGTATACATTTTTAAATTGGAATAATACAAACCCCAGCCGATTAAAAATTGCATCTTTTGTTGAGGCAAAGTTTAACTGCGCTTTCTTATACAGATTTGTATATTTATCCAGCATAGACTTCAGATTTTTAATATCATGCTCAAGTTCTAAGTCCAACTCTACATTAGAAATCATTCACTACCCCAAATAAATATTTATATTACCTTACTAATATATAAAGTATTTTTTTTGGAAAAAATTACCAAATTTAAAATAATTGTTACAAAGATTAAACTTCTTCTTGGTCTATATTTTCAAGTGCAATATTTTTTAATTTTTTTTCAATTTTTCTGTTCCAAGGTAAATCCTGCCTGAAAATATATTCATAACCCGTAACTTCACCTTTAGAGAATGTTGCAAGCTGTTCATCACACAATTGTTCAAACTCTTTTTGAATTTTAAGTGTAAATTCATGCCTGTCAAACTTGCAGTTTTCTTTAGTAATAATAATCGGTTCACCCACTTGGGCTAAGCATTCGGGTCTATCCTCACGCAAAAAAGTATAATTAACCGCGAGAGGAATAAGATTAACTCCTCCGTGTTGTTTTGCAACATTTTGAGCTATATAAGCAAGCCCCGTTTGAAATTCTATAGGTCTAAAATTTGGCGGTTTAACAATACCCTGAGGGAAAATCCAAAATCCCAAATCAGGTTCTTTAAGGTTTTCAACAATGTATTTTAAAGAAATCATAGCCGCCTGAGCCGAAGCTTTATTTACGGGAAACGCACCTATAAAGGAAAACAAAGGAAATCTGTTCATTTCTTCTATCATCATACGGGGTTTAACCTTAAAAGCTCGGCGCATAAGGTTGTAGCCGACAATACCGTCCCACCAGTTCATATGCGGAGCATATATTATGGAAGGATAATTTTTATTTCGGTGTTCATTAAAAGCTTCAAGATTTTTTATTCTTAAAGCATAAAATCTGTGGCTTAACATTCTAAAAAACACTCTGTCCGCAATCCAAGTCCAAAAAGCGTAGTTATGAGCTTTTCTAAATTTCTCTTTTCTGTTTCTCAGCCTTGTGGGCGGAATATCAGAATATAATTTTTCTGTCTTTTGCATTTTTAACCCCAGACCATTTAATTATATCATTTTTTCAAAACTTTTAATCAAATATTTCCTTTACGCTTAATGATTTTAATATTTTTAAATCGTCGAGTTTCTTGTAAATAGTTACAACGGGATTTTTTTCACTTGAAAAAACTTTAGCATTGACTTTAATACAATCGGCATCTTCATCAACGGTTTTATGATTATAATCAATAACCTCAGGGAAAATCCCTATAAATTTATTGTATATTCCTTCATATTCATCATACTTACAAACAAAAGAAATTTTAACCTTCCTTAAGTGTTTAAGATTTTTAGGCATTATTTTAAATTCAAAAATTCTGATTAGAACAAGAATAGCTACCGCAAAAACCGTAGACACAACAGCGATGTTAATAAAACCGCATCCGCAAGCCATACCTATAGCGGCTACAATCCATAAAGTTGAAGCGGTAGTTAAACCCGTAATTGTTAATCCCTGTCTTAGAACAGTACCTGCACCAATAAAACCTATACCTGTAATAATTTGAGCTGCAACCCTTGCAGGGTCTCCCATCGGATATAAACTTACAGCTGTTGAAAATCCGTATATTGAAAGTATTGTAAATATGCAAGAACCCAAACAAACCATTATTTGTGTTCTCAGTCCTGCTGATTTATTTGTTATTTCACGTTCAAATCCGATTACGGAACCTAAAATAATAGAGAATAATATTCTTATAAGAATATCAGCGTTCTCTATCTGAAAATAATGTAAAAAATCGTGCATAAACTGTTATCTTTCCTTACTGTTAGGGTCAAGCGCATCTCTTATTGTATCACCAATTACATTAAATGATAAAACCGCAACAAAAATTAAAAAACCGGGGGTTAAAAGCCAAGGGCGTGAGATTATATTGATAAATTCCTGAGCTTCTTTAAGCATATTTCCCCAGCTGGCATCAGGCTGTTGAATACCCAAACCCAAAAAGCTTAAACCTGATTCTGAGAGTATATAAGAAGGAACACTCAAGGTCATGGCAACTATTACATAGCTTAAAGTTTGAGGCAATATATGATAAATTATTGTCCGCATATTAGATGCCCCCATGGCTTCTGAGGCTGTAACAAACTCTTTTTTCTTAATTGATAAAACCATACCTCTTACTACGCGTGAAAATCCTGCCCAGCCGATAAGCGCCAATATAACTACAATAAGCGCAAACCTTTGTGTGCTTGTCATATTTGCAGGTAAGATAGATGCCAAAATAATTAACAGATAAAAACTCGGTATAGACATTATGGCTTCAGCCATTCTCATCATAATAAAGTCTGTTTTTCCGCCTAAATACCCTGAAATCCCGCCATATAACATTCCCAAAGGAAACGACACTAACAAAGCCAAAAAACCTATTGTAAGCGATATTTGACCTCCGTATAAAAGCCTTGAAAAATTGTCGCGTCCGTTTATATCGGTTCCTAAAAGGTATAGTTCTCCGCCTTTATCAACATCATAAAAGTGCCTTTTTAAAGGTATCATACCCCAGAGTTTATATTTTTCTCCTTTTGCAAAATATTTTACTTTATACTTTTGAGTCCTGTCTTCAATGTATTTTGTTTCAAAATTTTCTTTGTCAAAATATCTTATGTAGTTATATGTGTAGGGAAAACTCAATTTGCTTTTTTCGTTAATTATATATATTTTAGACGGCGGACAGTAGGATTTATTTCTGTTTGAATATTCTTTAGAATAAGGGCTTATAAAAGAAGCTAAAAACACAAAAAGGTATAAGCAAACCAGTACCCAAAAAGCGATTTTTGCGAATTTATCCTTTAAAACCGCTTGTAAGATATTTTCATTTTGTATTGAGTTAAATTCGGGGAGTTTTGCCATTAAACAGCCTCCACTCTCGGATCAACTATCTTTAATAATATGTCAGCTAAAAGATTTCCGGCAACAAGCATTAAGGTACCTATCATTAAAGATGCCATTACAAGATTAATATCAGATTTCATAACCGCTTCAAGGATTAATCTGCCAAGCCCCGGATACTGAAATACGTATTCTGTTAAAGCAGCCCCGCTTAAAAGTGATGCAAATTCAAACCCTAAAAGAGTAACCATTGGGTTAATTGCATTACGAAGCGCATGTTTATATATTACTTTTGTTTCACTCAAGCCTTTAGCTCTTGCAAATTTAACATAATCCGATTCCAATACATCCAGTAAATTTCCTCTCATTTGTCTTTGAAGCCCCGATAAGGATATCGTAAATAAAACTACTACAGGCAAAACCAAATGATGTAAAACATCCAAAACTTTACCTAAAGGCGAAAGCTCCGAGTAATTAAAGCTTGTCAGACCTCCTGTAGGAAACCAGCCAGTTTTAACGGCAAATATTAACAACAATAAAGCAAAAAAGAATGACGGAATTGCCATCCCAATACTGGATAATATTGTAAGAATTCTGTCAATCGGCTTTCGCCAATGAAGCGCTGCAACAATACCTAAAGGAATACCCGCAGTCCAAGTTAAAAATATTACAAAGCTTGTTAAAAGCAGAGTATTGGGTATTCTTTCAAGAAGTTTATCGGATACTTTTTCGCCCGTGGTACAATAACCCATATCTCCTTTAACAAAACTTTTCAGCCATTTGCCGTATTGAACAATAACGGGTTTATCCAGTCCGAGTCTTTGAGTTTCATAATTTAAGGTTTCCTGCGTTATGGAGGGATTTAACTTTAATTCCGCCAACGGGTCAACGGGAGCTAATCTTATCAGAAAAAAACTTATAACGGATACCATAAATAATAACGGTATCGTTTGCAAAATCCTTTTTATTACATATCCTAATAAATTCATACGCTAATTTTAAAATATATGTTAATTTTTGGCAATTAGCCTTTAATTTTCTAAAATAATAAACTTCTCTAAATTGTAAAATAATATTTCAATATTTATTAATATCGTAATTTTTGATACAATAATATAATTTCTAAAAAGGGAAGGATAAATAATGCAGGTAACATTTGGGGTTAATAATCAAGCCGGATATATTTTTCAGGACATGCCTTATAATGAAAAAAATACTTATCCTTCATATATAAATAAAAATAATTCGGATACTTTTGAACGGCAATCGTTAAAGAACAAAATCAAAAGTAATAAAAAATTGATAATAGGCGGTGCAATAATAGGTACAGCTGTTATAGGGGCAATAGTATTCAGAAAAAATATAGCAGGCTTGATAAAATCTGTAAAAGCTCCCAAACAAACAGTAACAGAGCCTGTAAAAACATCAGGTCTGACAGAAGATATGATTAATAAAGCAAAGGATTTCCTTATAAATGATGTTCAGACCACAGGTGAAGCAACGGCTAACGGAATATGTTTTTACGGTCCGGATTCACTCGGAAAAGAAAAAGCAATTTCTCAGTTTTTAAATGATTTACAAACTTCCGGATATAAAATAGAGCATGCTCCAAGGGTAAATAATACCCCACTTCAGGAAATAAGCGGCCATATAAATGAATTAATTAAAGAAGCGGAAGAAAGATTTAATTCATCAAAAATAAGAACTGCAATAGTAGTAAGAGATATAGATAAAATTGCATCAGACAGACGCATAGGCAACGGAGAAACATCAAGTGTTGTAAGTGCTTTATTAAAAATGCAGGATTGCAGAAAACGAGGTTTTGCTTGGATATCGGAGGCTGTGGATGTATCAAAAGTTGATGCTGCAGTTGCAAGAATGGGCAGAATGGAGCATAAAATTCCTATAATGCCGTTAGCAGACGAACCAATATCCGTATGGAATAAGTATATTGCACTTATTGAAAGATTTAAAGACGGAGTTAAAAAAGATACTCTTTTACAAGAAGCACGAGAAATAATAAGTAAGAAAGGAATATAATTTTAATTATGAAAATTTCGGCAATTAATGGTTTAAACCCGACAAAAGTTAATAAAAAAAGTTTTGTAAATTTTAACAGGGAAAATAAAGGACAATATACAAGCAATGCAATAAATATGCCAAACGATAATTACGGCAAAGCTCAAATCGGATTAAACAAAAAATATAATCCTTCTTTTGGTTTTGACCTGTTCACTCTCGGTATGATTGGATATGCCCTTTTATATGCGGGGATTTTAGGTGCAGGAGTTTATCAAACAAATCTGGATGAAAAAAAACGTGCTGAAGAAAGCAGAAAATTAGAACAAGAAACGCAAAATTCAATAAATTCAATATCACAAAAATTAAATGTTTCTTATGATGAAGCTAAAGATTATCATTATAGTTTCTTAAGATTAGCTGATATTCCGTTTCAAAACAACGGGCATGAAAGAGGTTTAAACGCAGTTCAAGGTTACGGAGTAGAAAAATACAGACTATCCATGGATGTAATTGCACCGATTGTTGCGAAATCAAAAGATCAATATTTGGGTTATAACGGCAAAGTTCCTAACGGAGTGTTATTATACGGACCCACCGGAGGAGGCAAAACTTATATTTCCGACAAAGTTTGTGATCACTTAAAATATTTAGGTTTACCCGTAGAAGACATTGAATTGGATGAAAATAACCATGCCAAAAATGTAAGAAATATTCAAAATGCATTTAAAAAAGCAGAAGAAACCTATAATCAAACAGGCAAGATAACAATGATAAACTTTAAGCAGGATGTGGATAATTTCTTTTTAGACAGGAGAAACCATCCTGAATGTATTAAAGAAGTAAGGGCACTGTTAAAGTGTATGGAAAATTGCGCTGAAAAAGGTGCTGTTTGGATAGGAACGGCAAACAATCCTCAAATGATTGATTCTGCATTGTTACGTCCCGGAAGAACAGATGTTAAACTTCCTATTGGAGATATGCAGGATTTTGCCGTAGCAGATATGATTAAGTATTCTTTGTTTAAGTATGATGAAAAAGAAAGCGCAAAGGATTTTGATTATCAAAAAGTCCTTGATAATATGAAAGATAATTTACTTGTATTCACGCCTGCAGAATTAGAGTTATTTGTAATTCAAGCAATAAATCATAAATTAGCACCTTCTCAACATCTGAGCGCAGATATGATTATTGCTGAAATGGAGCATTATTCACAAAATGATTTTCCGACTTTAACCGAAGAAATGAAACAAAGATTTAAAGAAGATAAAATTTATATGACTTCGTTAGAAAGTTCGAAAAAAGGGAAAAAAAGTTAAAAATTTTTTAAAATTTATATTCTTTAGATCTATTTACATGCCTAAGAAAATGGTATAAAATAAAAAAGTAAATCGAGAGATTTGGGATATAAATAAAAAAATTAAAAATGCGTAATTTATTACGTATTTTTGATTACTTATAAAATAAGGAGAGTTGTCATGGGAGATGTAGATTCAAAAGAACTTTTTGTTATTAAAAAAGACGGAACAAAAGAAATTTTTGACGTACAAAAAGTTGTTAATGCCGTAAAAAAATCTGCAAGACGTGTATTAATTGATTTTACCGAAGAAGAAATTAATAAAATCTGCTCAATAGTTGAAGAAGAAGTAAAAAACACAGGACATAACGAAATACAAATTCAGGAAATGCATAATATAGTTGAACAAGCTTTGGAAAATGTTAATCACAAAGTATGTGAAAGCTACAGAAACTACAGAAACTATAAACAAGACTTTGTCAGAATGCTTGATAAAGTTTATCAGGAAAGCCAAAAAATTATGTATATCGGAGATAAAGAAAATTCAAACTCCGATTCTGCGTTAGTATCAACAAAACGTTCTTTAATTTTTAATCAATTAAACAAAGAATTATATAAAAAGTTTTTCTTAACCGTAGAAGATTTACAGGCAATTCGCGACGGATATATATACATACACGATATGTCCGCAAGACGCGACACTATGAACTGCTGTTTATTTGATGTGGCTGAAGTTTTAAAAGGCGGTTTTGAAATGGGCAACCTTTGGTACAATGAACCAAAGACTTTAGCAGTAGCTTTTGATGTAATCGGCGATATTGTTATGGCTGCAGCAAGCCAGCAATATGGCGGTTTTACCGTTCCCGAAGTTGATAAACTTCTTGCTCCTTATGCGGAAAAATCTTATAACAAACAATATGAACGTTATATTTCAATGGGTTTAAGCTTTGAACAGGCAAGAAAAGAAGCTTTAAAAGATGTTCAAACTGATTTTGAACAAGGTTTCCAAGGCTGGGAATATAAATTCAACACGGTAGCTTCTTCAAGAGGCGATTATCCGTTTATCACCATTACTTTTGGTTTAGGTACGGGTGAATATGAAAAAATGGCTTCAATTGCCGCTTTAAATACAAGAAAGAACGGACAAGGTAAAAAAGAATGCAAAAAACCTGTTCTGTTCCCAAAACTTGTATTCTTATATGATAAAGAACTCCACGGAAAAGGCGGAGAACTTGAAGATGTATTTGAAGCAGGCTTGGAATGCTCTCAAAGGTCAATGTACCCAGACTGGTTAAGCTTAACGGGCGACGGATACGTTGCAAGTATGTATAAAAAATACAAACGAGTTGTATCTCCTATGGGCTGCAGAGCTTTCTTATCTCCTTGGTATGAAAGAGGCGGTATGAAACCTGCGGATGAAAACGATAAACCTGTATTTGTCGGAAGATTTAATATAGGTGCTATCAGCTTGCACTTACCTATGATTTATGCAAAAGCTAAAAAAGAAAGTAAAGATTTTTATGAAGTTCTTGATTACTACTTGCAGTTAATCAGAAAAATCCATATAAGAACTTATGATTACTTAGGCGAAATGAGAGCTTCAACAAATCCTTTAGCATACTGTGAAGGCGGATTCTATGGCGGACACTTAGGCTTCCACGATAAAATTAAACCTTTATTAAAGGCTGCAACAGCATCATTTGGTATTACCGCATTAAATGAACTTCAGGAAATTCATAACGGTAAATCACTTGTTGAAGACGGTCAATTTGCCGTTGAAGTTATGGAATACATTAATAAACGTGTAAACGAATTTAAAGAAGAAGACGGAAACTTATATGCACTGTATGGAACTCCCGCAGAAAGCTTATGCGGACTTCAGGTAAAACAATTCCGTGAAAAATACGGTATTGTTCCAAATGTTTCCGATAGAGGCTACGTATCAAACAGCTTCCACTGCCACGTAACGGAAAAAATTACCCCGATAGAAAAACAGGATTTGGAAAACAGATTTTGGAATTTAATGAACGGCGGTAAAATCCAATATGTAAAATATCCGATTTCATACAACAAAGAAGCTATCAGAACTTTGATTGAACGTGCTATGGATATGGGATTTTATGAAGGTGTAAACTTGTCGCTTTCATACTGTGATGATTGCGGACACCAAGAATTAAACATGGATGTCTGCCCGAAATGCGGAAGCAGAAATTTAACAAAAATAGATAGGATGAATGGTTATCTTTCATACTCAAGGGTAAAAGGTGATACTCGTCTTAACGAAGCAAAAATGGAAGAGATAAAAGACAGAGTAAGTATGTAAAGATGAACTACCACAATATCACAAAAGACGACATGCTAAATGGAGACGGCTTAAGGGTCGTATTATGGGTTGCAGGCTGTAATCATCAATGTGAAGGCTGCCAAAATCCCGTAACTTGGGATATAACAGGCGGACTTCCGTTTGATGAAGCAGCGGAAAATGAATTATTTGAAGCGCTTGCTAAACCTCATATTTCAGGTATAACCTTCTCGGGCGGAGACCCTCTGCATCCGTTTAACCGCGGTGAAACTTTCCGCTTGATGAGAAAAGTTAAAGAACTTTATCCTGATAAAACCGTATGGGTTTATACGGGGTTTTTGTGGGAAGAATTTAAACAAAATCCTAAGATGAAGTATATCGATGTCTTAGTTGATGGAAGATTTGTAAAAGCACTAAACGACAATAATCTTTGCTGGATTGGAAGCTCAAATCAAAGAATTATTGATGTTCAAAAAACCCTTGCAACAGGCGAAGTTGTTCTTCATTATGATAACAACAAAAAGAAAAAATCATAAATTATCTTTTTTCTTATGTGCCATATAAAGTTCTTGGACAATATTTCTTATTCTTTCGGTAAATGCTTTTGTTGAAGTATTATCGTAGCATATAGGATCTGAAATATAGATATCCGAAATGAACGGAACTAAAATTGCATCTATTTTTGGAAGAATTTTATCGGGTCCGTTTATATATATAGGAATTATGGGCACATTCGGGTTCATTGAGGCAATATGAGCAATACCTGTTTTAAATTCAAGCAAAGTATTATCTTCACCTCTTGTACCTTCAGGGTAAATAATGATAATATGATTATTTTTCAAAGCTTCATTAACATCTTTAAACAGAATTTCTTTTGTAACTCTTTTAAATTTGCGCTCTATGGGGATAATGTCAATAAGAGTTTTAAATAAAAATGACTTAAATTTAGTGTCGCAAAAATAATCTTCCGCCGCTAAAGGGTGAATTTTAAGTATGGTTGATATCGGAAATAAACTCATAAGAATAAGTGTATCCAGATGCGAGTTATGATTTGCCGCGATAATAAACGGACCTGATTTGGGTAATTTTTCCATTCCTCGTGCATTAATTCCCAGCGCCAAAAAAACGAAAGGTTTTACTATAAATAAGAAAAATATAAATTTTATAAAATTATTTTTGTTCAACATACTTTAATATAGTATTCCTATCTTATAAAAGTATGCAATATAGTGGAAAAACATAGGGACAGTGAATATCATACTGTCTAATCTATCCAAAATACCGCCGTGCCCCGGCAATAGAGAACCTGTATCTTTGACTCCCATATCCCGTTTAATTGCAGACATCGTAATATCTCCAAAAAATCCCAAAACAGAGATAACCGCACCTATAATTAAAGCTTCAAGGTACGATAACGGAGTGAGTAATTGAGATAAAGCACAGGATAATAAAGCTGAAGAAATTACTCCGCCCATAAGTCCTTCCCAAGTTTTATTGGGGCTTACATTTGGAGTTATTTTATGTTTTCCGCACATTTTACCGCAAACATACTGCATAAAATCATTTGATATTGTTATTATCAATATATATAATAATAATCCTAATGCTCCTCCTGACGGATTTATTTCATTCGGTATCGAAAAATATACCGCAAAATATCCGATTGCATATACACAGGTCATTAACCCCCAATGTATTGTTCCGCAGGATTTTAAAAACCCTTCGGTATCTCCTATTATTACCATTCTTAAAGGAATCAGGATAAATAAATACATCGGAATAAACAAATAAAACATTGTAATCCAGCCTATATATATAAAATAAAACTGTATTGGGATGCTTAAATACGCCCATAATAAAACTCTTCTGTCTGAACGTCTTGTAGGTATCATTGAGAAAAATTCTTTTAATGCCAAATAACTTATCAGCATTATAAAAAATACAGCCGATAATTTATTAAACCCAAATGCCAGAGTAAATAGAATTACTATTATCCAAAATGATTTCATTCTTGTTTTGAAATTTGTTGTATCTTTTTTTAAAAATCCCAAAATATATGCACTCAACGTAATAACAGACAGGACTGCATATAAAATTATAATGCATAATTTAACATCACCTGTAAGATAAATGTTTTCCATTTAAACCTCTTTTATATTTTTTTTGCCAAAATAACGGGGTAATGTCCTTTGTCATCAGACCTGTTTAGAATAACGGTAAATCCCAAATCCTTTAGGATGGAATTTATGATATTCATATCCCATGTAACCATTTTAAGCTGATGATTATTGAAATCTTTAAAGATTTTATTTGTCAGACTTAAAGCAGAATGCCCTGCCTGTATTGAAAATACAAAATATCCGTTTACCGGTAAAGCGTTATAAATTAGAGACATTGATTTTCTTATAACATTTTCATCGTCAAACCAATCATAAAATCCCGAAGCAACTATAATATCAGGATTTTTATTAAATTGAAAATCACTTTCTTCCAGTGCATTTGCACTTTTGTATTCAATATCAATTCCTCTTGATTTTGCGGTTTCTTTAGCCTCCATAAGCCACCTTATATCTAAATCTCTGATTTCGGCAGTTACATTTTGACCTTTAAAAGCTTCTAATGTTTCAATTATATATCTTGCAGGCCCTGAAGCAACATCTAAAATTCTTGCTTCGCCTTTTTCTTTTAATGTTAAGTTTACCGCTTCTTTAAGATTTAAAACAAGATTATTTTTTCTGTTTCTGACATCTTGCCATCCGGGATGGTCCAAATAAATTTTATCAATTATTTTCCCTATAAATAATCTGCCCGAGGGTTCATTTTTATAAATATAATCAAGCATTTTGCCCGAGGTAAACCCCTCTTTTTGTGCAAGAGATATACCGCTGCTTAACTTTCCCAAAGTATCGACTACTATTTTTAATACACCTATTTGTATATTCTCAATAAATTTGTTCACTATTTAATCCTTTCATATAATTTTTTCCCGAATAAATAAGCATCAAGCAAATCATTTTCATCAGGGTGGTTTTTATATGTTTTTGCTATTGAATGATAACCTTTGATATTTATTGAAGATAAAGGTTTTTTATTTAATTTTTCAGTAAAATATTTTATGCACTTTCTGTTTGAAAACCACCTTTTTACAGGTAGTCCTGACGTCATAACAAGAGCATACTCTTTTATATTATGATTATCTTCAAGGAAATTAATCATATCGGGCGGCATAATTCTTCTTCCGAGGTGCGGAACGGCAAGAATTACAAGGTCATATTCGGATAAATCTTTTTTATTTAAAGATTTAACATTTACGGACTCGCATAACAGCGCCTGCGATACTTCATTAGCTGCTTTTTCCGTATTGCCCGTTTGAGAATCATGTATAACAATAATCTTTTTACTTATATTTCTGTATTTAATCCAATCAAGTTTTGCACATTCTTTAAGTTGTGCCTTAAGCCTGTTAAACACCGTAACTTGACCTAAAATAATAAATAAAATCATTAACCATTCAAAGTAATTTAAAGAATATAATTTGCTGATTTTCCCCGTTAATTGGTAATATTCAAGTATAGAAAAAATCATAATAAGAATAAGGCGCTCCACTTTACCTAAAGGGCCTTGATGCTGCCAGTTTGCACCTATTGCTTTTGAAAGCATACCTGTATAACTAACCAAAAACATCGACGCCATTCCCATCATACCTAAATATGTATTGCATAATGAGGATATTGATATCCCCATTAATATAAATATGTCAGAATATCTGTCAGGCAATGCATTAACAATCTCGCCTTTTAATCTTAAATTTCCGCGTTCAATTGCTATAACGCCGTCTATGGTATTTAATGTCATTCTGAATAAAGTTAATATAACTGAAATTATCAGCAAATATGGTTTATCAGGTGCATATACATAACAAAATGCCGTAATCAATGCTATAAAAGTTGCCAAATATCCTAAAATATCAGGGTCTACAAACTTAATTTTTTTTGCTAACGGCAATAAAATTTTCCGATACGGATATTTCAATAAATATAAAGCCATTTTACATACTCCCTCTACTTTTTTAGGATACAATTTTTTCTAATTTTTTACAAGGAAATCTTTTTATTTTATTTTAAACTTCCGATTTTTTTGTTATAAAATTAAAATATAAACATGAAATTTGGAGAGTAAAATGGACGAAATCAGAGTTAGAATAGCACCGTCTCCGAGCGGTAATTTACATATAGGCACGGCAAGAACAGCGTTATTTAACTATTTATTTGCAAAGAAAACCGGCGGTAAATATGTATTAAGAATTGAAGATACGGATGCTGAAAGAACAAGCCAAGCTTATATTGATAATATTTTTGACAGCTTAAAAGCATTGGGCTTAAATTGGGATGAAGGCCCTGATGTTGGAGGACAATACGGTCCTTATACACAATCGGAACGTTTTGATATTTATCCAAAATATGCTCAAATGCTTCTTGATAAAGGATTTGCTTATGAATGCTTCTGCACACCCGAAGAACTTGAAGCGGAAAAAGAAGAAGCTACAAAAGCAAAACGCGCCTATGTATACTCTAAAAAATGCGAAAATTTAACGAAAGAAGAAAAAGAAAAATTAAGAGCCGAAGGCAGAAAACCTGCAATACGTTTTTCAATAGAAAAAGCTCAAAAAGCTTTCCACGATTCTCCGATAATCCATTTTGAAGATTTGGTTAAAGGCGATCTTCATCAAGATACAAGCTTAATCGGCGACTTTGTTATAATGAAATCCAACGGAACCCCTACATATAACTTTGCCGTTGTAATAGACGATATGCTGATGAAAATATCTCATATCATAAGAGGCGAAGACCATATTTCAAATACATTTAAACAAATTTTAATATATGAAGCCTTGGGTGCGGAAGTACCAAGATTCGGGCATTTAGGTATGATTCTTGCACCCGACAGAAGCAAACTTTCCAAACGCCACGGAGCAACCGCAGTTTCGGAATTTGTTGAAAAGGGTTATTTAACCGAAGCACTTTTAAATTTCGTCGCTCTTTTAGGCTGGGCGCCGTCTGACGGACAAGAAATAAAAACTTTGGATGAGATTGCTCAAGATTTCAGAATTAATGAAGTATCTTCATCCAACTCAATTTTTGAATACGATAAACTTAACTGGATGAACGGCCAATATATTAAGAAAATGGATATTAAAAAACTTACACAAATGGCAAAACCGTATTTATCAAAATATGATTTATCCGAATTAACCGAAGATAAGCTTGAAAAAGTTATAGAAGCAACCCGTGAGCCAATTACAATTTTATCTGATTTAACAAACGATGTGGCATATTTCTTCGGTAAAGATGTCGAATATGAAGAAGGGGTTAAGGAAAAAAATATAGATACCCAGCAGGCTCAAAATATTTTAAAATACTTTAATTCTCAATTAGACGGCTATGATTTTGATAATGAAGAAAAACTTCACGAGCAGCTGGCTGATTTTAGAACATATTTTAAAGAAAACTACGGTATAAAACCGAAAGAAACAATGTGGACAATAAGAGCAGCTCTTACAGGCAGAACCCACGGAGCCGATATGGGTGTTATACTTGATGTCTTAGGCAAAAATAAAGTAAAATATCGTATAGAAAAAGCAATAGTATAGTTGGAATAATGGAAGATTTTCTTAATTTACCTAAAGTTTCATTTATTGTGATAACTCATAATTTTTCGCAATTTGTCGAAGATTGTCTCAATAGTATTAAAAACCAAACTTATAAAAACATTGAGATTATTGTTGTTGATGATGTTTCCAAAGATGATACAACACAAAAAATTGAAATTTTTATTAAGCAAAATCCTTCTTTATCCGTAAAATTAATTAAAAATGAAACCAATATAGGTCAACTGGCTTCTTTTATAGAGGGGTTAAAACAGGCAGAAGGTCAATTTGTATGTTCTATTGATGGTGATGACATATTATTCCCCGAATATTGCGCCATACATATTGAAACCCATTTAAAGACTCCTGTTGCACTTACTTCATGTTTACAGGCGGAAATAGATGAAAATAATGTAATACATACACTAACTTCAATCGACAGTCCCAATAAAAAAGAGCAAAATATATCTGTCGAAAATAAAAACTTTGAAGAATTTTGTAAATACAGAAGTGCAAACGACATAGACAAAGAAAATGCCGATGTAAAAATATTGGATAATGATAAATACAGCTTTGCCACATGGCATTGGGGACCTGCAAGCTCGGCTATGATGAGAAAATCAGTCTGCGATATGATTATTTTAATTGAAAAAGCACGCAAACTAAAAATTACTGCCGATAAATTTTTATTTTCCTTTTGCCATTTAATCGGTTCAAGCGCGATAATAAATAAAACTTTATTTGCCTACAGAAGGCATAATACAAATTATTCAATGGCAAATCCTGTTTTAGGTAATAAAAAATATTATAAAGCAAAAACTCAGGCAAATTACTTTAGAAATAATAAAAGACTCAGAAGCCAAATGTTTGCTTTTATTAAGAGCAATGAAGATTATTTTAAAGAAAGATTTAATAAAATTAATCTGCTGTTAATATACAAACGAATAATATTTTCTTTTGATTCAAGATTTTTTAAAGGTTTAATAAAATCCTTGTTTATTTGACATAAGAAATATTATAAATATATAATTTATAAATTATTAAAATAAACAAAAAAAATAAAGTTTGAAAACCACATACGGAGTTTCGTAAATTTTCTTGCAAGACAACATCAAGTGAGGACATGTTTGACGACCGAAGGGAGGAGTTCCGCAGCTTTGGTCGCAGCTGGAAAATTAGAAACGCAGTATCAGG
>CANQJQ010000004.1 GCA_947624265.1 Candidatus Gastranaerophilales bacterium
AGAGGAATATACGGAGAAGACATAACAGAAGAACTCTTTTATTACACAGGTAAAGGCTTTGTTAAGTATCTTGAAGAAAAAACAAAACTAAGCCCGAAAGATTTATGGATTAGTGTAACAAGGGATGCAAGACTTCATTCTGAAGCATTAAGCAAAGTGTTAATTAAGGGTATTGTTCATCAAGGTGCCAATGTTGTGAATTTGGATATAGCGCCAACACCGATAGGATATTATTCGGAATTTGCAACTTTTCCCGAAACTTTAAGCGAAGGAGTAAAAATTACGGCAGCACTAATTGTTACTGCCAGCCACAATCCTCCCGAATATAACGGACTAAAAATGACATTTAATAAAAATTCTCTTAACGAAGAAGAAATTAAAAAAGTTAAAGAATTTACGATAGAGCAAATGGGTAATGATATTACATCGGTTAAACATGGTGAATCAAGACTGTTTAATATTATTCCTCAATATATTGATTTTCTGACATCAAGATTCGGAAGAATCGGCGAAGGGATTAAAATTGTTACAGATTGTGCCAACGGTACTGCAGGTATTGTTGCACCTAAGTTATATAAAGACTTGGGTTGTGATGTTGTTGAGTTATATTCAGAACCCGACGGTAACTTTCCTAATCATCACCCAAATCCGAGTGATTTATCTACACTTAATGATATTAAATCCAAAGTACGTGAAGTTGATGCTGATTTAGGGATTGCATTTGACGGAGATTCTGACAGATTGGGAGTCATTGATGCTGACGGTAACCCCATATCTGGCGATAAACTGCTTTATATATTTGCTCAAGATGTTATAAAAGATTTATCAATAAGAGGCGAAAAACCTGTAATTGTTTCTGAAGTAAAATGTTCTCAAGTATTATTTGACGAAATAAATAAACAAAGCGGAATAGCCGTAATGGCAAAAACAGGACACGGATATATAAAATCCGAGATGAAAGAAACAGGAGCAATACTGGCAGGTGAAATGTCAGGTCATATGTTCTTTAAGGACAGATACTACGGCTTCGACGATGCCGTTTATGCAGGATGCAGAATTATTGAAATTCTGGCAAAAAATAAAAAGAACAATCCAAATTTCAAGCTAAAAGATTTGCTGACTCCCTTCAATAAAGTGTGCACACTTGATGAAGTCAGACACAAATGTAAAAATGAACTAAAAAAACAGGTTTTAGAAAATATTACAAAAATTATTCAAGATGATAATACAATTTTTGGTACAAAAATAAATGATATAGTTACCTTAGATGGGTTGAGAATTATTTTCCCCGACGGTTTTGCTTTAATCAGACAAAGTAATACGGAACCTGTTTTTACTTTACGTTTTGAAGCTAAAACAAAAAATAAGGCTGTACATTATAAAAATGTTATGATTTCTATTTTAGATGAATGTATCAATAAATTAACAGTCAGTGAGGAAAAATGAAAGCATCATTAATTTCAAAAATAGTAATAATATTATGTATTTTGTGTTTAATATCAGGATTTTTTTCCTTAGAAAAACATAAAAATTATGAAGAAACATCAAATAATCCATCAAAAAATATATTATCTCATACAAATAAAGTTGCCGTTATTGAGCTTGACGGGGCAATAGCAACAACTGCGGAAAGCAATTTTTTCTCAAAAGAAACTAATGCAACAAACATGCTTAAATCTCTAAAAGCCGCAAAAGAAGATAATGAAATAAAGGGTATTATTGTTAAAATAAATTCACCCGGCGGAACCGTTGCAATGAGCCAAAATATATATAATCAAATAATGAGAATAAGAGAAACTAAACCCGTTATAGCTGTTCTTGATGATGTTGCAGCAAGCGGAGGGTATTATATTGCTTGCGCCGCTGATAGAATAATAGCTCAAGAAGGAACACTAACAGGCAGTATAGGAGTTATATTTTCTTTTATGGATTTACACAATCTGCTTCTTGATAAACTTGCAATTAATCAGGTTGTCATTAAAAGCGGGAAATATAAAGATATAGGGTCAAGCACAAGACAGATGATGCCTGAAGAAAGAAAACTAATGCAGGATATCATTAATGATTCTTATGACCAGTTTCTCAATGCAATTCGGCAGGGAAGAATATACAGAAATGACAAATATATTGTTACAAAAACTCCGCTCAGTGAAGAAAATCTTAAAAAATATGCAGACGGCAGAGTATTTACGGGCAGACAAGCAAAATTATTAGGATTTGTTGATGAAACAGGTGATATTGATTTAGCTAAGAATATGATTGAAAAAATGATTCAGCAGAAGTTTAATTCAAAACTCTCCGCAAAACTTATTCAATATAATAAAAAGAATACAATAAATGACTATTTCTCAGGTTTGACTGAGTATAACAGCAATTCAAAACTGGTTAATTTTTTGCCGACAAGTATAATTTTAAGTAGAAAGCCGTTATATTTATGGGAATAACAACAAACGATTTTTTTGAAAATATATATAGTGTAATATTTTCGCCAAAAGCTTTTTTTGAAAGAGAAGATTTAACAATTTCAGTGAGACTTGCGCTTTTTACGGTTATTTTTATTGCTTTAATTACCCAAATTTCATACGGAATTTTTGACAAAAGTATAACTAATTTTTTATTTGTATTCGGGCTGATTGCACACACAATTTTAACAATAATAATATGGTTTTTAACCGCATTATTTTTTGAATATATTGCCAAAATATTTGACAGAGGAAATCAACTAAGCAAATTGCTTTTTTTAACTGCATTTGCACCTATTCCTTACATATTTTTCCCTCCGCTAAATTTATTAAAAAATATGAGCAGAACGGGCTATATTTTGGGCTCACTAATTGAATTCATATTATACTTATGGATAATAATACTATATGCATATTCACTTAGAGCAGTATACAAAATAACTTTATCACGCTCTTTTATGCTAATATTTTTACCATTTATTGCCTCATTTTTTGCAATGCATTGGACAATTTCATTTATTGCAAAGATGATGTATATATTCTCATAATAAAGAAAACAGTTTATGAAAAAAACAATAATACTAATACTTACAATACTAATAATTAATACTCCGCTCATTACGTTTGCCGGAATAACTGAAGATATAACTTCTATTGAAACAAATATTTTCGGTTATGATTATTCAAATGAATCCGATTCTAAGAGAATTGAAAGAATTGAAAAACACTTATACGGCGCAAAGAAAAGCGGAAGTATAAAACAAAGGCTTGAAAATATTCAAAATGATGCAGGTTATACCGTTGTTGAAAAAAAACCAATCGATAAAGTTGAAATTACTACTCAGCAAATGCAAAACCAACAATTACAGCAAAGACAAGCCATGCAGCAACCACCACAACAACAAAAACCCGATTTAACGGCATTAAAAGAAGATGCTTCCGTTGAATATCCTATGGTTGATAAACTTGAACAGGAGATTTTCTCTACAACTTATAAAAAAGACAATATATATCAAAGATTAGACAGACTTGAACAAAAAGTATTTAACAAAGTCAGTAATCAAGATTTAAATACAAGAGTGGACAGACTTGCTTCCGTCGTCAGACCGAAAAGAACAAAGACACAAGACAGTTTCAACAGATATTCCGATAAAGATATGGATAATTACTACGCTAATAGCGGGCTTGAACCAATTAACGACCAATCCATTCCGTTTCAATTAGCTGCACTGGAACAAGACATTTTAAAAAATGATTATATGAATGATAATATTTCAAGCAGATTAACAAGACTTGAACAGAAAATGTTTAAAAGAACATTTTTAACGGATAGCGATGTAACAAGACTCCAAAGAATAATGGTAGCTTATGACGCGAAAAAGAACAGTTCTATGTATGACAATAACAGAGCCATGCAAAATATGGCTACAGCTTCTCAAATCGGAGGAATACTACTTATGATTTTAGCTATTCTTTTATAATTTCTATGTCATCAAATATATTTTCTTTATATTTAGGAGAGGTATAACCGGATTCAACTTGAATTGAAGAAGAATTTTTATATTTATTTCCTCTGACTTTATCTACAATTTTTGATGCTACACCGCTTCCAACGTTGTAACCTGTCATGGAAACAGTGGCAAATAACGCACCTTGTAATACATATTTAAGAATTTTACCATACTTGTTAGAAAATAATTTATTTGTAATGCCATTAATTTTATTAATAGTTGCCTCAGAAAGCCTTGGTTTAATTTTTTTAACTAATTTCGGAATACCATCTTTTATAAATTTTTCAAAAGCTTTTTCAAAATAACGCATTGATAATATTCCGCTTCCTTGTGAAATTCCTGTTTTGACCTTATCATCAGATTTAATTGTATTATATACGCCCGAAGCTATAATTAACGGGTAAAGCATATTTTTACAAAATTCTGCCTTTTTTGTAAGAAAGTCTGCAGTATTTAATATATTTTTGTTAGCATATCCCATATCTGCTAATTTTTTCTGTATTTTAACGGATTTTTGAACAATTTCACCGGCAGCACCTGCAGTTCTGACTGTCTGTGCTACTCCAATGCCATCTTTAAATAAATTATGTTCTTTTTTTCCGTAAAAATAGTTACGGACGGCAAAATATGCACATGATACACCGTTTGCCATATTACCATTACCCTATTTATACTTACCCATAAATATAAAAACAATCACCAAGGCTAAATTGCCTTAAAATATAAAATTATTAAAAAAATTAACAAACTGTTAAACTAATAAATCATTTATGAGAAAATAAGAAAAAAGGGAGAAAGATTAATGAAGGATAAAACATTTTTAATGATTCCGGGGCCAACTCCGGTACCTGAGAGAGTACTTTTAGAAATAGCCAAACATCCTATGGGACACAGAAGCAGCGAGTTTTCAAAAATTTTGGAAGCTGTATACAGAGATTTAAAGTATGTTTTCCAAACTAAAAATGATGTAATACTTTATACCGCCAGCGGAACGGGAGTTATGGATTCCGCCTTATCGAATTTGGTTAATGAAGGGGACAAAGTTTTATCCTTAGTTATAGGTAATTTCAGCAGAAGGTTGGCAAAAATTGCTCAAGGCTTAGGCGCAGATGTTGAAATTATGGAAGTAGATGCAGGTAAAGCCATTAATCCTCAAGTTTTAAAAGAGAGATTAGATAAGGACGTTAATAAAGAAATTAAATATGTTACGTTAATCCATAATGAAACATCAACAGGGGTTACAAATGATGTAAAAACTTTAGTTTCAATAATAAAAGCCCATGGGGCGATATCAATAGTAGACGGCGTAACAAGTGTAGGCGCCATAGAATGCAAAATGGATGAATGGGGAATAGATGTATTGTTTTCAGGCTCTCAAAAAGGATTTATGCTGCCTCCGGGATTATCATTTTTAGCCGCAAGTGAAAAGGCGTGGGAAGCCCATAAAAAATGTAAACGACCTGATTTTTACTTCAATTGGACGACAAACAGAAAATCCGTTTTGGATAATTCAACAGCATTTACTCCTGCAGTAAGCTTGATTGCAGGTTTAAAGGTTGCACTTGAAATGATAAAAGAAGAAGGTATTGAGAACATAATCGCACGGCATACAAAGATTGCTCGGGCACTAAGAAAAGCAATAAGAGCATTAGGTCTTAAATTATTTGTTGAAGATGACTCAATCGCTTCAACATCAATAACGGCTATATTGCCTCCTGACGGAATAAGCGTTCCCGATATAAGGAAAGTATTAAAAAATGATTATGATATTGTTGTTGCAAACGGTCAAAATGAGTTAAAAGACAAAATATTCAGAATGGGAACATTAGGTTTTGTATCGGAGCGTGATGCAATAACAGCAATAGGTGCATTAGAAGCAGCATTAAATAAATTGGGTTATCAATTTGAACTTGGCTCAGGTGTTGCAGCATTAATCAGAGAATTGAATAAATAGAGGTCAAAATGAAAGTATTAATAACGGATAAAATTAATGAAGCAGCCGGAAAAGTATTATCAGGAATCGCACAGGTAGATTTTATTCCGACTCTTCCGGAAGATGAACTAACAGAAAAAATCAAAGACTATGACGCTTTAATGATTAGAAGTCAAACAAAAGTTACAAAAAAAATACTTGAAGCAGGAAAAAATTTAAAAATAGTAGGCAGAGCCGGTGTTGGTGTAGATAATGTTGATATTGAATCTGCAACACAAAACGGGATTATTGTTGTTAATTCACCTGACGGTAACACTAATGCCGCAGCAGAACACACTTTAGCAATGATGCTTGCAATGTCAAGGAATATTCCTGCTGCCGTTATGTCAACAAAAGAGGGCAAATGGGAGCGTTCTAAATTTACGGGTGTTGAAGTTTTCGGGAAGACTTTAGGCATTATAGGTTTTGGGAAAATCGGTCAGCACGTAGCTAACGCCGCTATTGCAATGGGGATGAAAGTTATTGTTTCTGACCCTTATACAACAAAAGAAGCCGTTGAAAAAATCGGAGCAAAATATATTACAAGCCTTGATGAATTCTGGGGACAATGCGATTATATTACGATACATACTCCTAAAACTAAAGAAACAACAGCTCTTATAAATAAAAACACACTTAACAGAATGAAAAAAGGTGTAAGAATAATAAACTGCGCAAGAGGCGGGATAATAGATGAAGCAGCGTTAAAAGACGCTCTGCAATCAGGGCAGGTAAGCTCTGCAGCTATAGACGTATTTGAAACAGAACCCGACATTACAGCTTCACCTTTATATAACTGTGATTGTAATGTTATAATGACACCTCATCTTGGAGCAAGCACGGCAGAAGCTCAATACAACGTTGCAATAGATGTCGCCGAACAAATAAGAGATGTATTAACAGGCGGAAGCGCAAAAGCCGCAATAAATATACCTGCATTAAAATCTGCAATATTAGAACCCGTAAAAGAATATATGCAGCTTGCAGAAAATTTAGGCGAACTGGTAAGACAATTATCTAAAGGAAATTTAAAAAATATCAATATAACGGTTAACGGAAATCTTGCGGAATTAAATGTATCACCGCTTGAGGTTGCAGTTCAAAAGGGTATTTTTTCTTCTACTCTTGAAGGCGTTAACTTTGTTAATGCTCCGATTATTGCAAAAAACCGAGGAATAAATATTATTACTTCAAAATCTCAAAAAGATTGCACTTTTATTGGCTCTATATCTGTTACTCTTACAACTGATACTGAAGAAAATACGGTAACAGGGGCTTTAGTTGCAAAAAATATGCCCAGAATTGTAAGAATTAACGATTACAATATGAGTATTGAAGCAGAAGAACACATGTTAATAGTTCCACACGAGAATAAGCCTTCTATGGTAGCAAAAGTTGCAGCTGTTATCGGGGAAAACAATATAAACATTAACAGAATGCAGGTTGCTCAAAAATCTAATAAAATCGATAATGTTTCAATAATGATTATTACAATAGATAAAGATGTCGATGATAAAACGATGGAAACAATTAATAAAATAGACGGTGTACAAAACGCACAATACATTAAATTAAATGCATAAAAAAAGACCTCTCAATTGAGAGGTCTTTTTATTACAATATTAATTATGATTCTTTAACTTCATGTTGTCCTTCAATATAACCATCTTTTTGAGATGAAATCAATGCAACAATCGGAGCTAACAATCCAAGAACTGCCGCACCAACTGCTAAACCAACTTTTGCGGGAGCAGGTAATGAATTAAATCTTTGGAATATTTTTGTACTTTTAATAGCATTTTTTAGAGATTTACCGTTATATTCTATTTTACCTAAAAAGCCTGATAATTTATCTTTTGCCCCTTTAAATAATTTAGCAACTTTTGCTGAATTACCTGTAGCTAATGAAGCTGCAGCACCTGAACCTACAGCAATGCTCCCTAATGTTAATGTATCTTTAATACCTTCCTTTGTTTGTTCTGCCAATACTGCAGCTTTACTGTCAAGCTTGTCATTTGTTAGAACATGTATCAAAGAACCCGGAGCACCTAATGTTTTATTTGCATGTCTTGCTGCACCTACAATAATGCCTGCCGGAATTCCCCCAATAACTGTTGCAGCTACTACCGGTTTTACTGATTTTGCATTCATTTCCATAATTTAAACCCCTTTTCTGTAATTTTGATGCTGACCTTGTGTTTTTATAAAACAACTCAATCTTTCAAATTTACAAAAAAGAATTAAATATAAAGAAATATTAAGAAAAGTGGAAGAAAAAAATTAACTCTCAATGAATGTTGGTGCAAGTTTAGGGGTTTTTCCTTTAATAACATTATGATAATAAGAATAAGTCATGGGCGTATTATCATTAAGTATATCACCGTTTATAACCTCAGCAAAAAATATAGTATGAGTTTTCGTATCAAGTTTATTTATGACATTACATATCAAATACGCACACGCATCTTTAATTACGGGGAGACCATCTATAACCTCATAAGGTATAATATCAAATTTATTAATGTCTTTTCCGCTTCTGAATCCGAAAGTTCCGATATCTAAAGGGTTAGATTTTTCAGACAAAATAGAAACAGCGAAATGTTTGACTTCTTCTAAACAAAAATGAGTATAATTTTGTTTATTAACACTTAAAGCAATAGCAGCGGGAGATGATGTAATCTGCATAATGCTGTTTACCGTACAGCCCGTATATCTGCCGTCAATTTTACAAGATACAATATAAACGCCGTATGATAAATTTTTAAATACATTATTATTCATACATCATCTCCTATAAATTTAATTAACCGATTACCGGAGCTGTAAATGTTCTTGAAGCAAGTTCTTTATCAAGCATATACAGGCACTGTCTGTCATCACAAACAAGATTTAAGGTTTTTAATACGTTGCCGACGTTTGCTTCTTCTTCTACCTGTTCTTTCAAGTACCAGTCTAAGAAAGATACGGCAGCTCTGTCATGAACTTCTTCAGCTACATCCATCAACGCATTTATTTTAGAAGTTACAAGTTGTTCATGTTTTAAAACATCCTCAAAAACTTCTCTTGGTGTTGACCAATCTGATTTTGGTTTTTCAATAGATTCAAGAACAACTTTTCCGCCTCTTTCCTGCAAATATTCAAATAAACCCATAGCATGTGCATGTTCTTCCTGCATTTGAACATTCATCCAGTTTTTAAATCCCTGTAAATTCATTCTTTCAAAATATGCATACATTGAAAGATAAAAATACTCGGAATAAAACTCAGCATTAATCTGGTCGTTGATTGCTTTTTCCAATTTTTCACTAATCATAATAATATCTCCTTTAACCTGATTTTAATTATATTTTACTACGTAATTAAATAAATACATTAACCGATAATTTATATTATAATAAATATTAATCG
Organism: Candidatus Gastranaerophilales bacterium; assembly: GCA_947624265.1. Lineage (GTDB taxonomy): Bacteria > Cyanobacteriota > Vampirovibrionia > Gastranaerophilales > Gastranaerophilaceae > Avigastranaerophilus. The sequence goes on from CANQJQ010000004.1 coordinate 9,354, forward strand.
GAGTTGTATTAATGAAACGTGTTATTGAAATAATTTTAACCGTACTTATAATAATTATTATTCTGCCTTTTACTTTGCATTCAAATAAACAAAATCAAAAGACCATAACAATAACCTTGTGGACACTGCAATTAGGTACTTTTGATAAATATATAAATAATATAATAAATGAATACGAAACATTACATAAAAATATAAAAATAAAATGGATAGATGTTCCATATAGTGAAGGTGAAAAAAGAACTCTTGCTTCAATATTAACGGATAACCCGCCTGATTTAGTAAATTTAACACCTGATTTTTCGCTTCTTTTAGCTCAAAAAAATGCTCTTTATACGTTTGATAAAGAAAAACTAAACCAATTTTTACCATCATTACTTGAAACATTAAAATATAATGATAAATATTTCGGTGTTCCTTTTTATGCGACATCGGCTGTAACATTATATAATTCCGAATTAACAAATGATAAACCCAACTCATACGATGAGTTATTTAAACTATCCGCCTCAAACGGTACTTATGTAACCATGATAAATTTTGCTGAAAATGATACTCTTTTAAAAATATTAAATAAATATAATATAAATTCATCACAAACAATTAATAACGAAAGAAGCATTCAACTTTTTACCGAATTTAAAAGACTCTATGACAACAATCTTGTACCAAAAGAAAGTGTAACCCAAACGCACCGAGATGCACTTGAAAAATATATGTCAGGGCAATTGGAATATCTTGTAACCGGTGCAAATTTTATTAATATGATTAAAGAAAATGCACCTCAAGTATATAAAAATACAAAAATACTTCCGCAATTAACAGGCGATAGCGGGCTTTATGACTATTCTTTAATGAATTTTGTCATTCCTAAAAAATCCAAACACCCAGATTATGCATTAGATTTTGCCCTGTATTTTACAAATAAAACAAATCAGCTTGAATTTGCAAAAATGACCCCCATTCTCCCTGCTAATAAAGAAGCACTTAAGGATAAATATTTTCAAACAGCTGAAAATGACGACTTATCGGCACAAGCAAGAATAATCAGCGCAAAACAGCTAAATACATTGCAGCCTCCCTTATCATTTAAAAATAAAAAAGAACTTAATACATTATCAGCTAATTATATTCAGCAAATACTAATAAATAACAGGTCAATAACTCCGGCACTTGATGATTTAAAAAAAGACTGGGAAAAACTTTAATTGGAAAATAACCGATTTTGTTTTAAAATTAACACTATGGAATATCTAAAGAAAATAACAATATTAGATAAATTTATACTAAAACAGGTTGCGGAAGTTTTTATACTTGGTATTATAGTTTTTACTTCAATTATATTTTCTTCTGATACTTTTATATCACTTATAAAACAGATATCTGAATATGGAATGCCCGTAAATATAGCATTTATGATAATCATGTTAAATCTTCCCGCTGTTATAGTTATGACAATTCCAATGAGCGTACTTTTTTCAACGGTAATGACCGTCAATAAAATGTGCTTACAATCAGAATTAACTGTATTAAAAGCATGCGGGATAGGTATAAAAAGGATATCAAAACCTATATTTTATTTTGCAATTGTAATGGCGGTTCTTACATTTTTTATAAATGAAACAATTGTACCTTTGACTACATCTCAATCAAAAACTTTAGCGCTTTATGCCATTGTTCAAAGAAACATCCCCGAAGGCAAACATAACTTTACAATGAAAGAATTAAGAGACGGAAACTATCTTAAACGTCTTTTTTATGTGGAAAAATGTGAAAATAAAGAATTTTCTAACGTTACCATATTAGATTTGTCAGATAATGATAAGGTTCAAATATTACAATCAAAAACAGGAACCTCTGTGGTTGAAGGCTGGCAGTTTAACAACGCATCCGTATACACAATATCAAAAGAAGGCAAAACTTTAAATACTTCGTGGATTGAGAAAACTATCATAGACTTTGGAAGTAATATACAACAGCAACTAGATAAAAAAAATGACGGTACTGACATGAATTTTATTCAGCTTTTACCGTACCTTTTTAATAATAAGTCAGATTTATCTAAGGACACACTGGCAAAGTACAAAGTATGTTTTTGGGAAAAACTTGCACTTCCCGTTACAACCGTTGTTTTTGTTCTTTTGGGAATTCCTCTTGCGATTACACCACCAAGAGTAAGACATAACAGGGGATTACTTTTCAGTATCGGAATTATTTTTATATACTATATAATTAGGGCTTTTTCTCTTTCTCTTGGGTATAATTCTACAATACCCGCTTTTGTTGCAGCCAATCTGCCAAATGTAGTTTTGGGCATTACAGGCTATTATTTGTATAAAAATAAATCGGAAAAAATATAATGTTAACTTTTGTTAACTTATAAAAAATCAATTTTATATATATTTAATATATACTTTATAAATAAATAAAAAATCTATTTAATATAACAATTATATACAAATTTTAAAGACAAAACAGCAAAAAACCAATAAACATAGGCATTTCAAACTCAAAACACACAAAAAATGCAAATTATTAAAGACTTTAGGCAATTTTATAAAATAAAAATTTTTTATATTAATGTGGGTTAGTTAAAAGATTAACAGAAAAGGTAGGTTAGTTATGGGTTATGCTCTGTTTACGAATCGAAAGATTCAGTTATCAAATTTAATCTTTACACTGCAATGTCAATTAGACAATATAATGACACAAAGGCAGTACTTATTAAACTTTTCTTCAAACATATCAGACGGAATAGTGACCGTAGAGGAAATGGCATCAGATCCTACAAACTTTAACAATTACAATGAGTATTTATATGGAGCTCAGGCCTGCATAGATACTCCGGACGATGAGGGCGGTATGGGAACAACTATAGGAGGTATCGGTGATTATGCCGCAACCGTTAATAACAGTGATGAATACCTAGCCTCAATTGCCAATATGATAAACCAACCTGTATGCGAAGCATATGCAAAACAATGTTCAGACAAGCTGAACGCACTGGATAATCAGCTTGATATGCAGCAAAAACGAATTGAATCAAAAATTTCCGCTTTACAAACACAACTTCAATCTGTCGAAGACGCAGAAGGTAAAGCAATAGAAGCAGCAACCCCTCATTTTAGCGGGTTATGCTAAACAAAAATTATAACTAACCAAAACTAACCGATTTATAAACGACCTAAAGGTCGTTTTTTTTTAGTTTTCAACAATAGTTTTCGGAGAATATCCTTGATTTTTTAAATTATTAATAAGTTCTGCCGCTTTATCCGAATCTGAAAAAGAACCAAGTTGAACAATATAAGTGCCTTTAACCGATTTAACAAAAGGCATCAAGTTTGGATTATCATTGCTTATTTTATTTTGAACAGACATAGCTTCATCAATACTTGAATAATTTCCCAAATATACTTTTGTCCATGCAGGTTTTGGGAGAGGAATTACTTGTTTGGGGGGTTGAACACTATCAGTAATTTGAGGTTTATTTGATTTAATTTCATCAAATTTCGGTTTGGGCGGATTTTGAATTACATTTTTGTCTGCAGGAACATTGACCTCGGCAGAACCAATATCATCAAAATCTTTTATGGAATCTTTACTTATTTCATCTTCTTTAACAGAAACAGTAGGCATATCATCTTCCATCTGAATCCATTTTAAACGTTCATCAACCGGTTTAACATCAGTATCCATATCAGAATCAGATAGGGTTAAATTCTCATTTGAACCGATAGACACATCTATATCAGGTGAATATGATTTTATCAAATTAGTTATAAAAAATAAGGCACCAACAAAAACAAATGCAAAAAGATAAAAAAGTCCGAAAGATTTTTTTCTTTTTCTTTTTTTACGTTTTATTTGCGGATTATTTTCTTGATTTTCCATTATATAACACCCCTAACTTTTGAAGCAGCCAAGTTTATATCGTTTAATTCTTCTTTATAAGTCAAAAGAAGTTCATTAGCAAATTCTTTAATGTCTTTAATCCCTACATCATTTACTAAATCAGCCGCATTAACAGGGGCACCTTCAGCATCAATATTTAATCCGAAATGTATTAAAGTTGAAGTAACAGACTTAGTAGCTATCGAAACAGACAATTTCTTATTATTAATAAATAAATCATCACCGTCTCTCTTAATATTTACATTGGGGAATTTTTTTTCAATTAATTCCTTTGTAATTGTTACCAAAAGTCTTTGTTTATATACGGTCTCAATAAGTGAAGAATTAAAATTTTCCTCTATAATATTAAGCATTTGCTTACTATATATAGGTTCATTATTTATAACATCTTCTATATCAACCATATGATTAAGATTAACTTCGCATTCACCGACGAAAGCAATTATCGCATTGCCCATAATTTTAAAATTTTTATATATCCAATGCGGCGATAACTGTTCCCCTGTATATTTTATTTTTTTATCAACAAAAATTGTTTGCATAATTAACCTAATCAAATAACTGTTTAATTATATCATATCTGTTATTAAATTCCAGCGCCCGTTTTAATCGCATACAAGATTCACACTTGCCGCAATGTTTTTCATAACCGTTATAACAGCTGAAAATAAGATTAAACGGAATTTCAAGTTCTAATCCTTGTTTAACAATTTGTTCCTTATTCATATTAATCAATGGAGCAATAAGGGTTACATCTTTATTTGAAGAAAATTTTAATGAAGAATTAACGGAATTAATAAAGTTAACGGAATTGTCTTTGAAGGTAACAGCTTCTTCCTTATTAGCTCCAATAACAATTTGGTCATATTCCAAAGCCTCGGCAAAGCATGCGGCGATATTAACAAACAATCCGTTTCTATTGGGAACCCAGACTAATTTAGCGGATTCTTTTGCAGAATCAATATTGTCTATATCAAATTTATTTATTTCAGGTACTTTGTATGAATTATTTAAAGCCGAGTTTGATATTTCTTTAAGCCAATCTAAATCAATAATTTTATGTTTTATTTTATAAAAACGTGAAATATTTTCAGATGCAGTTTTTTCGGATTCAAAAGATTTTTGACCGTAATTAAAAGTTAAAGCTAAAATTTCAGAAGAGGAATTAGCAACAATAGCCAAACTTACTACAGAATCTAACCCGCCTGATAATAAGACAATGCTTTTATTCTTCATTTGAGTCTTGAGCCTCTTCACATTCATCATTTCTTAAATCATCCTGAAGTTTCAAAGCCTCTGATTTTGCAACGTCAGTATAATTTTCCGAAAAAACAATTTCATTTAAAATATCATCACCCAATAAATTATACAAAGCTATAACAGCATTTTGAACAACTTCTCTGTTATTATCCTGAAGCATATTTTTAATTAAATCGACAGCCCTGTCATCATCAGAGTTCATTAAAACCTCAATTGCATTTATTCTTATTTGCGGTGATTCATCTTTTAATGATTTTACCAATGCATTAAAAACCCTGTCCCCTTTGAAATTTAATTTATTTAAAGCCTCCAATGCCCTTTCTTTTAAAAAAGTAAACTTATCGGCAAAACCTTTTTTTGATTCCAAAATTGATACCAGAGAATCAACCGCTTTTTCATCTCCAAGCATACCGAGTGCCGAAACTGCAGATTCTTTAACATAAACAGAAGATTCAGATTCATCTTCAACTATATTCATTAAAGGAAGAACCGCATATTTATCTCCGATTTTACCTAATGCATCAGCACATGACAATTTTACTTTATAATTTTCTTCTTTTGAATTTAAACAGTATAAAAGCGGATATACGGCTTGAGAATCTTTTGTATTTGCCAATGCTTTAGTTATATTTACTCTAATTCTCGTGATGGCATCAATATCCGATAATCTTGATGCTAATTTATCTTTCATAATTAAAGAGTCAATTAAAACAGCTCTGCTTGATTTATCCTTATATTTATCAATTTTTTGAAGCAGAAACATTAAAATTTCATAGTTATCAGAATGTTCAAAAAAATAATTATAAATTAATATTAAATATTCACTTGGGTAATCTTTTGATAAAGCAATAATTTTTTCAATTGACTCTTTTGGATTAGATGAATCAACTATACTACATTCCAGCGCTAATTGTTCAAAAGGTAAATTAATATTTTCTTCCATAAGATACACAATGTTATTACATGTATAGAATAAACAAAAAATATAACTATATCAAGTGTTCCTGCCAAAATTAAAACTGATTTAAAAATCTGATATCATTATTAAAAAATAATCGAATATCATTAATTGCGTATTTAAGCATAGTAAGACGTTCAACACCCATACCGAAAGCAAATCCGGAATATATTTCAGGATCAATTCCGACATTTCTGAGAACATTTGCATGCACCATACCTGCGCCCAATACTTCAAGCCATCCTGTTCCCGAGCATGTCCTGCACCCTTTACCCTGACACATTATACATTGTACGTCAACCTCAGCACTCGGCTCAGTAAAAGGGAAATAACTTGCTCTAAATCTTGTAGGTCTTGCACTTCCAAAGTAAATTCTGACAAACTCGTTTAAAACACCTTTTAAATCAGCAAATGTAATATCTTTATCAACTAAAAGACCTTCAATTTGATGAAAGAGATTATTTTTACGCGCACTGACAGACTCACACCTGTAAACACGCCCGGGAGATATAACTCTTACAGGGGGTTTATGATTTAGCATCTGTCTGATTTGCGCACCGGATGTTTGACTTCTTAATATAACATTAGGAGCAACTTTCGTATAGAAAGTATCCTGCATGTCTTTGGCCGGATGGTTCGGGGGAAAATTAAGCATATCAAAATTAATATATTCTGTTTCTACTTCAGGACTATATTCTGACGGCATGACAGAAAAACCTAACCCCTGAAATATCTCAACTATCTCATTAACAGTTTGAGTTAAGGGATGTACTTTTCCCTGCGGTCTAAAGTCAGATGGCAGAGTAATATCAATTTTCTCTTTTTCAAGTTTTTTATCCAGTTCAATCTTATATAATTCTTTACTTTTTTCATTCAATAAACTGTCCAGTTCATTAAATACATTATTTGCCAAAGCACCTACAACTCTTTTATCTTCATCAGATAAATCTTTGAGATTTTTCTTAATTGAATTTAATTCACCTTTACGGCTTAAATACTTTAATCTTACTTCATCCAAGTCTTGAGAAGATTTGGATAGATTAATTTCTTCTTTTGCGGATTTTAATATTAATTCTAATTTATCTTTCATATATGCCTCTTGTTTAATAAAATTATAAGACAAATAAAATTACATGTCATGATATACTGCTAAAGGCAGGAGACAGATTATGAAACTAAAAAGTATTTTAATTATATTCGCAATTTTTTTGGCAAGTTCATGCTCATTAGCAGAAGATAAAAGTTTAAGAGAAATGTTTCAAAACAACGAAGCAGTAATATATTCGGTAAATATACGTACATTTAATGCAAATGATACAAACGGTAACGGCATTATAGATTTTTCTCTTGGAGAAACATCAGGTTCTTTTATAAATGCAATAGATAGGCTGGATGAAATAAAAGGATTGGGAATAAACACATTGCACTTATTACCTATTACTCCTGTCGGTAAAATAAAAGCACTTGGCACTGCAGGCTCTTTATATGCACTATCTGATTTTACTAACATAAATCCTCAGCTTTCAGACCCTCAAAGCGAACTGCACATAAAAGAACAGGTAAAATTATTTATTAACGAATGCCATAAACGTGGTATAAAAGTTATAGTTGATTTACCAAGCTGCGGAGCATACGATTTATTTATAAACAGACCGGAATTATTTGTTACAAACGAAGACGGCACCCCCTATGTACCTGCAGATTGGGCGGATGTAAGACTGTTTAAAGTGCCTGATAACAATACATTATTTAATTCCGATATATTTTATCTCCATAAATTTTTTATCAGTTTTGTACAATCCCTCGGTGCTGACGGGATTAGAGCTGATGTAGCGACCATCAAACCGTACATTTTTTGGAAAGAACTTATAAAATTTGCCAGAGAAAAAAATCCAAATTTTTTATTTCTGGCTGAAGCATCCGAAAGCTGGACGAAACCTGCCTCTGATAAAGCATATTTTACGGATTATAAAAAACTTCTCGAAGCCGGTTTTGACGGATATTACGGGGATTACTTCGACTTAAAAAACTGGAATAGCATGACTGATTTAAAAAATTCAATAGAAACAAGAGAAAAATTTCTAAAAAAATATTCACAAAAAAAATCAGTAATAGGAAGTTTTGAGACACATGACGAAAAAAGTCCGCTTTTAGTCGGAGGTGAAAATTATTCCAAAATAATAATATGGCTCAACTCTACACTTCCTTTAAATCCATACTACGTAGATGGATTTTTGCAGGCTGATGATTATATTTACCCGTATTCAAATAAAAAAGCTTCTCAAACTTTTACCGATGATGAATACTATTATGTTCATCAAGGTCAAATTGATATTTTTAACTTTTCAAGAAAGCCGGGGTCAGATAATAATATACTTATTAATGAACAAAAATTGGCAATGGATTTGCGCCAAAATTGTCATGACATTATAACAAAAGGTAAATTCATTCCGCTTCCGAGCGATAATGATAATATATTTGCATACCAAAGGACTTACAATAAAAATTCCGTTGTAATAATTATTAATAGAAATTTAGCAAATTCTCAAGACGTTAAAATAAATATAAAAAACCTTAATAAAAACTCGGATATTAAATTTATAAAAGATAAAGAAGATAAAACCCTTATACAGTCAACATTTAGAGCCAAAATGAAACCTGCAGAAATAGTAGTTTTTACAATAAAACAATTAAAAAAATAAATTATTTCAAGTATTTTCTTATGAATTTTTGTTAAAACTATTGCCAAAACTTGAAATATAAGTATAATTAATTTTGTAATACAAGAGGAGGTTCATATGAACAAAGAAGAATTAGTAAAAGAAGTTGCAAAAAAAGCAAAAGTTTCACAAAAAGCTGCTGCTGATGTATTAAGCGCAACTATCGACACAGTACAAAAAACTGTTGCTAAAGGTAAGAAAGTTACTTTAGTTGGTTTTGGTACTTTTGAAGCTCGCAAAAGAAAAGCTAGAACAGGACGTAACCCTCAAACAGGTGCTGCAATTAAAATTGCTGCAAAAACAGTTCCTGCTTTCTCAGCTGGTAAAAAATTCAAAGACGCTGTAAAATAGTTTGTCTTTATAATAAAAAGTGAGGATTGATTTAATCAGTCCTCCTTTTTTTTGTTAATTTAAAGCATGATTACAATTCGGACAAGTTTTTGCTGAAACTTTAACACTTGTATTACAATACGGACATATTTTATAAACTTCTCCAATATCAGGATTACACAAATCTTTTTCCCTCTTCTTAACCTGAATTGTTCTGTATATATAAAATCCAATATATATTGCAACTAAAACAACTGCAAATGCTAATGCCAAATAAAATAATTGTTTTGCGAAAATAACAACAAACAATATTATCAACATTAAAGTTGAACAACCTGAAATCTCATATTTATACATTTATATTCACTTTCGGCTTTGTAATAGATGGAGGCTGAATGTACAAGGGTTTTACTTTCGCCCAATTATAATCTTCACCTGCAATTTTTATTTTTTCAGAAACTATTTGAGATAAATATATACCTAAATCAACATTAATTTCTTCAAAATTTACGGCATTTATATTATTTTCAGTATAATATTTATATAAAGAACTATCAGCAACAATCACACAATTATTAACTTTTTCAATTAATGAATCTTTATCAATTAAGCATGGACGGATAATTTCAAGTCCTTCTTTGTATTTAGCGAAATAAACCTTATTTTTTCTTGCATCTAGAGTTACTACACAATCAGAATTCTCTAACTTTGATAGAATATTTAAAGAAGATACTCCGACTAATTTTATATTAAATTGCTGGCATAGAACCCTTGCCACCGTAATTCCTGCTCTGATTCCCGTAAAACTGCCGGGGCCGATATTTACACCAATAACACCGATATCTTTTATTAAGATATTGTTTTTAACAAGAATGTCTTTTATTTTTGGAATTAAAAATACGCTATGATAATTAAAATCAGTGCTTTGAATTATTTGTGATTCAATAATATCATCATCTTTAGCTAAACAAATATAAGTTTTGTTAAAACAAGTATCAAAAACTAAACTGTACATAGTTCAAGCCTTTTTAATATTTTTTCACTATTTTCACCGAAAGCATTAAAAACGAACTCTCTTTCATTTTCATCAATGTATTTGATATTTAACTCAATTCTGTCAAAAGGAAGTGAGTTTTCTGAGAATTGCGCCCATTCAACAAAGGTAAGTATTTTGCCTTCCGAATATTCTTCAAGTTCATTGATTATAGTAGAAATACCTTCCTTTTCCAATCGATATAAGTCAAAATGAAATACGGGAATTTTTCCTGACTTGTACTCATTTAAAATTACAAAACTCGGGCTGGTAACTTTTTCTTTAACATTTAAATATTTACAAACTAATTTTGCAAAAGCAGTTTTACCCGCACCGACATCGCCGAACATAGAAACAAATGCACCGCAATCAGAAACAACATCAGCAAATTTTTTTGCTAAAATTTCCGTTTGATTAATATCTTTACACATAAAAGATAAAAACATTAGAACATATCTCCGACCCCGAAGGAGAAGGCACCACGTTTATTTCCGCTTCCAACATTAGTAAACGGAATACCATAATCAATAGATAAAGGACCGACACCGGGTATAAATAATTTAATACCGACACCACCTGCGATACCATATTCAGGTCTGTTATATAAAACATTTGTAATGGAACCGTTAAATAAATGGCCTGCATCAACAAATATATTCAACTTAATATTATCAAGAAATTGAGCTTTTTCAATTCTGTCAAGGAAGAAAAACGGGGTTGTCAATTCTGCACTTGCCATCATATAACCGTCACCTGTACCTATTGAACTCATTCTGTAACCTCTAACGGTATAAGGACCACCCAAACTATATGCCATTACCTCAGGCATATCGCCGTGTACTTTTCCCGCAGCTCTTGCCAACAAAGAGAACGATGATTTCTTCATAACAGGAAAATATTTTTTAATTCCCGCCGATAATGTTCCATGGGTATAATCTAAATCAGTCATATTTAGATTTTCATTAAATCTTAATGTAGCTAAAACACCATTTCTGGGATTTAAGACATTATCTCTTGTATCATAAACAAGACTCGGACCTAAAGATAAATATGTGCCGCCTTGCAGTTGTTTAGATCTTTCTGATATCGGAATATTATGCGCTCTATATAATTGAGCAATCTTATTTGCGTCTCCTTCTTTAACTTTTACATATTCAGTGCCGAGTTTTATTGAACCCATTAAATTCTTATAAGTTTTGAAAGGTCTTGAAAGTACAACATCCGCTCCAAAACGTTGTTCAATAGATAAAGGAACCTGATAACTGCCGAAATCACGGGCAAATGCTTTTACAAGTAATGAATTATCCGTACCCTTCAACCTCGGTTCAAAGAAACTGACTTCAGCTTGTAAATTAGCATGGTCAAGAGTTGAACTATCAGACATAATAACTCCGGTACCTGCCATAAAGTTAATACCGACTCTCTGTCCATTCCCCATAAAGTTGTTTTCAACAAAACCTGCTTGACCGAATAACCCTGTAGCAGTATCTAAACCACCACCCAATGATATAGTTCCGGTTCTTTGTTCTTCAAGGACAATTGTAACATCATAAAGGTTTGGGCCGTCATTACTTTTTTCAATTTTTCTGTTTACATCTTTAAATGCTTGAGTAGAATATAACCTCATCAAGTCAGCCTTTAAGGTATTTTCATTATAAACGCTGCCCGGAGTTGATAATATATTTCGTTCTATAACAAAATCTTTTGTCTTTTTATTACCTTCAAAAGCAATAGAATTAATAATACCTTCTTCGATTTCTACATTTACAACACCATCAGGATCATCTTGAACATTAGAAACTCTTGCTAAAACATATCCTTTAGATGCATATAAATCTTCTATATCAGATACTGCTTTTGAAAGTGTGGTTAAATTTTGGGGTTGTCCTTCCAATGAACTTAATATAGTCAATATATCTCCGGTTTTTACAACTGTATTTCCGCTAACAGCAAAACCGGTAATAGGAATATTCTCCTCTAAATATATCTTTAACGTAATTGAATCTTCATCTAAAGGAACCGGAATAGCCTTCATCTTTTCCGAAAAATATCCTGTTTTATATATAGCCTTTAAATTTTGTTGAACAAGATCTTTGCTATAGGTATCACCTATCTGCATATTCATAACTTTTACTATATCGGAATCGTTAATTAAATGATTACCTTCAAACTCAATTTTGGTAATTTTAGATGTATCGGAAATCTCAGATAAAATATCGGTATTTTCAGCATACGAAACATTATTCATTGCATTAAATACAAATAAAATAAATATAAAACTCGTATATAACTGTTTGAATATTATTTTCATTAACTATTCCAAGATTATCTCAATGAAAATTATATCATATACAAAAAAAACATACAAAAAACATACAAAAAAAAGAGGATACATTTTGTATCCTCTTTTTATACTTATAATTTGTATTATTATAATCCTGCATATTTCGGTATAGATCTTTCGATTGCTTTGCCTTCTGCATCTTGTACTGCATCCAACTGTTGTTGTAAAACCGAAACCATTGTATCAAGACGTTTTACTTCGTTTTCTATTGCTTTTTCATTAACTGAAATTTTATATACATCTCTGTTTATTTCATCAATCGCACCCTGAAACTGCTCCTCTAAAGTCTTGATTTGACTATTTAATTGATCTTTATGTTGTTCATATTCTGAGTCAGAAAGGTTACCCTCTTTTCCCAAATTTGCAAGTTGTGAATACAATTCAGCTAATTGATTTGATTGTGAAGCTTGTAAACTTGACAATTGCTGTTCCTTCCCTAATCTTTGGGTAGCAAGTGCATACTGTTCATTTGACCTTTGTGTTTGTTGCAGCTGTGCTTCGTTTAACTGACTGTTAAGTAAAAGTTTACGCTGTGCAAATAATGCGTATCCCATCTTCTCTTCCTCGTATTTTATTCTCTTAAACATATAAAAAATTTTTATGACTAAAAATTGTCATTTTAAAATATATTTGTTAAGAAATCTTAACAAATATATATATTTATTATATTTCATAAATATAATCTATAAATCTAAAGAGAATAATTTTTGGTTATATACAATACATTGAGAGCAAAACGGTGTTTCTAAATAACTGCGTTTTGAATAATCACTAAAATCAGAACCGCATTTACCTCTGTTATCAGAAGATAATAAAGGACAGGTAAATACACCGTTTACTGTTAAAGTTCTGCTTTTTGCGCACTCAACATTTAATTTATCAAAATCGCAAGAATCGTTAATTTCCCAAACTTCATCTTTTTTCATCAACGGAATAATATTAAAATTTATATCAGATGTTTCAAAATTAAATGATGAACAAAGTTCTTTAAATGAATTTATTAAATCTTGTTTTGGCAAGTTCATATAATTAACTATAGATAAAATAGGATTAAAATCATACTTGATTAAACTTTGAATTGCATGAATAGCTTTTCGGTATGAACCTCTGCCTCTTTGCAAATCATTTTCTTTTTCATCATAATGATCAATACTTATCATAAATATAATTTCATGACCTAAATTATTTTCTTCTTCAACTTTTTTTAGGAATCTTGCCTTTTTATCATTAATATTTAATGCGTTTGTATGTATAATGACAGAAGAATATTTTAAACAAAGACGTAAAATATGATTAAAGTCTGGGTGAAGCATAGGTTCAGCTCCGGTTAAATGAATATATTGCAATTCCTCTCTGTTTATTAGGGCAAGAGTTTGTTTAATTTTATCTATAGGAATAAAATCTTTTACTTTCTTATCTTTAAAATCGATATAGCAATATTTACATCTTAAATTACAATTTTGGTTTGTCATTTCAATAAATAATGATTCAAGTTTTGTCATATCAATACAAGGTGCTTTAATAATTGTGTTCATAATAATAAATCCTCATTTTATCTTATGAACTACTATTAGCACCTAAAATTTATGTTATAAATTAGACAGTTGTATAAAATCAGAATACATATTACTAATATCCGCGGAGGATATTTTTAAATAATTTAATTTTTTTTCCGACAAGTTAAACAGGAGGGAAAAATATGGCAGAAATAATAGAAAATTATTCAGGAAGAAGAAATATCAGGCTCAATACAAATGACATAATCTCTATAGTAAGGGAATATCAAAATATAACCGCGGACTGCTATAACTACAATGATATAAGAAACCGTCTTAATAAAGTTGAATTATACCTGCCTGAAGATTTATAAAAAAATATACCCAAATAGAGAATTTAGTTTATACTGACATAGTGTAATGTTTATTCATGGGAGGAAATAAAATGAAGAACATTATAATTATATTATTAATACTAATTTTACCTGTCAGTATATATTTATATATGAGTAAAAATTCGGAAACTTTCAGCGCTATCGCGAAATCAGATGAAAACCCGACTCTAATAACATTTACATCTACAATGTGTATGGATTGTAAAAAGTTAAAAGCCGTATTGAGTGAAGTAGAACCAAACTACGAAGAAAAAGTAAACTTTATAGGATATAATGCCTTAGCGAAAGACAGACACGTGCAAAATGCAATAAAGAAATATAAAGTTACCCTGGTACCGACTATGATATTTTTGGACAGAAACGGCAAAGAAATAAATAAAATTGAAGGTTACATACCCAAAGAGGAACTTATTAACGAATTAGAGGAAGTAATTAATGGATAACTTCATTAATGCTTTTTCGGCATATTCTTCAGGCACGGGAGCAGCACTGCCTGTTCTAATTTGTATAGCTTTTATTTCCGGTATACTATCTTCATTATCTCCTTGCAGTTTAGGAATATTACCTTTAATTATCGGTTATGTCGGAGGATATTCAAAAGAAAGCAATAAGAAATTGTTTATACAAATGCTTTCCTTTTCCGTCGGATTGTCTTTAGTTCTGAGTATCATAGGAGTAATTTGCGCATTAACGGGACGAGCCTTTACGGGATTTGCTTCTCCTGTTGTAATTTTGGTGTTTGCATCCGTAATTACAATTTTAGGATTAAATTTACTCGGTGTAATTGAAATACAATTCCCCTCTATTGTAAAAAAGATGCCTCAAAAGCGAAACGGAAGTATGTTCTTATTTCCGTTTATTGTTGGTGCATTTTTTGCCGTTGCTTCAAGCCCTTGTTCTTCTCCGATACTGGCAAGTATTATGGCAATAGCAACCGTATCCACTAATGTATTATTTTCCGTTGCATTATTATTTTCTTTTGCAATAGGTCAATGCATAATTATTATATTTTTTGCATTGTTTACCTCAGGATTAAAACATATGAATGCTTTAGCTAAATTTTCATCGATATTAATGAAAATTAGCGGAACATTACTTATATTAACAGGAATGTATATATATTACTCAATATTTTCAAGCATTTAAATTAAGATTATTAGAAAGTATATGTTTTGTCTTTTTACGACCTTTGATACGGAAATGGTTTTTTCCAAATTCATCTTTTGTTCTGATTGCATATAATTTATCGGAAATTAACGAATGAATTTCTGTTTCTTTAACTCCGTCTTTAATAGTTGCACCTATAAATTTTGTGCTTTTATTTTTCTTATCCGTAATAGCTAAAAGTGATAAGAGAATATCAGTTTGAGCCGCTTCAGGCGACACAACATCAGTTTTTGTTTCTTTAATAAACGGAGATGAAATATAATTTCTGTTAAAATAACCGTCTTTATTTTGTTTATGGATTACACAAGTATAATTATTACCGTAAAAACCGTTAGTTTTTACTCGTTCCTGAAATAAAAAACCAACTGCAGAAACATTCATAAGACCTTGCCTTTCCTCGCATTCCAATTATATTATATCTCATTTTTGAGTAAATGTCCATACAAATTTTCAAAAATTTAAGATTTTGAATATATTTTTTTCATTTTCTTAAATTTTAATTATCACTTTTTTAGTTTTTTAAAATAAAATTTTTAAAATTTGAAAAATTTATAATGATTTTTATCAATTTTCATAAAAAATGACTTGAATTTACTCAAAAAATTTATTTTATCTTGTATAAACTCTGGATAAACGAGCTTTTAATCGGCACAATAATTCATAATTTATTGTTCCTAATATTTGTGCCCATTCATTTATGGAAATTCCCTCACCTAATAAAGTAATAACATAACCTTCTTCTGCATCAACATCAGTAATATCAAACATCATTTGATCCATTGTAATGTTACCGATTTGAGGTACTTTTTTCCCGTTTAAAATTCCAAATATTTTATTTGAAAGTTTTCTGTCTACACCGTCAGCGTATCCTATAGGAATAGTGGCAATTTTTGTTTCTTTTTTTGTAATAAAAGTATGAGAATAACTTACACCTGAATTTTTAGGAGCATTATGTATATTAATTATTCTGCCTTTAAGACTCATTGCGGGTATTAAGTTCGGTATTTTTTTTGCGAAAGGAGGCAAATCCGGAATCAAGCCATAAATAGCAAGTCCCAATCTTACCATATTATATTTGTCCTCTTTGTATTGAGATATTGTTGCAGCAGTATTAAAACAATGCAGAATAAGACCATTTGTATCAACTTGAGACAAAATATTATTCCATATATTCAGCTGTTGATTTGTTTTTTGCTCATCTTCAGCACAGGCAAAATGAGTAAATATTCCTTGCAGTTCAAAACAATCAAGACTTTGTACCTTTTTAATAAATTTAACCGCGTCAACAGGTTCAACACCTATTCTGTTCATACCCGTATCAAGTTTAATATGAGCTTTGGTTTTAATACCTGTTTTTTTATAAGTTAATTTTGCCGCATCAATATGATTATCCAAAAATACAGAAAGTGAAATATTATTTTGAGCTGCATAATCGAAAGCCCAAACGGGCGCCGCGCCAAGAACCAAAATCGGACAGTTAAATTTATTATTTCTTAACTCCATACCTTCATCAATAGAAGCAACACCCAGATAATCGACTCCCGAAGCAAGCAAAGTAGGTGCAATCATCGAACTGCCGTGTCCGTATGCATCTGCTTTTACTACCGCAAGGATTTTACAATCTGGTTTTACGAATTTTTTTAATTCTAAAATATTATTTTCTATCGCATCCAGATTTATCTCAACCCATGCATCTCGTTTTGTATTTATATTAGATATTCTTTGAAACTTCATATTTACATTTTAGTTTAAATATATTTAATTTGTTATAATATTTTTAATAATGAAACAAATATATTTATTTTTTAAAAAAATTGATGTTTTATACTTCGCAATTATTTTAATAATAATGATTGCAGGTTTTTATTTTTTCGGGAAAAATATTTATTCACCTCTTTCGGATATAGGAAGAGAGTTTTATATTCCTTTAAGAATGACTCAAGGGTTTGTATTATATCGTGATATCAGCAATATATACGGTCCTCTTGGGTATATGCTTAATGCATTATTATTAAAAATATTTGGTTCCGGTTTAAATACTTTTTTATATATCGGATTTATATTATCTTATTTATCTGTTATTTTAATTTTTCAAATAAATAAACTGTTTCTGCCAAAATCACTTGCCTTCCTTCTGTCTATATTTTTTATTCCGTCATGTATATTTTTCCCGACATTTTCAAATTGGATAACCCCATACTCATATTCTGTTCTTTGGGGACTGTTTGGAATTTTAGTTTCAATCTTTTCTTTATTTAAATATTTAAAAACTGATAATTTTAATTTCTTTATTTTGTCAATTTTAACTTATGGTTTCTCATTATGTTGCAAATTAGATTTTGCACTTTTTATAATTTTACTCGCCGGGATAGCTATTTTTAAAAAATTGAATTTTAAATCTTTAATTATATTATTTTTTACGGTTTTAATTTTTCCAATAATATCTGTTTTAGTTCTTTTAAATCAAGGATGCTCTTTAAACGATTTATATTCCGCATACAAGTATATAGCATATATAACAAGTTCATATCCCGTAAAATATTTCTATTATTATTATAACTTTATTCCTTCCGTTTCTTCCCTTAAGAACGCCATTCTTTCTTTGATATATCCTTATCCTTCATCAATTTTTAGGATAATTGGATATCTTTCATTTTTATTAATTATTAAATATATAATTTCTTTTTTCAAAAATAAAAAATTAAATCAGAATGAATTTTTGCACTTGTGCTTTCTTAGTGCGGGTTTTTTAATTTCCATAAAATGCATAGGTGCAATTAATTTAGCTATATATGGTACATATTTACTTCCCGTTATTTTATCTTCTGTTTTTGTTGTAATTTATACCGAATTTTTCCAAAATAAAAAATATTTAATGTATGTTGTTTGCTTGTTATTATTTATTTTTTATACTGTAAATTGTTTTCAATCTAATGTCTTATATAATGTTAATATCGGAGAATATAAAGTAAAAATATATCCTGAATATATTAACGGTATGGTTAAATTGCAGGAATATATAAAAGATAATGTCAAATCCGATGACACATTACTTATATTACCTGAAGGCAGCATTATAAATTATGCTGAAAATATAAAATCTGATGATAAATATTTTATATTAAATCCTGTATATGCCGATATGTACGGAATGAGTAATATATTAAACGATATTATAATTAAAAAACCTGATTTTATAGTATTTTCAAATTTGGTATATACAGATTACCCTTATCAGTTTTTTAAGGAAACTTACGGTAAAGAATTGTATGAGTACGTAAAAGAGCATTATAAATATGAAAAGGCAGCAGGGGATAAAATAGAGTTTGAAATATACAAATTAACCGAAAAAATGTGATATACTAAGCGAAATGGTAAAAATATGAAAAAAGAAGAACAAATAAAAATTATAGAAGATATGCAAAAAGTAGTAGAGCAAATGCGCTTGGATGACTTAGAAGAAGATCCTTCATTAAAAGATGAGGAATTTGAATGTTCCTGCTGCGGAAAAACGAAATCACCCGCAGGGTCAATTCAATATGGACAATACAGACTTTGCAATGATTGTGTTTTACTTGCGGAAACGGGGTTTGCACTTGGTAAATTTAAAAATGCGGAAGAACTTATTAAAGCCATGGAAGATACAAGACTTGAAGAAATGTGTGAATATATAAAACAACAGGAAAAACGAGAAAATAACTGATATGCACAGACTCACATACATAAATGATAATTTAAAAAAAGGTTGTCTTATCAGGTGGCCCGAACAATGTTTTCCGATGCCCGTATATATTGCTCCTTGCAGTTGGTATTCCTTAAGCGAAGCAGACAGATTTTCATACGTTAATATGGTTATAGAAGCTTTAAATACTTGGGAAAGTGTCTCTGATGGAAAGATTTCTTTTTATTTGGCTAACACATTAAATGATTCACAAATGAATGTTGAATGGAGAAGAGTAGACAGAAAATCATTGGGTAATTGCACATTTAATTATGATGAAAATTCAAGATTATATTCCGCAGAAGTTTCTATAGGAATATCTGACGGAATAATACACAAAAAATATATGGATGAAAATGAAGTATATCATACAATACTTCACGAAATAGGGCATTCATTAGGACTCGGACATTCAAAAAACACGGAAGATATAATGTACACACCGCATCAATACGGAGTTGTATCCTTATCACAAAGAGATATAAATTCCCTAAGATGGTTATATGCCTTGCCATACGGAGCAAGTGCGGAAAGTTTAAATGCAATATATTCAACAAATTATTCAAATATAGACGACATAATTATGTATATAGAATCAGGCGAAGCCGAATCAATGTTTGAAAAAACATTGAAACAAATAAAAAACCCTCAAAGAGATTTAGAAGAAGAACAAAAAAAGCTGGCTGAAATTAAAAAATTTCATATGTCCATGCAAAATGTAGGTTTGCCAAAAGAACTAAAAGATAAGTTTAAAGATATGTAATTTTATGCAATAATAAAAAAGAGAGCAGACGAACAATCGCGTATAAGAAATTATATGAGGAAAGTCCGCACACCCAAGGGCAGAACGACGGATAACGTCCGCCGAAGGCGACTTCAGGACAAGTGCCACAGAAAAGTAAACAACCAATAAGGTTCAGGTGCAACGGTAGTGTAAAAGACTACCAGAGGTATTGAGAAATACCTGCTCGGTAAACTCCGTTCGGGTGCAAGATTGAATAAAAGGTTAAGGCTGCCCGCCGTCTTTTGAAAAATCGCAAAGAACTTTAAGGCAACTTAAAGTCAAGACAGATGATTGTTTAGAAACAGAATGCGGCTTATGAACTGCTCTCTTTTATCCGATAATCAAACCGTTTTGCGTCATATATTCAGCTAATTCTTCTATACGGGCTTTATTTTCTTCCGTATTCGGATAATTTTTTACCGCCAAATCGCAAATATCAATCTTGTTTTTCTTAATTTCTTCAAGATCAAGTTCCGGTCTTTTGGCAACACTTGTAACTAAATCCAAATGTCTTTTTGCATCTAAACGGGACTGTACCTTAGGGTAATTTGAAGCATATATCTGACTTGCCGAAGCTCTGTCGCTTAAAGCGGCACAAGATGATTCCATCAAATATCTTACCACAGCGATTTCTATATCTTCTATAGCCTTATGTGCTTTTTGTATAAGAGTTTCATCACCTAAGTCTATATTATCGGTTTTACCTATAACTTCCATAATTTGATATTTTTTTTCAAGTAATTTTTTATGTAGTTCAAAACCAACTTTTACCGTATACGGTAAAGACGGGTTTAAAGAAATAAATGAAGTCATGCCTATAAATCTGTTTAAATTTGTATCACCGTATAATATTAAAGGCTCTGACGGATATTCTTCATCATTAGGGTCAATAGAAGTTTTATATTGTTTAGCAATAGTTTCAGTAAACATTTGTACTTGAGGAGGACGTTCTCTATACTCCAATCTTGGAAGTCCCGCATATCCTTTTCTTATAAAACAATCCTGATTAGGATATTCTTGGGCAATCTCATTTAATAAAAGAGCATCTTTTTTCAGAAATTCAGGAGGAAAGTTTCCCTCGGCAACATCACCCAAATCAACAATATCTTCAACATAAATGCCTTTAAAAGATGTTTTACGTTGTCCGTTTACATTTTTTACACTGTTTTTGGAAAAAGAATTTATAACATTTGAAACAGGTGAAATTCTCATAAAAGACTCCATTAATACCTCTTTCAAAAAATGAGAATAAAAAATTTGCTTATTATTTAAAAGATGTAAAAAAAAATTAACATTTATTAACATTATATCAACAAAATTTATTTATACATTTTAAAGGAATGAAAAGTAAAGCTAGCATCAGGTTTATGAAAATAAGTTCATCTTTCAATAAAATTGGAGAAGGGCATTCCAAGCAATCGTTCAAAGGAATACCCGAAAAACCAATATATATTCCAAATATCGTAGGCAAAATAGGAAAAGTTGTCGGCGAATATGTTAACACGCCCGAACAAAAATTATTCTTAGCTACGACAGCCCTGATGTTTCAACCTTTACTGGATTTAAAATATGCAGATGAAGAAAAAAGAACCGATGCCGCAATAAAATCTGCTTCAAAAGCAATAGCGGGAGGATTTACCGGTGTTGTAATAAGAGCAGCTTTTCAAAAAATAACGGAACATTTCATAGGCTTTGATAAACACAATAAATTTAATCTTCACTTTTTCCCCGATAACGCTATAAGGATGAAAGAAAATAGCGTTTCAATGGCGAATATCAGGATGAGCCAATATTGTAAAACATTAGGCACATTATTCGCAGTACTTTTTATGATATTATTTTCAAATTCCAAAGTCGATGTGCCTTTAACCAGTGATTTACAGGATTTAATTTCAGGAGTAGTTAAAGAAAATAAATCCTGGATAAGCTCACTTAATGACGTAAAAGATGCAAGAATAGATAAAATTAAAAAATGGTTTAAAAAGAAAAATGAACTTATAGTCAAATACAAAAACAAAATCAAAAAAGTTATTAATGCTTTATCTGATGATAGCGAAACAAAAAAGCCATCGGAGGACAGTAAAACATGAAAACTCCGATGAAGATATTGCAGGATTACATAATTGTTCCTGCTCATAAGTTTTATAAAGATTTTTTAAGTAAGAATGCAAGGCATTCTTACTGCAAAAATGTTGCTAACTTTATTTTTAACTGCAGTAAAGAAACAGCACTTATAATGCTATTTTTTAATGCGGTTTCCATACTTTCAAGCCATATATCGCAAATAGGCGGATTAAAGAAAAGCAAGAGAGAAAACAAAGAATATTTAATAACACAAGAAAAGAAAGAACTCGGACTTGATTTAGTTTTAACCATTATACCTCCTTTTATGCTTAATAATTTCTTAAAAAAGAAATTAGAAGCAGGGTTAATAACGACAAAAGAAGCAAGAGAGAAATTAATAAACCTGGCAGCACCTGTAGTAGGAGCTTCAAGAGACGAACTATACAGTATAGAACACATAAGACCCTTGAAAGAAACTGTCTCAACAATCATTACAAGAGGGACAAGCGCAATACTTAAACACACAAAAAAGATGCCAAAAAGTATTGAAAACGTTGTAAGAAATATAGATACCGGACTAAAGAAAAAACTTCCAAATTTTGCCGAACAAATTCCGAAACCCAATCTTGAAGATATAGCTACGGATTTGGACAATTTGGCAAAAGAAAAAAAAGTAAGTAAAACAATATTAAAACAGTTTAGAAACGGAAGCGCATACGATGAATTATGCGGTCAGATTAACGGACTTCTTATTATTACGACACTCGCATATACAATACTCGCAAGCAATGTTATAATGCCGATTTTAAAGAACAAATTAGCAAACAGAGAATATGAAAAACAACTTGCGAAAATGGGTGAAACAAAAGAGAGTATAAAACGTAAAAAACGTTTTGAATACAACAATGTCCCCATTCTAAAACCTGATAATGATATATTCAACATATTTTCAGACACAAATTTAACCATATCACAAACAACTAACCCGCAAATCATTACAAAATCCCCAAATAATCCTTTTAAGGAAATAGAAAAATATAAAAGCATTTCTTCTCAACCAATCGGCTTGAGAATTTAGTGTAATATAATATATAATAAATTTATACCCGTGTCCGTAGCTTAACAGGATAGAGCAAAGATCTCCGAAGTCTTTAGATGTGGGTTCAACTCCCATCGGGCACAATTTACTGGTAATTATTATAAATTTATATTATAATTTTTATAAAGATTTTATAGAAGGTGTAATATGGCAAAAGATATTGATACGGTTCCTATAGAGGTAATAATATTAACGGCAGACCATGAAATAAAAGGTACTGTTCATGTTTCAAAATATACTAAAACCAACAGAGAATTAACCGATTTATTAAACGATAAAGAAAAACGATTTTTGGCCGTTACAAATGCTGAAATTCTTGCCAGAAACTCAAACCTTCCGCCAAGAAGATATAATTTTTTGGAAATTCATATAGACTGCATTATGATGGTTCATCCTTCAAGTCAGGTTGTATTCAGAGAAACAGGCAAAGCTCAAGAGGATATTGCCCGTTTCAGAGAATTAAGAAACAAATTAAACCAAACAAAACCATTCTGATATGAATAATTACAAAAATATTTTACTAATTAATTTTGGAGGCATTGGGGATGAAATCCTTTTTATGCCCGTTCTTCAAATTTTAAAAAAAACTTATCCTCAGGCTAAAATTACACTATGTCTTGAAGGAAGAAGCAAAAGTTTTATTTCGCTTACAAATTTAATTGATAATTTTTTCTGTGTTGATATTAAAACCAAAAATAAGTATATAGAGATGTTAAAACTATATTTTAAAGCTTTATTCGGGCATTATGATTTGGTTATTTCATCCGGAGCCAGTCCTTTAATTTCTTTATTATTATTTTTTACGGGAATTAAAACAAGAGTTGGATATAAAACATCTAATATAAGCAAAAAATTATTAACACACGCCGTAAAATTAAATAAAAATCAATACGCATCAAAAATGTATTTTGATTTGGTAAAACCTATAACAAACGGTGAATTTGAACTTCCCCAAATAAATCTTGATAATGTTGAAAGAAATACCAATGTTGTTGTTATACACCCCGGGGTAAGTAAAATAAGTGTTTCTAAAGATATTATAAAAATATTTGGCGCCCAAGTTTGGGCTGAACTTATTAAAAAGCTTGTGTTAAAGAATAAATCAGTTATACTTTGCGGCGGACCTGATGATGAAGAGGTTATCACGCAAATAAAAACTGAATTAAACGGGATTGATTTAAGTAATTTTACCGATATGTACGGCAAAACAAAAAATATGCTTGATTTTGCAAAAATCTTAAAAAAAGCGGGGGTTCTTATTTGTTCT
Source organism: Candidatus Gastranaerophilales bacterium (assembly GCA_947624265.1). Taxonomy (GTDB): domain Bacteria; phylum Cyanobacteriota; class Vampirovibrionia; order Gastranaerophilales; family Gastranaerophilaceae; genus Avigastranaerophilus. Next base: position 33,904 of record CANQJQ010000004.1, read on the forward strand.
GACTCTGCCCCAATGCATATAGGAGTTGCCACAGATACAAAAACTATTGCTATATTCGGGCCAACCGATGAAAAAAAATTATTGCCGGAGTCAGAAAAATTTATTTCAATAACAAATAACTCAGACTGCCGTCCATGTTTATGGGAAAAAAGACAAACAACCTGCGAAGAACTTAAATGCCTTAATTTTAATTTAGATAAAATTATTGAAAGGGTATAATTCTATGAAAAAAATTATTATCTGTTTTTTAATAGTTTTTATCTGCCAAGCAGGTAACTATACTTTTGCAGAACAAAAAAATAATAATGAAAAAGCGCTCGGTCAACATTTTTATTTACTTGAAGATAACAATAAATTCGGAGTAAAAGATAAACATGATAATGTTATAATTCCCGCACAATTTGACGATATAAAATATTTTGCAAATAATGAATTTATAGTAACTCTTAACGAAAAAAAAGGAGTTTGTAATACAAACGATGCTTGTACTTACGGCATTATTTTTAAAAATATTATTCCAGTAAATTCAAACTACTTAATTTTCCAAGTTTCCGATGACAATTATTATTTAATAAATCGAAAAAAAGATACAGCCCCCGCTATCAGAAGAGCCGAATATATTTCCGCCGAATGGGAATATTATAGGAATTCACATTATATACCCGCAAAAAATAACGGTAAGTTCGGCATAATTAAATATAATTCATCAGAAAATAAAAGCGAAGAAGCAATCCCTTATATTTATGATGAAATACTATCAGCATATAATTATGATGGGAATTTATATTATGCTGCAAAGAAAAACAACAAATTAGGAATTATAAATATCGGTAAAGCCGAAGAACAAACAGAGTTTATCTATGATGAAATAACCCAATTGGGTTTCAACAGCGCTTATTTAAAATTAAATCAGAACGGGGAATACGGACTATTTGATTTAAAAACAGGTATGCATACGCCGGCGAAATTTGAAGATATAAGAATAGGGAAACTTAAAACAGGCAATTACGGCGAAAATATTGAAGTAATGTATGACGGCAAATGGCATTACATAAAAAAAGGAAAGATTGCGGGGAAAATAGCCGCAAATGCCGGTACAAATGTTGCTAAGGGAGTCGTCGCAATAGTTGGTGCACCGATTGTAATCCCTTACATTTTGCTATGGGAGTTTTACTGCAATCATATTTAATTTGAAAACTTATAAAAGGAATTATATATAAATGTTATCAAAAAGAATAATTATAATTTTTATTAATATTTTAATCTTTATTGCTTTGTTTTTTGTATTAGATAATTATATATACATACATGAGAGCAAAAAATATCCTCAATGGAAAGCAAAGAAAATCTATTTGTTTAATAACCCGCCCGTAAGAGAAATTGACGCAAGATATATAGGCAGGAGTGAATTTTATAATTATCATCCTGCACCTCATCCTCAAAAAATTAATAATAAAAAAACAAAAACACAAATTAAAAACAATCCGATTATAATATTCGGATGTTCATACGCATACGGAAGAAAATTAAATTTTAATCAAACCTTCGGATACAAACTTGAGCAACTGCTAAAAATGCCCGTTATAAACAGAGCTATTCCCGCCGGAGGCTTACAGCACATGTATTTTCTCAGCACACAAGATGAATTTTATGACTATATACCAAATGCAAAAGATTTTATATATATACTAATGAGTGATCATCCAAGAAGAATGCTTATATATTCTTTTTATCCGCACCTTGATTTTTTTATGCTTCACTACTGCATAAAAAATAACAAACTAGTAATGGACAATTACAAAAATCCTTTTAAAAACTTTTTTAAATCGCTATACACAATAAAGGCTCTAAATCATTCTTTTGTATATAATTTTTTAAAAAACAGTAAAAATGCTGATAAAATAACTGATATAGAACTTTTATATTTTACAGAAACAAGAAAAAATCTTGAGAAAAGATATAACCATAAAGTCAACTTTACTGTAATAATATACGATATACTGCCCTATGAAGAAATTTTAAAATTAAAACTCAAAAAAAACGGCTTTAATGTTATTGATGCAAAAGAGATAACAAACAATGAAATATTAAATAAAAAATATTCCATAGAAAACGACGGACATCCGAGTGAAGAAGCTTGGGATTTATTAACCCCGCTTATTTCAAAACATCTTCCCAAATAATTTATCATATAAAGGATTTAATTCTATAAAAAAATTTATTATCTTTTTTAATAATTTTTATCTTACAATTTGCTAACTGCACTTTTTCAGAACAAAAAAATAATAATATTAAATATTTGCCATTAAGTTAATTGGCATTTAGATAGATTAAATAACAAATTTGCTATATTTTTTATGTTTAGATTATAATTTTTTACGTAGGTATTAGGAGAGAAGTAGTGCTGAAAGACAGATATTTTCCGCAAGAAATTGAGAAAAAGTGGCAGAAACACTGGGATGAAACAAAATTAAATAAAGTATATAACGATAAAGATAAAGAAAAATATTATATATTATCAATGCTCCCTTACCCGTCAGGGAAACTGCATATGGGGCATGTCAGAAATTATACGATATCTGACGTTATAGCCAGATATAAAAGGATGAACGGGTATAATGTACTTCATCCAATGGGATGGGACAGTTTCGGGCTCCCCGCGGAAAATGCCGCTATACAGCATGGGGCTAATCCGAAAAAATGGACTTTAGATAACATTGCTTATATGAAAAAGCAATTAAAAGAATTAGGGTTAATGGTAGATTGGGATAGAGAAGTTACAACCTGTCTGCCCGAATACTATAAATGGACTCAATATTTCTTTATTCAGATGTTTAAAAAAGGATTGGCTTATAAAAAAGAAGCGGCAGTTAACTGGTGTAATAACTGCGCAACCGTTTTGGCAAATGAGCAGGTAATAGACGGCAAGTGCTGGAGATGCGACGGAGAAGTCGAGAAAAAATATTTATCTCAATGGTTCTTAAAAATAACGGATCACGCTCAAGAACTTTTAGATGATATAGCAAAACTTAAAGGCTGGCCTGATAGCGTTAAAACCATGCAAAAAAACTGGATAGACCGCTCAACGGGGGCTATTTTAAGATTTAAAGTTAAAGAAATAGAAGGTTTAGAGGTTCCGGTATACACAACAAGACCCGATACGGCATACGGTATTACATACCTTGTTGTTGCCCCCGAATACAAAGACATTGAAAAATTAACAACACCTGAAAATAAACAAGCAGTTGAAGCATACAGACAAAATGCCAGAAGAATGACTGAAATTGAACGTTTATCAACTGAGAGAATTAAAACGGGAGTACCATTGGGTACTCACTTAATAAACCCTCTAAACGGCGAAGAATTTCCGATTTGGACTGCAGATTATGCGTTGGCTGAATACGGTACAGGCGCCGTAATGGCAGTTCCCGCGCACGATGAGCGCGACTTTGATTTTGCAAAAAAATATAATCTTCCTATAAAAATCGTTATTCAAAATCCTGAAAATCCGTTAACGGAGTTAGCTGAAGCTTATACGGATAAGGGTGTTTTGGTAAACTCTAT
>CANQJQ010000005.1 GCA_947624265.1 Candidatus Gastranaerophilales bacterium
GTGCAATAGTAATTAATCCTGCACCGGGGATACCGGCGCAAGTAGAAGATGCAATAATTACAAGAACCATAATCTGAATAATTTGAATAGGATCAAGTGCAACTCCGTATGCTTGAGTTAAAAATATTACACAAACTGTTTGGAATAATGCAGTACCATCCATATTTAATGTAGCCCCGAGAGGCAGAACAAAACTGCATACCTTGTGAGATATACCGCGTTTTTCACAACAAGCAATAGTTAAAGGTAATGTTGCGCTGCTGCTTGCGGTACCGAATGCAACAAGTAATGCTTCAATAATGGCGGTATAGAAATTACCAACCGGAACTTTACTGAATATTTTAAGCATTAAAGGATATACAATGAAGAATTGTATACAAAAACCAATAAATACTATTGCAAAGAACTTAGATATTGTTGAAAATATTGCCAGTCCGAAAGAGGAAACGGCAACCGTAGTTAAAGCAAAAATACCGGGAGCCGCAAATATCATAATCCAATCAGTAATTTTCATTGTAGCGGCAAATACAGATTCAAAGAACGATACGATTGGTCTTGATATTTCACCCACTTTAGACAATGCCAAAGAAAATATCAAAGCAAAGAATATAATCGGAACCATCTCTCCTTTTGCAAGAGATTCTAAAGGATTTTGAGGTATCATATTTAAGAATATATTACCTATATTACCTCTTTGTTCAGCAAGTGCACTGCTTACGTTATTTTGAATTTCTAATGCGGCAGTTTGGCTGATATATTCTTGCACCCCATACCCCGGTTTAAATCCGAGCACGAGAGCCGCACCGATAACAACAGCTAAAACAGTAATTATACCATAATAAATTACCATCTTTTTACCGAATTTACCTATTTGTTTGCTGTCGCCAATGCTTGAAATACCGACAACTATGGCACTGCATACCAAAGGAATAACAACCATCTGAATTATTCTTATAAAGGCTTGCCCGACAATATTTAGCAAGTATACAAACCTTTTAAAGCTTTCGGGATTTTCATGAATAAAATTACCGAATATAATACCTGCTATAATTGCTATAAATATATGCCAGTTTCTTTTAATTCCCAAACCTATTGCAACAAATAATGTCTGTAAGTGTAATTTCATATATACCTCAATCCATTCTAAAGTGTAATAATTGTACAATTAATTAAACAATAATTCAACCATTTAATAAAATTTATCAGTAAAATTAAAAAAATTTTTTGTATAATAAATATATAGATTTGGGAATAAGTTCATGGAAATTGAAAAAAATATCTATCATTTTATAGCTATCGGCGGAGTCGGAATGAGCGGTTTAGCAAAATACCTTGCTCAAAGAGGTGCACAAGTTTCAGGTTCGGATATTCAGGAAAGTAAATACACACATTTGCTTGAAGATATAGGCATTAAGGTTTTTATCGGGCACAACAAAGATTATATAAAAGACAATATGATTATTGTTGCAAGCAGTGCGGTGAAAAATTCTAATCCCGAAATACAAAGAGCTAAAGAATTGGGATTAAAAATATACCATCGTTCGGATATTTTACAAATGATTTCGGATGAATTTTCAAAAGACAATAACTCTTATTTTATTGGTTTTTCAGGTACTCATGGAAAAACTACAACATCAGGATTATGTTCTTATGTATTAGATAAAGCAGGTTTAAATCCTTCTTTTGTTGTCGGAGGAATTATTCCCGATATTAATACAAATGCACAGTATAACCAAGGTAAATATTTTATAGCAGAACTTGATGAATCTGACGGTACAATTCAAAAATATTCAACTGATATTTCCGTAATTAATAATATGGATGAAGATCATCTTGACTACTATACCAACGGATTTGATGATATTTCAAAAACATTTAATATGTTTTTATCTAATAAACCGGATCAAAAAGTACTTATTAACATTGATAATGAAGGCAACAGAAAGTTTATAAAGCTATATCCCAATTATAATTATATTACATACGGCTTTAATAATGCGGACTATACTGCTAAAAATATCATATATAACGGATTAAAAACAGAATTTGATATATATTATAATGATAAAAAAATTGATTCTCTTAAACTGTCAATATTAGGCAAACATAACGTGTATAATGCATTGGCTGTCTATGCCTCATTAAAAGAATCAAACATAAATGCTACTGATTTAAAAGAATATTTTTACTCTTTTACAGGCATGGGGCGCAGATTTCAAAAAGTTTGTGAATTTAACTGTATAACTGTTTATGATGACTATGCACATCACCCTAACGAAATAAAAACAACTCTTGAAAGCGTAAAAAAAGCTATAACCGATAAAAGAATTGTTGCAATTTTTCAACCTCACAGATATTCAAGACTGAAAAACTTGTGGAAAGAATTTTTAAATGCCTTCGATTATGCGGATAAATTATTTATATTGGATGTATATTCAGCAGGAGAAGATAAAATAGATAATATTAACTCAGAAAATTTTTCTAAAGAGATAAATCATAATAATGCTGAGTATATTTCGGGAGATATTATAGAGTGTGCAGAAAAGATATATCCGCTCTTAAATAAAGATGATATTATAATTACCCTTGGGGCGGGAAGCATTACAAAACTTGGCAAATTATTGGAAGATAACAGTAAAAAAGGTGCAGTAATTGACTGAAATATTTGAAAATTATGAAATAAAAAATGAATCTACATTTAAAATCGGCGGTAAAGTAAAAAAAATTGCCTTTCCTTCGTCAATTGATGACCTTGTTAACCTTTTAAATTCCAATGAATATGATATTGTGCTTGGCGGGTGTTCTAACGTACTTTTTAGCTCGGGTTATATAAATAAAAATATAATTATTACAAAGAACATAAACGAATTTAAAATAGAAGATGACAGAATATATGTTTCTTGCGGAACAAAAGGTCCTTTAGTTTCAAAAAGTGTTATGGATAAAACTTTAAGCGGATTTGAGTTTTTAATAGGTTTCCCCGGAACTTTCGGAGGGATGATTACAATGAATGCATCAGCCCACAATCAGTCAATTTCGGATTGCTTTGTATGTGCTGATGTTTTTGATAAATATACAAAAAAAATATTGAAGCTAAAAAAGAATGATATGAACTTTTCATATAGAAATTCTGTACTAAAAGATAAAAGATATATAGTTATAAGTGCTGAATTTAAACTCAATAGAGGAAATAAAGAGCAAATTAATGAAATCATGAAAAGAAATATTGAATTCAGAAAAAAACATCAGCCTTCTTTATCCTTCGGTAACGCAGGAAGCATATTTAAGAATCCCACTAATGATTCAGCAGGCAGACTCTTGGATTTATGTGAAATGAAAGGCGTATGTGAAGGCGGAGCTAAAGTATTTGATAAACACGCTAATTTTATATTAAATTTTAATAATGCAACTTCAACTGATGTTCTAACTCTTATGTATAAAATGTATTCAAAAGTCAGAGAAAAATATACAATAGAATTAAAACCTGAAATTATATTTATAGAAGGGGACAATATACAGGAAAATAAATTATGGGAAATAATGAATTAAAAAAATACTCAACCGATACAAAAATTGGGGTTCTGTATGGAGGCTTATCCAGCGAAAGAGAAGTATCTCTCAGATCAGGGAAGAATGTATTTGAGGCATTAAAGAGACTGGGGTATACAAATGTTGTTCTTTTGGATGTTGATAAAAACATTGCAGAAAAGCTTAAATCAGAAAATATAAAAGTTGCCTATAATGCGCTCCACGGCAAATTTGGCGAGGATGGCTGCATTCAGGGAATATTAGAACTTTTAAAAATAGAATATACGGGATGCGGAGTAATGGCAAGTGCTATTACAATGAACAAAGAATATACAAAGAGAATTTTATCGACCAATAAAGATATTATAATGGCAAAATCCGCCTTTATAAGACAGGGCGACGATATATATCAAAAGACTAAAGATTTAAAATATCCCTTATTTACAAAACCGGTCAGCGAAGGTTCAAGCTTTGGTATGACAAAAGTTAATACAAAAGAAGAACTTCAAGCCGCTTATAATACCGCAATTAAATATAATAATGATGTTTTAGCGGAAGAATTTATAGACGGATTTTTTGTAACCGTCGGAGTGCTGGAAAAAGACAATAAACCGTTTGCCACCGAAATTCTTGAAATCAGACCAAAAACGGAATGGTACGATTTTGAAGCAAAATACACAAAAGGGATGACAGATTTTATTGTACCAGCCAATTTGAATGAAACTGTTACAAATAGGGTAAAAGATATGGCTGTAAAAGCTTTTGAAACAGCCGGCTGTCGTGGAGTTTCAAGGATTGATTTTATGATGAAGGATAATATTCCGTATTTATTAGAAATTAACACAAGCCCGGGTATGACTGATATAAGCGATCTTCCCGCACAGGCAGCAGCTATGGGAATTGATTATGATAACCTTGTTTTATTAATTTTAAATAATGCAGGACTAAATAAATAATGAGTTTTGAATATTCCGTAGAAAGAAGATTAAGACAGCAAAAACTCCGCAGAAAAGCAAGACGCGGAGAAATTGCCCTTAGAAGATTATATAAATTCATAAGATTTTTATTTATTATGCTCCTTTTTTATCTTGTATACAGAATATTTATCTGCCATTATTGGTATCTACCAAACAATATTTATAATGATAAAAGCGGCAAGCATCTTGAAATATTAGGAAACTCAATAGTATCAAACGATAAAATATTAAATGAATTGAAAAAGTTCCCGTTTGAGAAAAAGCCTATTTACAGAATTAATCCCGATAAAATTGCAAATCAAATAGAACAGTTAACTCCCGTTAAAAGAGCTTACATAAGAAGATATTGGCTTCCTGCAAGATTAGTTATAATGGTGGAAGAAGTTACACCGGCTATTGTGATTGCGCCAACGGAGAATGCACCGGTTATATTGGCATTTTCCCGAACGGGAGAAACAATAGGTAAAGAGTACCTTCCCATTAAGGATAATGATGTAATTAAAATACTGAGCTACGGAACTAAAGGTGATGATTATAAAGATTGGGATATTGAAAAAATCAATAGTTTATATAAATTAGGGAAATTAATAGAAGAATATTCGGGAGAAAAAGTAGCGTATATTGACTTAAGAACACCGCATGATGCTTATGCTCAATTGCAAACAGTAAGGCTAAGATTAGGTGAAATCGATGTTTCGGTATTTGAGAGAATAAAAGCAATATATGATATACTTCCGGTTATAAAACAAAAACAATTAAAGGTTAAATATGTTGATTTATCCTGGAAAGAAACAAAGTACATAAAAGAAGATGTAGGCGGTTAATAATATTGCTTGCAAAAAAATATTTATGTATTAATATAATCTTGTCAGAAAATTTAAATCCAACCCATAACAATAACAAACTTAAATAAAATTAAGCGTTTTGTTATGTTTTTTATTTTTAAGGATTATTACTAAATGAAAGGTACTTAAAGTGGAAGAAACTAAGACTAAATCTAAGAAAAAAAAGATTGAAACCGTAGCAGAACCGGTTCAAAGCGAATGGAAAGAACAGGTTATACAGGTAAGAAGAGTAACAAAAGTTGTAAAAGGCGGTAAAAAACTAAGCTTTAGAGCAATAGTTGTTGTAGGGAATAAGAACGGTCAAGTAGGTGTAGGCTGTGCAAAGGCAGCCGAAGTTATTATTGCGATACAAAAAGCTGTTGCTGACGGAAGAAAAAATTTAATAAATGTACCGATATTTAAAACAACAATACCGCATCCAATTACAGGAAGAAGCGGAGCCGGCAGTGTAATGCTGAAACCTGCTTCACAAGGTACCGGAGTTATCGCGGGCGGTGCTGTTCGTGCAGTATTAGAACTTGCAGGGATTGAAAATATTCTAAGTAAATCCTTAGGGTCTAAATCACCTTTAAACGCTGCTAATGCAACTTTAAACGCACTTCAAGAGCTTAAATCATTTGATGTGGTTGCAAAAAGACGCGGATTATCATTAAAAGATATGCTAAATTAAGAGGATAACAACAATGGCAAAAAATAAAAAAATAAAAATAACCTTAGTAAAGAGCCTTATAGGTTCAACAGAAAAACAAAGAAGAGTTGCTAAAGCTCTTGGTTTAACAAAAAAAGACCAAACAGTAGAACATGAAAATTCGGCAGTAATTATGGGTATGGTAAATTCAATTCCCCATTTATTAAAAGTTGCTGAGTAATTGGAAGGAAATAACAATGACTGAAAGAATAAAATTAGAAGATTTAAGACCTCAAGAAGGCGCTACCGGCAAAGAAAAACGTGTAGGCAGAGGCAGATCCTCGGGACACGGCAAAACATCTTGCCGCGGTAATAACGGGGAAGGACAACGTTCAGGACGTTCTTCAAAGAGAGGATTTGAAGGCGGTCAAATGCCGGGCTACAGACAAATGCCAAAATTAAAAGGATTTAAAAACTTTAATGCAATATGCTGCGGAGAAATAAATGTTGGCGATTTGGCTAATATGAAAGAAACAGAAATTACGTTAGAATCTTTAATTAAAGCAGGTAAAGTATCATCAAGGGCACAAGTATTAAGAGTACTCGGTAACGGTGAAATTTCAAAAGCAGTAAACGTTAGTGCAAGATACTTTACACAATCAGCAAAAGAAAAAATTGAAAAAGCAGGCGGAAAGGCACAGTTAGTATAATGCAGCAATATACACCGAGTCAGCAAAATTTGCAGACAATGTTATCAAACCTGAACATTGCAGGATTAAAGACAAAAATATTGTTTACCCTTGCAATGATATTGATATTTCGTTTTTGTGCACAACTTCCGTTATTTGGTATTGATGCTCAAAATTTTGCGAATTTAGCTGCAACAAATAATCTGATAGGATTTTTGGATATGTTTTCGGGCGGTGCGCTTGGAAATGTTTCCATTATAGCACTTGGAATAGGTCCATATATTACCGCTTCAATTATTATGCAGTTGTTAGCTGTTGTTATTCCTCAGCTTGAACAATTACAAAAAGAAGAAGGCGAAGCTGGAAGAAGAAAATTATCTCAATATACAAGGATTTTTACAATAATTATCGCGGCAGTTCAAGCCTTTGTGTTCGTTTTATATTTGGTTAAAACAGCAAGAGGCGCTATAATGCCTGATGTAAACCTTATTTCCTTCGCAGTTGGTTCAATTGTTATATTAACGGCAGGATCTGCATTTACTATGTGGATGGCCGAACTTATGACTGAGCGCGGTATCGGAAACGGTGCATCAATGCTTATCTTTTGCGGTATTATTTCAAAAATACCTTTTTATACAGGTCAAACCGCAACTCTTGTCAGAGGTAATTCAGCCTTGCAGCCGGGTTTGGTATTATTACTTTTAATTTTCTTTGCAACAATGATATTTATTGTTATTATGCAGGAAGCATCAAGAAAGGTAATAATAGTCAACCCAAGACGTCAGGTTGGGAACAAGGTTTACGGAGGAACAAATACATATATTCCGTTTAAGCTTAATCCCGGTGGTGTTATGCCTATCATCTTTGCAATTGCTATTTTATTATTCCCGACAACCATTTTAGGACTTGTTGGTCAGGCAAATATCAGCAATGAAGTTTTAAGAAACATAATTGTTACAATATCAAACCTTTTAAGTCCTTCGGGAATTGTTTATAATATTGTATATTTTGTATTAATTGTTGCTTTAACATTTTTCTATGCATCTATTATACCTAATTTACAACCTAAAGAAATAGCAACTAACTTAAAGAAATACGGCTCATCAATTCCGGGGATAAAACCGGGTAAACCGACAGCGGAAGCACTTGATAAGATTTTAAGCAAAACAACCTTTATCGGTGCATTCGGACTGGGTATTATTGCATTAATTCCCTCTATGGCGTGCCATGTTACGGGAATTACAACTCTGCAAGGTATCGGAGCTACTTCTTTAATAATTATGGTCGGTGTTGCTCTTGACTTTATTAACCAAGTCAGAACAAACCTATTACCAAAAAATTATGAAAGCTTCTTAAAACAATAAACAAAAGAGCCTGTAGCAAGGCTCTTTTTTTGTGCTATAATTTTACTGAAAAAAGGGCAAGATATGAAACAGGAATATATATTTATAGGGCCGCCGGGCAGCGGAAAAGGAACTCAAACAATTATGTTATCAAAAGAAACAGGGTTCCCGCATATTGATACAGGCTCTTTACTTAGAGAAGAAATTGCTTCAGGCTCAGAGGAAGGCAAAATCGCAGACAGTTTTATAAGCAAAGGTCAATTAGCTCCTATTGAACTTGTAGCAAAAATAATTAAAAACAGACTTAATAAAAATGACTGCAAAAACGGGTTTATCTTGGACGGATACCCAAGAAGCACGGAGCAAGCGGAAGCATTAGACAAAATACTTGAAGAATTAGACGGCAATAATCAAGTTAATTTTAAAGCATTTTACTTTGATGTTTCTGAAGATAAACTGATTGAAAGATTAGTTAACAGGCGTTCGTGTTCAAATTGCGGAGCTATTTTTAATCTTAAAACTATGAACATGAAAGAAACTGACAAATGTCCCAAATGCGGGGGCAATTTAATAAGACGTAATGATGATACGGAAGATGTAGCAAAAAAGAGATTTGATACATATTTTAGTCAAACTGCACCTTTAGTTGACCTTTATAGAAATAGAGGTAAACTTGTCAGAATAGATGCAAGTTTAAGTATAGATGAAATACATAAAAATTTGACAGGAGCAATAAAAGAAAATGTCAATTCATAAAAAGTCAAAACATGAAGTTAATATTATGAAAGAAGCCGGCAACATTGTGGCTCTTGTTCATGCGGCAATGAAAGAGACCGTTAAGGAAGGCATTACAACAAAAGAACTTGATGAACTTGCATATAAAATAATTAAAGAACATAAAGCTGACCCTACATTTTTAGGCTATCACGGATTTCCCGCAACTATTTGTGCATCGGTTAATGAGCAAGTAGTCCACGGGTTTCCTTCCGAAAATGTCATTCTAAAAGAGGGTGATATTATAAGCATTGATGTAGGAGCCACCTATAAAGGATTTGTCGGAGATAGTGCCTGGACATATCCTGTAGGCAAGATTTTGGAAGAAAAACAAATGCTTTTAAAAGCGACAGAAGAAGCTTTATTCGCTGGTTTAGAGCACATGAGAACAAATGACAGACTGGAAAATGTTGCAGGCGCAATTGAAGATACCGCAAAAAAATATAATTTGGGAATAGTAAGAGAATACGGCGGGCATGGCGTGGGAAGACAAATGCACGAGGATCCCTTTGTATTCAATTACAGAACAAACAATAAATTGATTTTAGAAAAAGGTATGACTATTGCAATTGAACCAATGTTAAACCTTGGGGGAGATGCAGTATATGTCCTTGAAGATAATTGGACAGTTGTAACACAGGATAATAAACCGTCTGCACATTTTGAACATACTGTTCACGTAACTGACGACGGTCCCGAAATATTAACAAAACTACTATAAGGATTTTTAATATGATTGAAATGAAAGTTATGGGTATTGCTATTGATACAGCAAGCGGTTCACCGATAATAGTATTAAATGATAAAGAAAACCGAAAGGCACTTCCTATTTGGATTGGCTCAGCTGAAGCAAGTGCTATTATCAGAAAAATCGAAAATATTAAAGTTTTAAGACCTATGACACATGATTTAATTATTGATATTATTGAAAAAACGGGTTATACGGTTGACAGAGTTGAAATAAATGATGTTGAGCAAGACACATATTTTTCTACAATATATTTATCTGATACTAACGGAAACGAAGTAACTATTGATTCAAGACCGTCTGATGCCATTGCAGTTGCAATAAGAGTTGATGCACCTATTTTTGTCAGTGCAAAAGTACTTGCGGATGGAAGTGTTTCCTGCGATAGCGAAAAAGATGAAGCGGAATCTCAAGAGTTTAAAAACTTTATACAAAGTATTAAACCCTCTGATTTTGAAAAATTACTTAGAGACGACAAGCAATCGGATCAGTAAACGGATTAATAAATCTTACTTTATTTTTGCGTTTTAAACTGAATAAATTATTATATTTATTTTTGTATATCCGATTTGGTCTGATATCAGCAAAATCTGATAAACCTATAATAGTATCTTTACAAAATATATCAATGATAAATTTAAACATATACACCTTTCTTACTCTTGATGTATAATTTTTAATGATAATGTTAAAAAAATCAAGGAAAGGAATAAATATGAGTAAAATTACAAAAGATATGGGAATAATTGAAGTTATACAAAATCATCCCGAGACAATTGAAGTATTTCAAAAATTAGGGTTTGGCTGTATCGGATGTGCTGCTGCAAGATTTGAAAACTTAGAAGCAGGTGCAAAAGTTCACGGGATTGACCCTGATAAAATGGTAGAAGACCTTAATGCCGTTATTGGTGAATAGTATAGACTTTTAATTTTGTTTTTATTATTATTTTAATACTTGATACAATAATACATTTAAGGAGACATACAATGGAAGTTATTCTAAAAAAAGACGTACAAAATATAGGTGAAGCAGGTGATATCGTTAATGTAAAAGACGGTTACGCAAGAAATTATCTTTTCCCTCAAAATTTTGCCGAAGTTGCTACAAAAGGCGCTAAAGAAAACAGAGAAAAGAATTTGGCAAGAATTAAAGCAAAACAAGAAAAATTACATGCTGAAGCACTTGAAACAGCTAAAAAAATTGAAGAACTTAAAGTTCTTGAATTTAGTGCAAAAGCAGGTGAAAGCGGTAAATTATTCGGTGCTATTACTACAAAAAAACTTGCTGAAGAAATTAAAGCTAAAACAGGTATCGAAGTTGACAGAAAAACGATTTCACTTGATGCACCCGTTAATAAACTCGGAAGCTTCAATATGCAGATAAAATTAACTTCTAAAGTTAAGGCGACATTAGGAATTAATGTTACCGCATCAGAAGTTTTAAAAGAAGAAATTGAAGAACCTGTTGAAGAAACCGCAGAATAGTTATATAATAATTAAAAAGGGAAAATTACTTATGCATATACAAAATCGACGCCAATTAAATAAAGGAGGCTTTACGTTAAAATCGTAACGATTTTGTTATGTCAATATTTTATAAAGCCTTCTAATTTTGTTAGAAGGCTTTTTTAATGCAAAAAAAGGAGAAAAGAATGTATAGCTTACGAAGAAACAGTTTAAAAAAATTTATGAATTTAATATGGGGCTTATAAAAAGGAAAAGGAAATGAATATAAAACCGGTAACATCAAAAATTATATCCACTCTTGGAAATAAAGAATCGCTTGTCCCGATAATGATAAAGGACGGCGTAGACAGTGCAAGTCTAACTTATAAATCATATAAAGAAGGCGGAAGCATTGAAGGATTAGATAGGGCAATTGATGAATTTGGGACTCAGGCAATATGGATAGGCGGAATACCGTTTTATAAAAAATTAATTGATTTAACCATATACAAATTTGCAAAAATTAATCCGCAAGTTGACCCAAGAATTTTAACAGATAAAGAATATTCAAAATGGGCGCTTGAAAACGCTTCAGGGTTAATGAACAACACTAAAAACCAAAGCGTAAAAGACGCAATACTAAAATGTCTTAAAGATGGCGGAAAAAAAACAAAAAATTTATATGGAAGCAAAGTTATAACAGCTACTGCACTAACCTTAGCAACATATTTTTTATTGACAAAAGCTAAACAAAATAACACAAAAACAAAAGTTCTTAAAGATATGAAAAATAAAACAAATGAGAAAAACATTGAGATATACAAAAAGAAAAATAACATATTTAATGACATAGAAAATCATTCAATATCATTTAAAGGAACTTTTAATAAAGCTGCAGAAGCCGTCATGTTTAATCCAGTCCATAATATGAAGCTTATTGATGCGGGAATAACAGGAGAAAGACTTGCCTGTTCAAGAAACAAAACGGAATTTACCGAACACGCAATAAAAGAAGGCGGCTTTCTGTTTTTTATATACGGATTTGGAAATTTAATCGAAAAAGGAATAAATAAAATTTCAGATAAACTATTAAATATGCCTATTGATTTATCAATTGATGTATTAACTGATAATAGCTTTAAAAAAGCTTTGGAAGAAAATATAATTTTACAAAATGTATTTGAAATAAAACAATCTGGAAAAAGTTTAACGGATAAATTGAATTTTCTTATAAATAATCCCGATAATATTGTTGTAAAAGCCGCAAAAAAATCAAAACTTATACACACAACTAAAACAAAAACAGGGCAATATGTAACGGATACATCAAAATATATTGATTTAAAAGCATTGGATACATTAGCTGATAATCTTATGGAATTTGAAAAGAAATTTAAAAGTTCTAAAAAAAGCGCAAGTTCATACTTAAAAAAGACCTGCGGACTTAAAGTTTTATCCGTATGTGCCAATATCGGTATATCATGTCTATTTTTGGGTTATATTATACCAAAATTAATATATAAATACAGGAAATTAAAAACAGGTACAACAAAATTTCATGTAGAAGAAGACATAAAAAATAATAAAAATTGATTTTCCTTTTTATACTGTTATGCTAAAATTAAACTATAAGAGGGATAAACGTGCGTTATAAGAGTTGTTATTGGATAGAATCGGGAATTAATTTTGATATAGATGCATATAAAGTATGCTGTCTTTACAGTGCAAAGGGCGGCGGTAACACCATAGTAAAAGATAATTATAAAGGAGAACCCGTAGACTGGGATAAATTCTTTGAATTTAAAAAAATGATGAAGGATATGCATAAAAGAGGAGAAACATACCCAAAGTGTGAAGGCTGCATATTCTTAGAAGAACAAGATTGGCCGGACGACCATAGCAAAATAAGTATGATTAACCTTGATTATTGGACAAAATGCAATTCCAGATGTTCATACTGCCACACAATGCTTGATAAAGATAAATATAACAAATTTAAAAACTATAACTTTTTACCGATATTAAAAGACATGATAAAGCGAGATATTTTAAGACCTAACGGACACGTTAGCTTCGGAGGCGGAGAAGTTACACTGTTAAAGGAATTTGATAAACTGCTTAATATATTTATGGATTTTGGATTTCCTTTAACAAGAATTCATTCCTCCTGTATAAAGTATTCAAAAGCCGTAGAAAAGGGATTAAAAAACGGATGTGTTGATTTAATTGTATCTGTTGACTCCGGCTCTAAGCAAATGCACGAAAAAGTAAAACAAGTTAAATCTTATGACAAAGTATGGAAAAATTTAAAAAGATACGCATCTCATCAAAAAGATCCTTATGCAGTCAAAAGTAAATATATAGTTATTCCGGGAGTTAATGATTCAAAAGAAGAAATGGAACTTTGGCTTTTAAAATCAAAAGAAAACGGAATTAACTGCGTATTTCACGAAATTGAATCAAAATGGTTTTATGCACGAAGAGATAATGTTCCTTCTGAAATTATTGAACTATTTCTATGGGCAAAAAGTAAAGCTGAAGAATTAGGATTAAAATACGAATTATATGAAAGAGCGGAACATATGATGAGCTTTTATCACGAGAAAGAGGCAAAAATATAATGCGCGAATATACAAGCTGTCATTGGATACAACACGGATTAAGTTTTGAAAACGATCATATAGAAATGTGCTGTTTATGCTGCCACAAAGGGGGAGGCAGGCTGTATATTAAAGAAAATTATAACGGCAAAGGACTTAAATGGGATGATATATTTAAGTTAAAAGAAAGATTTATTTCAGATAACTCAAACGGTATTATTGATCCCAGATGTGAAGGGTGTTTTAACTTGGTCAATAAAGGTTGGGATGATGATGAAAAATATATAAACTATATTCACTTTAATCATTGGACACATTGCAACAGTGACTGTATATACTGCTATACAAAGTGGGATAAAAAGGCATTTAACTCACGACCCCATTACAAAGTAATGCCGATATTAAAAGAATTATTTAAGAAAAAACTGTTTCGCCCCGGAGGCGAAGTAACATTTGCAGGCGGTGAGCCAACTATTCTTAATGAATTTGATGACATTATAAATTGTCTTTTAAAAAACGGGGTTGAAAGAATTACCGTACATTCTTCAGGGATTAAATACTCTAAAGCTATAGAAAAGGGTATAAAAGAAAAGAAGCTTTCTGTATGTTTGTCGGCAGACTGCGGTTCAAGAGATACTTTTATGGCGGTAAAAAGAGTTGATAAGTTTGATAAATTCTGGCAGAATGTCGAAAAATATGCAAAGGCGCAAGATGAAAATTCAGATAAACTTTTAGTTGAAACGAAATATATATTAATTCCCGGGGTAAATGACAACAAAGAGGAAATTGAAAAGTGGTTTAGTCTTAATATTGCCTGCGGAATAAAATCAATAGTTATCGATATTGAAAATGATTATTGTAAAGAGTTAAGAGCTGAAAATAAAGAAAAACCTCAACATTTGGTTGAATTATGTAATTATATAATAAAACGCGCAAAAGAACTGAATTTTAATCTCGTGGATTACAATAATTTCAGATATTTAACAACGGAATTCAATTTATTATAAGGGGTAAGTGGTGGAAGGATTTGAAAGCTGCAGTTATATAGAGCACGGAATGGTTCTTGACCATTGCAACAGAATTCGTTCATGCAATAATTTTAACCCCAGGTATGGCGGAAGACCGATAATATACGAAAATTATCACGGCGAAAAAATAAATTGGAAAGAATTTTTTGATATTAAAAGAAAAGAACGCCAAAAATACAGAGAAAATTCCTGTCCTGATTTGTGCAAAGATTGCGTAAATACTTCATTTAAAAATTGGGATGATGAGGATTATATAGATTATTTGCTTTTAACCCCTTGGGTGCCTTGCAATTCAAACTGTATATACTGCCAAGCGCCAAGAGATAAAGAAGTTTTAGATAATACAAAAGTATATAAAGTTTTGCCTCTTGTAAAAGATATGATTAAGAATAACATTCTAAAAAAAGACGGCACAATTGATTTCGCAGGCGGAGAACCCACTATTTACAGAGAATTTGAAGCTCTTCTAAAAGAGTTTATAAATAACGATTTTACTAAAATTATAATTCATACAAATGCAATCAAAAAGAGTCCCGCAATTATAAAAGGACTTAAAAAAGGAGTAATCAGGGTACTTGTTTCAATAGATGCGGGTTCAAAAGAAATACACAAAAAAGTAAAACAAGTTAATTCTTATGATAAAGTTTGGAAGAACTTAGAAGAATATGCAAAAATTCAACCTGAAGGCGCTGACTGGGTTAAAGCTAAATATATTATAGTTCCCAAGCTTAACGATTCAGAGGAAGAAATTAATCTTTGGCTTGAAAAATGTAAATCAATAAATATAAAAAGCGTCGTATTAAATTTGGATTTTAATTGGATTATGCAAAATGTTGATAACGATTTAATGCCAATATATAATCTAATGAAATATACTCAAAACAGAGCATGGGAGCTTGGTATAAATTGCGAGCTTTACGGACAAATTTTTCAAGTAAAATGTGAAGTAGAAAAAACAAGAGAAGAAAATATAGCCGGATTCTAATATGAAAATAACAATTTATGAAAAAAGACCATACGAAAATAATATAATACAAGAATATAAAAATTTAAAAGATATTGAATTTGTTACAACAGAGGAAATACTTGATAATAATACAATTGACTTGTGTAAAGGTTCAGACGGCATAACCATTCTGGGATACAGTTGTTTAGATACGAATTTATTAGATAAAATAAAAGAAAACGGAGTCAAATATATTTCAACAAGAACGATTGGTTTTAATCACATAGATATTGAATATGCAAAGAAAATTGGATTAAAAGTCAGTAATGTAACTTATGCTCCAAACGGTGTTGCAGACTTTACCATAATGTTAATGCTTATAAGCATCAGGAAATATAAACCTGCAATG
Source organism: Candidatus Gastranaerophilales bacterium (assembly GCA_947624265.1). Lineage (GTDB taxonomy): Bacteria > Cyanobacteriota > Vampirovibrionia > Gastranaerophilales > Gastranaerophilaceae > Avigastranaerophilus. The sequence goes on from CANQJQ010000005.1 coordinate 15,962, forward strand.
TGGCGGCAAAATGTTAATGATTACACTCTTAACGGATTAATGGGCAGGGAAATGCGCAATTTAACTGTTGGTGTAATCGGTACGGGCAGGATAGGCGCAACTGTAATAAAAAACTTATCAGGATTCGGATGCAAAATTCTAGCATTTGATAAGTATAAAAATCCGGCTGTTGAAAATTATGCAAAATATACAAGTTTTGATGAATTGCTTAATAATAGTGATATTATAACAATTCATGTGCCTCTAACTCAAGAAAACAGGGGAATTATTAATAAAAATAATATTTCCAAGATGAAAACAGGCGTAGTTATAATAAATACGGCAAGAAGTGAACTGGCCAACATCCAAGATTTAATTGAAGGAATAGAAACAGAAAAAATAGGTGCACTTGCGCTTGATGTCTTTGAAAATGAAGATGAAATATATCATCATTATTTATCTACAGATATTATTAAGAACAAAGATATGGCTTATTTAAGACAATTTCCGAATGTGGTTTTAACTCAACACATGGCTTTTTTTACAGACGGAGCAACGGAAGAAATGATAAGAAACTCCATTGAAAGTTTAATAAGCTTCAAACAAACAGATACATGTAAAAATGAATTATGATATAAAAATTTCCGTTACATATCAACATGTTTGATTTACATTTAAATTCCAAATGATGTAAAATACTAATATAATAATGTCAGGATTAAGGGATTTTGTGATGCGGTATGTACCATTGCATGTACACTCAGAATACAGTTTACTTGATGGGGCAATAAGGAATAAAGAACTTATAAAATTTGCTCAGGACAATAATTTTGAAGCCGTTGCCGTTACAGACCACGGAGTTATGTACGGAGCAATTGAGTTATACAGGCTGGCAAAAGAAAATCAATTTAAAGTGCTTCTTGGTTGTGAATTTTATGTCCTGCACGGAGATATAACTCAAAAAGATTCAACAAACAGAGAACTTTATCACTTGGTTTTATTGGCAAAAAATAATGAAGGATATCAAAATCTTGTTAAGCTTGTATCTATAGCTCATATAGAAGGCTTCTATTATAAACCGCGTATTAACAGAGAAATATTAGAACAGCACTCGGAAGGCCTTATATGTTTATCTGCATGCCTTCAGGGAGAGTTGGCTCAGGATATATTAAACGGAAATAAACAAGGTGCCCGTGAAACTGCAAAATGGTATAAAAATCTTTTTAAAGATGATTATTATATCGAACTTCAAGACCACAGACTGGAAGATCAAAAGAAATCCAATCCTGAATTGATAGCAATCGCAAAAGAACTTGATATTCCGCTTGTTATTACTAATGACAGCCACTACCTGAGAAAAGAAGACGCATCTTGGCATGACACTTTACTTTGCATACAAACTAACGCTTTAAAAGAAGAAGAAAACAGATTTAGATTTCCTAATAATGAATTCTACGTAAAAACGGTTGATGAACTTAGAGAAGCGTTTAAATGGCTTGACTCTGAAACATTTGAGGAAGCAATTGAAAATACTGCAAGAATTGCAGATAAATGCCACGTAATAATTAAAATGGGAGAAAATATTCTTCCCTCTTTTGATGTTCCGGCTAATCATACAATTGCATCATATTTAAATTACCTTGTGCGAAAAGGATTGGATGAAAGATATAAAACCGTTACTCCCGAAATTGAAGAGCGCTACAAGTATGAATTAGATGTTATAAACAAGATGGGATTTGATGCATACTTCTTAATTGTATGGGATTTTATAAATTACTCAAAAACGCACGGTATTCCTGTAGGTCCGGGCAGAGGTTCAGCTGCAGGCAGTCTTGTTGCTTATGCACTTGGCATAACAGATCTTGACCCTATTGCCCACCACTTATTGTTCGAAAGATTTTTAAACCCCGAACGTATAAGTATGCCTGATGTCGATATTGATTTTGGCGACGGCAGAGAAAAAGTTATTGATTATGTAACGGATAAGTACGGAAAAGACAAAGTATGCCAAATAATTACATTTGGCACTTTATCCGCTAAAGCTGCAATAAAAGCAGTTGCAAGAGTTATGAATCTCCCGTTTGAAATATCCAACAGAGTAAGCCAATATGTTCCCTCCGAAGTCGGAATGACTATTGATAAAGCACTTGAAGTTTCTGTTGACTTTAAAAAGGTATATGAAGAAGATGCTCTTATAAGACAAATTATTGATGAAGCCCGAAATATTGAAGGTTTAAAACAAAATACGGGCATGCATGCCGCAGGTGTTATTATTTCACACCAGCCTCTGGATGAAATAGTTCCCGTTCAATACGCAAAAGAAGGTAATGTTATTACCGAATATCCAAAAGAAGACTGTGAAAAAATCGGCCTTTTAAAAATGGACTTCCTTGGCCTTAAAAACTTAACTATTATTATGCAGACTCTTGAATTAATAAAAGAACGGCATGGAATTGATATTGATATAAATAATATTCCGTTAGATGACCCTGATGTATATAAAATGCTGATTAACGGAAATACAGACGGAGTATTCCAGTTAGAATCGTCAGGTATGAAAAAATTGGTAAGAGATTTAAAACCTTCAGTATTTGAAGATTTAGGTGCTCTTGTTGCCCTGTTTCGTCCGGGCCCGTTAGAATCAGGGATGATTACGGATTTTGTCGAAAGAAAACACGGCAGACAAAAAATTACATACGCACATCCTTTACTTGAAAAAGTACTAAAAGATACCTACGGAACTATAGTATATCAGGAACAGATTATGCAAATTTTCCAGGTTCTTGCAGATTATACTCTCGGCGAAGCTGATATGGTAAGACGTATGATGGGTAAGAAAAAACTGGAGGAGATGGCTAAACAAAAAGTCCGTTTTGTTGAAGCGGCATCTAAAAAAGGTATGACAAAGCAAGCGGCGGATGAATTGTTCGGACAAATTGAAAGTTTTGCTAAGTACTGCTTTAACAGGTCTCACTCTGCTTGCTACGCATTTGTAGCTTATCAAACAGCATATTTAAAAGCACATTATCCTGTTGAATACATTTGTGCAATGCTATCTAATTCCAAAGATGATTTGGAAAAAATTCAACTATATATCTCAGAAGCACAAAAGCAGGGAATTAAAGTTCTACCGCCCGATATTAATAAATCAAATGCAGAATTTACTCCTGACGGAAACAATATAAGGTTTGGTTTAAATTCAATAAAAGGTATAGGGGAAGCAGTATTAAAAGACATATTGGAAGAACGCAAGAATAACGGAGAATTTAAATCAATTGCCGATTTTACGCAAAGAATAAACCCGAGAATTATTAACAGAAAAGCACTTGAAAACTTTACAAGAGCAGGTGCATTATGCTGTTTAGAACCTTGCAGAAAAAAAATATTCAATAATATAGATAATATATTGCAAGCTGCTGCAAAAGAAACCGAAGCTAAAGAATTAGGACAAGTAAGTTTATTTGCGGGTTTAAATGAAAACTCGTCAGGTAACAGCTACCAAATGCGTTCTTTTGAATTATTCGGTTCGGATGAAGAATTTTCTGACAGAGAAATCCAAGAGTTTGAAAAAGAATATTTAGGTTTTTATGTTACCTCCCATCCTTTGGAATCTATAAAAGATAAACTTCCCTTCCTTACAACACATAATATTAGTGAGCTTTCGGATATAAAAAATGATTCATTTGTTACAATATGCGGTCTTTTAAGTTCAGTAAGACAAATAGCAACTAAAAAAGATCCTACCAAATTTTTAAAAGCCGGTGTAATTGAAGACTTAACAGGCGAAATTCCTTTTGTTGCATTCCATAAAACACTGCAAACTTGCAATTCTTTTTTAGAGCCCGAAAAAAAAGTTATTATTTCAGGCAAATATCAAAAAAAAGATGAAGATAATACGCAAATTATCGTTGAGAATGTAAAACCTGTTGAAAATAGTAATATAGTATCAATATCATTCAAAAAAGAGCTGCCATTTGAAACGGTTATTGCAATCAAAGATGAATTATGCAATTTTAAAGGAACTGATCCTTTAATTATAAATACCTTAGATAACGGTCAAAAATCAAGAATATTGGCATCATCAAATTTTTGGCTTAATGCTTCAAATGATTTAGTTCAAGATTTAGAACGAAAATTTTCCGATATTATTAATATAAGTATTAATTCGCTTGAGTAGATGCTTCTGACGTAATCTTAAAATCTATATTTTTAACCAAGAAAGAATATTTTTTATAAGCTTCTTCGGGATTTTTTCTGGCTTCATCTATTTTATCGGACAAACTGACAAAAAGTTTTGCTAAAGTAGGGTCAAATTGCGTACCTGCACACCTTTCTATTTCCGATATCGCATATTCGTGCGACAAGGCTGTTCTGTAAGGTCTTGTTGAAGTCATAGCATCATAAGTATCGGCTAAGGCTATAATTCTTCCTGCAAACGGAATAGCTTCACCTTTTAATCCGTCGGGATATCCTGTTCCATCCCACTTTTCATGATGGGCTTTTACCCATTCGGATATCATTTGCAGTTTTTTAATATTAAATACTATCTTACCGCCGCGAACCGGATGAGATTTCATTACCAGAAATTCTTCATCATTTAATTTTCCGTTTTTACATAATATACTTTTGGGCATTGCGATTTTACCTATATCATGCAATAAACCTGCTATTTCAATATCCTCCATAAAAGTTTCATCTAAGTTTAACTCTTTGGCTAAAATCATTGAATATAAAGTTACTCTTAACGAATGTCCGTTAGTATATGCATCTTTCGTATCAAGAGCGTTGGATATAGCTCTAATAGTTTTATAGAATAATTCTCTCAGTTCATTATAATAAAGCTTGTTATTACTGCCCATAATATATTTAGATATACCGCTTTCAACTGCAATCTTTAATTCTTCAGGCTCAAAAGGTTTTAATATATATTGGAATAAATCACAATCATTTATGGCAGATACTAAAATATCAGTACCTACGTGACCTGTTAAAAGAATTTTAATTATTGAAGGATTTATATCTTTTACTTGTTTTAAAAATTCCGTACCTTCCATAACAGGCATTCTTTGGTCGCTAACAATAAGAGCAATTGAATCTTTATTTTGTTTAACCACCTCAAGTGCTTCAACACCATTATGCGCCGTTAAAAGATTGTATTGTCCCCTGAAAGTTCTTTTTAATAACTGCAGGTTATTTTCCTCATCGTCAACAATGAGAACTGTTTGTTTAGAATTATTTGATAAATTGAGAACACCGTCTAAATTGTCTTTTAAATCATCAACATTCATTTTCAACTACCACCAAATATATATAACCTGTCGGAAGATATTAAATTAACTTTAGTACATTATAACATTATTTTACAAAAGTTAACAACTTAATATCATTTATTTATTAATATTCAAAATAATTTATTTCAATCTTAGAAGTACGATTTTGGGGACTTATAAGCCTAAAATATTCAAGAAAAAATGCAAAAATTCTTAATTTAAATGAAAAATTGCCTTATTTCCATAAGAAAATTTAGATTTTAGTAGCTAATGAAGGGGCAATTGAAATAAATTGTCTTACAAGTTCTTTATCCCATTGAGTGCCTGCGCCTTCTTCCAAAATAGAACAAGCCTTTTCCACACTTAAACCTTTTCTGTACGGTCTGTCGCTTATAAGTGCGTGATATGTATCAGCAATTGCAACAATTCTTGCAGCAAGAGGGATTTCTTCTCCTTTTAAACCGCATGGATACCCTTTGCCGTTCCATTGTTCGTGGTGATATTTAACAATAGGAATTAAATCATGTAAAAGCGGATTTGGTTCTAATATTTTTTGAACACCGATTGTAGGGTGTTGTTGTATTGTTTTAAATTCTTCATCCGTTAATTTATCAGGTTTTCTGAGAACATCTTCAGGTATACCTATTTTACCGATATCATGAAGTAAAGAGCCGAGTTTAATTCTTTCCACTTCATTTTCCGGCAAATTAATTGCTTTCGCCAAGGCAACCGAATATCTGGATACAGAAGATGAATGATCTTTTGTATACTTATCCTTAGCATCAATCGCACTTGCTAAAGAGGTTACAACTTCAATTAAGTGATTTCTTGATAAAATATTTTCATTTTGGAATTGGTCAACCAATGCTTCTTCAAAATTAATACCAAGCTGTGAATGTCTTTTTGCCATTACGGTAGCAAAAGAATTTAATGCCGTATCATCCCAGAAGTCATAATCCTGCGTGGATACTATTGTTGACCTGCCGTTTTTATATCCTTTTGTTTTAGAAACAAGCACTGCTTGCTCTGCCAATATAAGTAATTTTTCTTTATCCATTGAATCATCAGGATATGTTGAAATTCCGACAGAAACTTTATTTATAGGACCAATATCATCAATTAAACAGCAAGACAGTGAGTATGACAAATATTCTGCCATATATTTTGCTTCCTCTGCATTCATATTTTTGAAAATAACGGCAATCTTATCACCGCCATATCTTGCCGCAATATCATTCTTTTTCTTATTCTGATTTATAACGTGAGCAACAGTTTTTATTACTTCATCACCCTTTGAGTGTCCGTATTCTCTGTTTATTTGCGACATATCATTTATATCAAGTATCATTACGGATACTTTTTGTTTTGCAGATTCAGCCGACTCCAATTCTTCGCTTAATACTTCGTGGAATTTTCTGTATGAATATAAATTTGTTAAGCTATCCATATTTGAACTTTGTGCAACTTTTTCATATAAAGAAGAATTTTGTACAATTAAACCCAACTGGTATGAAGCTAATTCATATAAATTTATATGGTTTTGCACGTTATAATCACTTGCCAAACCTACACATATATTTTTACCTTGAAATTTTATCGGAATAATTACACAAGGAAGTATATCCAAGGACGGTATTTTTAAGAAAGAGGAATTATTTATCGTTGTAATTTCACCGGAATTGAGTGCTTTTATAATTTCATTCTGGCTGTCATTCATAAATACTTTAAATGAATATACGCTTGAATTCTTATCTAAAAGTTTTATATTTATTGTATTGGATTTTTCATTTATTATACCGAGTGCGGTATAAGTACAGTTTAAATAATTTACAAATAAGTTATGAAAACTGTTCAAACAATCTCTTAAATCTTTATGATTTTTAACGATTTCGTTTGTTTCTTTTATAAAACCGGCATAGTCAACTATTCCGTATGATTTATCCATATGGTGATTAATTATGTTATGAGGTTCTTTAACAGAGCTCACTCCATTTCCAAGTACATTAATTTTTGCGATTAAACCCATATTATCAATGGGATTTGTAACAATTTTACTTGCGGGAGAGAGCTGTTTTTTCTGTTTATATGAACTTTTTTCTTTCGTTTCTTTTTGCATTAACCAATCCTGATTACGTTTTATTATAAATCTATAAATGAAAAAATTTGCTTTTTTGTAATAAACTGTTACAAAATTATAATATCATGAGAATGGTTTCAACGGAGTAAAAATATAATAGATATATCTTAGATATTATTATTTATTATTATTGCAGTATTTTTTGCAGAGCCTTCCGAGTTTAACATTTGCTTAACATTATTTAATGAATTTATCATATTATTACGGTATTCTTCATCATTGAGAATTCTTAAAATATTTGATGCAATTAACTTTTTATTTGCATTAATCTGAATTAATTCCGGAACAATATCTTTATTAAGAATAATATTAACAAGACACACCCTTTTTATGCATCTTACAAGCCTGTATATAAAATATAAGAACCAAGGACCTCTGTAACTGATAATCATCGGAGTTCCGTATAAAGAAGCCTCCAGTGCAACTGTACCTGATGCTAGCATTAATGCGTCTGAAACTGATAATAACTCATAATTCTTATTTTTTAACACTTTGATATTTAAATCAGAATATTCTTTCAATATTTTGCTTATCAGTTCATCTTTTATAGCCGGAGCCTGACAAAGTGCAAATTCAACATTCTCTTGTTTTGATTTTATTATTCTTGCACTATCTAAGAAAAGTTTTAACAAATTATTAATTTCAAATACTCTTGACCCGGGGAATATGGAAATAAGTTTTTTGTTTGTATCAAAACCGAAATCTTTAAAGAACATTTCTTTATCAGTTTTTGGTGGAATTTCTTCCAACAAGGGATGTCCGACAAACTCAACATCAATTCCTTCTTTTTGATACATCTCTTTTTCAAAAGGGAAAATAGTTAATACTTTATTTATATTTTTTTTAACTGTTTTAATTCGCCATTTCCTTGAAGCCCAAATTTGAGGAGGAATATAATAATATAACTTAAACCCGTATTTAGACAATACTTTCGACAAATTTAAGTTAAAACCGCCATAATCAATCATTAAAACCATATCAGGCTTATATACATCTTTAAGGTATTTTGCAAGTTTTTTCCCTAAATTTATATGGTCAATTATTATCTTAAAATTAAATCCCATAGCCGACATTTTAGAGTGGTCGCAGTACAATTTCGCACCAACCTGCTTTAAATTTTCTCCCCCGACGGCTTCAATTTGAATTTCAGTATTGATTTTCTTTAATTCTTGTACTACCGCAGCAGCATGTTTATCTGCCGAATATTCACCTGTTATGATAAATAATTTTTTCATACCGCCATTACTACTATATTATTCTTATCAGCATATTCAATTGTTTTTTCTCTGTCAACCAAAATTGTTTCATTAGCTTCAACTGCAATCAGTTTTGCCTTATATTTTTTCATCGTTTTTAAAGTATTCAAACCAAAAGCAGGTATATCAAAACGTTTGTCCTGCTGAGGTTTGGCTACCTTTACAATAACAGAATCTGTTTTCCCCAGTTTACATCCCCTTTTTATACACTTATCCGTACCTTCTATAGCTTCTATTGCCATAATCATACGGTCTTTTATTACTACAGATTGACCGATATCAAGTTCACCCATTTCTTTAGCAATTTTATATCCGTATTCAACATCGGATAATAAAGCTTCATCAGGCTGTACTTTTCCTAAAATACCTCTCGGTATCATCAGATTTTTTATAAAAATAGTCTGATCTAACACAGTAATTCCGAGCTTTTTAAGTTCTTCAACAAGAAACAACATGATTGCATCATCATTTAATCTTTTGGCTTGCTTTAAAAATTCTATTGCTAAAGAATCAAATCTGGGGCGTTTTACAACAAGGCTTTTAGAAACTTTTCCTATAAAAGTAAGTTGTTTAATGCCTTCATCTTCAAGCACTTTTTTTATTTTTAAAACTTCTCCGGGGGCAAAATCATAAACTTTTGTACAATACTTTTTTAGTTCTTTTCTGTTGTCAGATGATAAAGATATTGCTATAACGCTAAATCCGTTTTCTTTTGCATTTTTAGCCAATTCTATAGGTAATTGACCGTTTCCTGCTATTAAACCTTGTTTATTATCTAATTCCAAATTCTAATCCTTTTTATTTTATTGCCTGAGATTGAGTTTTTTCTTTATATTGTATTAAACTTTTAGCTAATTGATCGGGGCAGCTTGTAGGTTTTGAACCGCATTTAATTCCGTTTAAGCGTTCAATAACTTCATCAATTTTCATACCTTTAATAAGGTGTTTAATACCCTCTAAATTTCCTCCGCATCCGCCTAAGAACTCAACATCATATATTGTATTATTACTGTCCTCTATAATAATATTCATTAAAGCGCAGCATGTTCCTTGTGTTTGGTATTGTATTGTCTTTAGTGCCATAATTTCTCCTTTAATGAGGTATATGTTTTAAAACAGAATATATTATAATAGACATTATAACGCAGCAAGGAATAGTTAGCACCCATGCCGTAACAATATTTTTAATAATATTAGTTCTTACCCCTTTTCCGTTAATGGCTGTACCCACTCCCATAATAGAAGTTGATACTACATGAGTGGTGCTTAACGGAATGCCGAATACCGAAGCAAGAAGAACAATTGAAGATGCCGAAAAATCAGCGGCAGCTCCTGAGATTGGTTTTAATTTTATAATTTTACTTCCCATTGTTTTAATAATTTTCCATCCGCCTGTCATGGTACCGCATGCCATTGTTATTGCACATATTATTTTTACATATATGGGTATATTAAACTCACCTTCCGGCATAACGAGAACTCCGCCTGTTACAAGCGCCATTGTAATAACACCCATTGTTTTTTGAGCATCATTTAAACCATGGCTTAATGCCATTAAACCCGAAGCTGCGATTTGAACACGTCTGAACCTTCTGTTAATAACATCTGGCTTCATCTTATAAAACAATCTTAGAAAAGAACACATTACGCAAAATCCGACCGTAAATCCTACTAAAGGCGAAGCAAACATAGGAATAATTACTTTATCTATTAATATTACAAAATTTATTGTATTTAATCCGGCATGAATAAAAGCAGAACCTAATAACCCGCCAATGAGAGCATGAGACGAACTTGAAGGCAGACCGAACCACCAAGTTAATAAGTTCCATATAACAGCTGTTATAAGCGCACATAATATAACTTGAAGCGTAATTGTATCACTCGCAATAATCCCTGCACCTATAGTTTTTGCAACATTTACACCCAAAAGAGCACCTGTTGCCTCCATAATAGCACCATATAAAACTGCTTGTCTGGGAGAAAGGACTTTTGTTGATACAACTGATGCTATGGAATTTGCACAATCATGAAATCCGTTAATATAGTCAAACGCCAGTGCTACTATGATTACTGCGACTAATAATATTATTGATAGTGTCATAATTTTTCCTCTGTTAACTTAGTTTTAATACAACACTAACAACTGCATCCGATACGCTGTAACATGAATCTAAAGCATTTTCTAAGTCTTTATGTATATCTCTCAATTTTATAACATTAAGAGCATCATACTTGCCGGAGAATAAAACCTCTGTTGCTGCTATCAGTATTTCATCCCCTCTTGTTTCTATCTCTTTCATTTTCAGGTTTCGTGAAGTCATATCTGATATTGTTGGCTTTTTAAAATTAGCAAATATTTGTTCTAACTCGCTTGTCGCAGCAATAAGAGTTTGAGCTTGGTTTCTTAAATTATCGGTAACTTCTTCAAGTCTGTATATCTTAATATTTATACAAGACTTTGTTATTTTTTTTGTAATTTTATTTAATAATGATGCGATATTTTGAATATCCTCCCTGTCTATGGGAGTTACAAAAGAAGTATCTAACACTTCCAGCGTTTTCTTAATATTTTTACTGCTTGCATGTTTATATTGACGAGCTAACGCAATATGTTCTTCCGTTATACCTGTTTCCAATATTTCTTTAAATAACTCGGCTGCTTTTTTACAACACGCCGTACCTTCTTCAAATAACGAATAAAAAAGGTCATTCGAAGGAGGAAGTATATATGACATTATTCCGCTCATTAACTTTGACATCTGTATCTCCTTTTCTAAAAATAAAACAAGACCTTTACAGCCTTGTTTATACTAAATTCTGTTTTACTAATTCTTTTCTTATCCTGTTTAAACCGGACTGAATTATACGAGAAATTCTTGAAGGGGAAAGGTTAAATTCTTCCGAAATCTCTCTTAATTTTTTATCATTAAAGAATTTACATTCAATTAATTCTCTTTCCCTGGGAGGTAAGTTTTTTATTGCCTGTTTTATACTTTCACTTAATTCTGAAAATAAAACAACTTCTTCAGGGTTTCTTTTTAAATCTTTAATTTGCGTCGGATTATCGCCTTCCGCCATCTCATCAACGGATAAAATGGTTTTATAAACGGCTTCTCTAATATTATATTGATTTTCTTCATCAATAATTATATTTTCTTTTTGATTTTTTAATACATACCACTTATATCTTCTTCTGACTTCATTACGTATTGCCCATTTTATTGCCGTTGATAAATAAGATTTATTGTATTTATCAGGCTCGGAATTTGCACAAAGTTTGTGAATAACTTGAGTACCGATATTAACAAGTTCTGAAAAATCTATAAGATGCTTTGCGGATAATTTTTTATACTCAACTTTTGCTAATGTATCTATCAGCTCCTGATAATCTTTTATATTAAATTTATATGCAGTTTTGTTTGCGTCGTTCATATAATAAATTTATAAATCCCTACATGACTTATTTTACCTTAAATAAAATATTTTGCACAAAGTTATATAATTAATTTAAAGTTTATTTAAATAACTTTGTTAAGAAATGTAAAACCTTGAAAATTCTTATTGATATTGAAATTTAAGAATTTTTTAAATTTAATATAAAGGTAATTAAAGTTAAATTAGCAATTTTTAAAAATCAGGCGCATTAAATTTCATGTAAAATTGTTTATTTATGTATACAGATTATAATAAGGAGTAAAAAATGATACAGTCCCCCCAAGTTCAATATATACCGGCTCAGCAGCCAATGACAACTGCTCAAGTGCCTGCAACAACTCCAATACAATATACACAACAAACTCCCGGAGTAATATATAATTACCCTACAGCAAGCACATACATGCCGGCTCAACCGTATACGGGACAAAAATCACAATATAACGGTGTAAACATTGAAATTATTAATCCTCAGGGTCAAGCAGGTATGCCTCAAAATGCATGTCAAATGCCTGCACAATTTATGCCGGTTCAACAACCGGTTATGATTCCTCAATATCCGGTACAATACCCTGCTTCACAAGCTATAGTTCAGGCACCGCAATATGATTATGCAGCTGTTACCCCACAGGCATCTGTGCCTGCTCCGGTCGTAACCCCTGCTGCCGCTCCTGTTGTCGAAAATTCAACTCCGGTAAATCCTGCAGTTAGTCCTGAAACATTCGCAGGTAAATTAGCTGTTTCTGATTTAGATTCACAAAAATCGGCTATTGAAGAACTTGCTAATACTATTAAAAACGGACAAGATGAGGCAAATTTATTATTAGATACTCAAATATTTGATGCTTTAACTGCAATTATAGATAAAGATACTTCTGCTTTAGAATGTCCTTCTCCCGAAGTGATTGAATTAAGACAAAAACCGGAAGATCAATTATCTGAAGCTGATAAAGAAAAAGCTTCTACTCCTTCACCTTTGGAAAAAGCAGAAATTAATAAGCAATATGCTTTATATACAATAGCTTATATGCAGGAACGTTTAAATAATGAACTTGTTAAGAGAAATAATCAGGCTCTTGAATTAAAAGATTTACCTGCTATTGAAAAAGTTATTGATACCGTTAAATCTAATCCGAACCCGACATTAAGAGTAGCAGGTATCGCAGCTTTATCATACATAGCTAAACCCGAATACAAATCAGATTTAACAACAATATTTGAACTTGCTAAAGCTGATGAAGATGACAGAGTTAAAGAAGCTGCAACAAAAGCTGCTCAAGATATAAACGCTTAATTAAAACTTAATTTATAAAAAAGGAAGTTACAATAATCTAACTTCCTTTTTTTATGAAATTTTTTCCAAACCTGATATTCTCGGGTCTAATATCCGTCTTCCGACATTTTCAAAATCTATCTGACAAAAAAGAATTTTGTTGCTGTAATTTGCAAATCCTTCTATAACACCGTTACCATGTTTCGGATGATATACTTTATCACCAATTTTAAACGGTATATCATTTTGAGTGTACTCATTATTTGAATTATCCGTTTCATATATTGTAAGCTTTTTATTGCTATCATTAAACTGATTTTCTGTCTTTGTATTCTCCGTATTTACATTATCAGACTCAGTTTCATCTTCTGCTTCATTAATTTGTATTGAAGTATCTGCTGTAATTTTTTCATCATTTGAAATAACGGTTTCAGTATTATTTTCTTGTATATTTTCTTCTGTATTAATATCTTGAATTAAAGTGTTTTCATTGTCATTTTCGTCATTTTTATCAACATTTATAATTTGCCGAACATCGTCAGTTTCTTCAACTTCAATATCAATTTTTTCTAATTCATTATTTTGTATATCTTCTTTTAATTCATCATTTTCGACTGAAACTATAATTTCATTTTCTTCTTGATCTATTTCATTATCAGATGTAATTTCAGGTTCCTTAGCATCAACATTATCTATGTCCGCAACAACCTTAGTTTCTTCCGATACATTCTCTATTTTGTTTTGTTCTGAAGAATTTATAGGCTCAAATATACCATAGTTTGTTTCTTTTTCATCTTTGTCAATGTTTATTTCGTCCAAAAAATCTAAATCTTCATCGGTAACATCATTAATATTATCTGTTTGACTTTCATCAATAAAATTTTCATCTGCAATTGGCTTACTTTCCTGAGATAAAAATTTATCAACATCTTGTTTAATTTCATTTTGTATAACTTCCTGTTCCGTTGAATTATCAAAAGATTGTAATTCTACTATCAAAGGCAGATATAAACTTGAATTTCCATATAAAATAAACTCACTTGAATTTATTTTATTTAATAAATTTGAATATACTTCATTATCGCCAATGTTATGTGCAGGTTTTAACAATATATTATTTTTACATAATTGTTTAAGTTTATCTCTGAATTTACTATCATAGTGTGAAGATACAATAGGAATTATTTTTTCGGAATTAAATATCATACTGATAATATCAGCATCCGTTTTTGTATCATTAAGGCAAACAGCAAAATATACCTGAATATCAATACTATTAACAATTGTATCCGTTAATAATTTATGCCATTTTTCATCAAGGTTAGATGCTTCAATTATTAATATATTATTTTGCAAAAGTTTATCGGAAATATTATTAAATTGGTATTTATCTTCTGCAAAGATACCTTGTTGTAAATATTCCTGAAGTTTTTTATCAAGATACCTGATTCCCGTTTCAGAATTTGTATTTAATTCATCATCTATAACAGATTTAAATACAGAAAAAGGTATAAATTTATCTTCCAAAGTTGAAATATAGTTTTTCAGTTCAAAAACAATATTTTCAATAGTTGATTTATCTTCATTAGTACAAATACTTGTATCTTCATTAAGTATAGTATTAAAGGCAAGAATATTTAAAGGTAACTTATAATCTTCCGTTACAGTTAGTCTTTCTACATTAACAATAGAGTTATATCTTCCGTCAAAATCAATAATTACAGTTTTTTTCTTTTTTGAATATAACTCGGATATAATATTTTGAAGAAGTATTTTTGTCTTATCATCTCTATCCGACTGAATATATAATTTTTCGTTTAACACAGATAATGAAGTATTAACAAAACACTCTTTATGGTTGGATAAATTTCCGAAATAAATATTATTTTCGGAATCTTTCATAAGTGCAATAATTTCTTCGGGTTTTACATAAATTACAATTGAATCATTAGACGGTGTATATCCGTTGTAGTATGATAAATTTTCATCTTCATCTATAGAAAGAGAAAACTTAATCTCGGCAATATTCTTTGTAGTATTTTCCGCTGAATAAATATTCAAAATTTGAGCAACTATTTTTTGTTCACCATCTTCAATAAGCAGGAAATCAGATGGAAACAAATTATTTTCCGAAGGATTATATTCAATTTTTGCAATATCCTTTTTTACTTCAAATAGCTGCATCCATACCTCTTATTAGAATATATATTCTTGTTTAATATGCTAAATAATTATACTAAATTATGTTTAATATGCAAATCATACGCACAATGGAAATGTTTTGTGTAAAATTATAATATGTTAAAACCGAAATACGCAGAATTAATTGAATATAAAAGAAACGGACTTATTGAACAAGTACACTACGGTCTGATTTTACATATAAATAAAAACGGAATAATTACAAAGATAGGGCAGGACAATAATTACAAATTCTATCACCGTTCTTGTATGAAGCCCTTACAGGCATCAATTATAGCTGACATAAATCTTGATTTTGATTTAAGCGAAATAGCCGTATGTTGTGCTTCTCATACGGGGGATTTAATTCATAGAGAAAAAGTACTATCAATATTAAATAAAACAGGCTGCAGCAAAGATGATTTATTATGTGCACCTCATGTCCCTTTAAGTAAAAAAGAACAGAAAAGATTAATATTGAACGGATTAAATCCTGATAAAATTCATAATAATTGTTCCGGAAAGCATTCTCTTATGCTTGCCATATGTAAAAAAATGGGTTTTTCGATAAAAAATTATACGGATATAAATCACCCGCTATCCGATTTAATTATTAATAAAGTATGTGAACTGTGTGAAGTTGATAAAAAGGAAATAATAATAACTAAAGACGGTTGCACTCTGCCTGTTATTGCCACATCTCTTTATTCTTTAGGAAAAGGATTTTTAAATTTATTCACTAATCCTAAGTACGAAAATATTAAGAACGCATTTTTAAAGTACCCTTATTTAATTGGCGGTGATTTCCGTCTTGACTCCGAGATTATTAATGCATCAGATAATCTTATTGCAAAAGTAGGCGCATGCGGGCTTTGTGTGATTATTAATCTAAAAAAAGAAGAAGGTCTTATTGTAAAAATAGCCGACTCAAACATGGAGGCAAGAACAATTGCGGTAATTGATGCTTTATTGCAAATAAAATGGCTGGATATACAAAGTATTAATTCCAACCAAATAAAACAAATATATATGAAAGAAATAATTTCCCAAGATAATGAAGTTTTAGGCAGTATTTCATCCTCGTTTAGACTTTAAACTAAGCGAATGTGCCAAAAGAATCTTCAATATTTTTACCTATTACATCTTTTATTGTATCAAGCTCTGTTTCAACGGCTTTTTGCTCTGTTTGAACCTGTTCAAGCTTTAATTCCAAAAGTTTATCCATTTTTTGTAATTCTTTTGTTTTTGTTTCATATTCAGCCTCAGCTGCGGCATCATCGGATTCATCGTAAATTTCCGTAATTGAACTTGAACCCTGCCAAACAGTATTTTCCCAGCCTTCTTCGCTTAAATTTGCCTGTTGTATAATCCATTGTCCGGTTGTTATCATTTCCTGCATATATTTAGGATCTAAGCAATTGTCATCCTGCAGAAAATGTTCATTTGGCTTTCTTAGATTATCGTTTCTTTTATTTTTAACAGTTATTGTATATTCATGATCCGGATACTCGTTCAAATAGTATTGGCTTAATTCTTCTAAATTTTTATTTCTTAATTGACTTTTTTGATCATCATCTAATTTAGGCATATACTTTGTAATAAATTCATCAGCGGAAGTAACTGTATATTTTTTATTATTTCCATCTTCATCGGTGTATTCAACATCCAAAGTATATCCTTGCGTTGGCACTACAACATTACCGTCCGTATCAACAAGACGCATACATAAGCCGGTGAAAGGATCTTGACTTGTCAAAATTTCATAAGTTAACTGTTGTGTTGTACCTTCAGGCGTTCTTGCCTGCATAATCCTATTGCTCATTGCATCATTATATTTTTCTGATGCATCTATTGATTGCTTAGCAATATTTAATCTCTGTTGAGAGATTTGTTGTCCTTCACGTATTAAGTCACTGTTTCTTGCCGTTAGAGATAAATAACGACCTTGCGATGCTGCCAGTCCCATTATAGCTCCTTCATATATATTTTGTATTAACTATGTCGGATTTTTATTCAATAATCTTAAGTAAACGGCAACAAAAATTTACATTACTTAATAATATAGTTTAACCTATATCCCATTTCCCGCAAGTTCCACCCCAGCGTGCAATAATATTATCACTTTTATTGTTTAACTCGTGAGTGGTTATTTCTCCTTCAACAATAGTAATAATTTCACAATTATTAGAACATCCGCTGCATTGATTTGTATACGAGTTAAATGACATTTCTCCCACTTTAAAACCTTTAAAAGTTGTTTTTTTATTGTTATATTGATGATTTTCCATAGCTAAAAGAGCTGCACCTATTGCACCCATGGTTTGATGATTTTCAGGTACAACAATTTTTGTATTGAGCGCATCTTCAAACGCCTTTACCATACCAATATTAGTTGCAACTCCGCCTTGGAAAACGACAATTGGAAGAATTTCTTTACCCAGTGCAAGGTTACTCAGATAATTTCGTACAAGCGCTTGGCATAATCCGTATAATAAATCCTCAACGGGATACCCAAGCTGTTGTTTATGTATCAAGTCGCTTTCCGCGAATACACCGCATCTCCCCGCAATTCTTGCCGGAGATTGAGATTTAAGTGCTATTTCACCAAAATTTTGTATAGGAACATTTAATCTTGATGCCTGCTGGTCAAGAAAACTTCCCGTTCCTGCGGCACAAACCGTATTCATAGCAAAGTCAGTTACAATGCCGTCTCTTAATATAATAATTTTACTGTCTTGCCCCCCGATCTCAAGAATTGTTTGCACTCCTTCAATATAAGTGCTGGCAGCTACGGCATGAGCAGTTATTTCATTTTTTATTACATCAGCTCCAACTAATGCGCCTGCAAGATTTCTGCCCGAGCCGGTTGTTCCGACGCCCAATATGTTATATTCCTGTTTTGACTGTTCGATTAATTTATTTAATGATAATTGAACCGCATTTACGGGTTTCCCCGCCGTTCTGGTCATAAAACCATTTATAAATTTACCATTTTCATCAATAATTGCTGCTTTTGTTGTAACTGAACCTACATCTATCCCTAAATATGAATTTAAAGTCATTAATTTATCCTCTTTTTTTATTTTACTAAAAAAATGTAAATATTAATAAAAATATGATAGATTTAATAACAAATTTAGATTATTTTAAACTTAAAGTATATGAAAGTGAAAGGTATTTTATGTTTAAATGAGCGGTATTTTTTCATACTATACTAAATATTCAAAATATGCAGACGAATATAAAATCTGGTCTAAACAGCAGACAATATCCGATGCAAAAAATTTACCGCCTGAAATTAAAGAAAACATAAAAGCCCGAGCGAAAGCAATATCAGAGCCTATTTTACTTTTAGATAATTATGAACATGAAAAAGCAGAGGACTCGGAATCTTTTTATTTAACTTATAATATTGAGTTAATGTCCATAGCCACTTTATTGGCATCAATACCGATTGCTGTTACAAAATTATTACCTTCCCTAAATAAACATGCAGATAAAAGTGTGATACTACAAAAAGCCGCTCAGAGCATAGAAAAATATAAGAAGGCTAAGGTTAGCATTGGGGGAAAGAACGTACCCGTATCGGGGATTATAAGCATAGCTACATTTATCGGAAGTGCATTATTTTATGTAAACGGCATTAAAAAATCTATGCAGTCCCAGCTTGGTATTATCAGAAAAGCAAGTTTTGATGCCACAAAAAATATAACTAATGACCCTAAAATTTTCGCCGTTTTAACAAAAGAACAGCAAAAATCAGTAGACTCAGAAATGAATTTTGAAAAGAAAAATAAATCAGCTTTTGTTGATACTTTAAAAGATAAAGTAGGAATAGATTCTTCACTGCGCTCGGTTAAAGAGTATAAAATAAATAAACCGTTATATGAAAAGGAAAAGCAAGAATATTTTGAAAATATAAAAAATAATATTCCTACAAACATAAGCAAACAGGAAGAAATTGATGCGGATATTAATAAAACTGTTTTAGACAGTTATTTAAGAAATGTTGAACATGCGGTTCTTGAACCTTTAAGAAGAGTTGAAACAATTGCTAATATTTCATATTCTTCTCTTTTTACGGGCGGTTTTTTGGAATATCTTTTAACCGATAAGTTTGTTAATGTACTGGGAGTAAAAAATAAATTACTAAGAGGCATATTAAAAATTGCTGTCCCGCTTATTTCGTATTTTATTTTAAATAAAAATATTTCTGATATAGAAAACAAAGCCATATTAGCAACAAAATATAAGTACTTAAAACACTTTACAGAAAATCCTCTTGAAAATGCAGAACAAGAGAAAAAGCAAAAACTTCCTGAATTTTTGAAATCCATATATAAAGATATGAAAGAATACGATAAGTTTGAAAAAAATGAGCTTCCGTATTTAAAAGAGAAAATGGATATAAAGAAACACATAAATCTTTCTCCCGAGCAAATACAAGAGGCGGAACAACTTCAGTACAATACATCTATGATAATTAACAATCAGCGTGAAAAACTTTATGACCAATCTGTTGGCATCAAAGCACTGTCTGAAACACTACTTGGTCCTATAGATATAGTTGCAACAGCCATAGGAGGAAAACTCGGACACAGCTTTTCAAGAAAAATCAATAATAAAAAGTTATCCGGTTTATTAACGGGACTTGGGGCTGTTATTGCTTTTATTCCCGCTGCTATTGTTGAAGCAAAACTGACAAAACAACAAAAATTATCGGAAAAAATTGCTGCAATGCTTGCAGTTAAAGATATTCAGGATGTTAAAAAATTTGTTCATAAATCCGAAAAATCAAATGTATCATATTCAGGTTCTAATGTATTTAAAGATATAACAACCAGATTTGAATAAAAAATTTTTTCAGGGTAATTATCCGGTAGATTATTCCAATATTTGTAAATACATATACCTTCTTGATTTAACTTTTTAACAAAATTATCAGCACTATTCACATCATACGCAAGAAACGGATACCCAAATGGCACCATATTTTTTTGAACATTAATTTTTAATAAATTTTTACCGCATAATTGTTTATGTATTTTATAAAACAGCTCTTTACGAATTTCCTTTTCTTTACTAATGTTTATTTTAAAAAAATATTCTTTTGTATTTTTTGAAATAAATTTTATATCTTCTTTATCAAGCCTGCTTTCGTTTTTACACAATTCTTCATAGTTTAAGGAATGACATTCATAAGTATATGTATCAGTTAAAAAATTTTCATTTATGGTTTTTTGAGTATAAAGGAAAGCTCCGTCACGAAGATTGGGGAAAAATTTTCTCAAAGAATTGAACGACGCAATTCCTTTAGGGGCAGAATAAATTGCATGTGCATTATCAATAATCAGGTATTTGTATTTAAGTGAAAGTTTATCAACAATTTC
>CANQJQ010000006.1 GCA_947624265.1 Candidatus Gastranaerophilales bacterium
GTTTTATCCCTTCAAAATCAGTTCCGTTTTCACTTATAACTCTTACATCTTTAAAACCTAATTTCTCGATAATATCTTTGTCAATTTCGGACTGTACAAAGAAAGGAAGATTTTTATTAATTGCTTTTGCTGCAAAATCATCCCAATGGTCAGGGTGGTAATGAGTTAATATAACAGCATCAACATCCACAATTTTTTCAATAGAAATCGGTAGTTCAACTCTGGGCTGCCTTACATCTGAGTTTAAACCGACATCAAACCCGGGCATGTAGTCTTTTGGCATAAGCCACGGGTCTATTAAAAATCTTTTATCATTGTATGTAATTATTATTGTAGCGCTTCTGATTTGATGAATTTTCATAGTTTTTCTCCTCTTTTTAAAAAATTATCATATATTTAATCAGAATGCAACTTGAAAAAGTATTGACATAATCAAGATGTTTTGCGATAGTTTAAATATGAAATGTTGCAATTCAAAATGGGGCGGTAAACGTGAAATGGCAGGACGAAAAAAGACCTGCCTGAAAAAAGTGCCGTTTACAAGAAGAATTAATGAAGATATTTTAAATATACTTAAAGATTATGCTAAAAGTCATAATATCACTGAAACCGAAGCATTGGAAAGTGCTATTTTATTACAGACAAATATAGAAAAATTAAAAGGAGATAAAGTTATGAAAATTTGTATTCCAACTAGTGGTGGTAAATTATGCGCCCATTTTGGGCATTGTGATTCATTTACGATAGCGCAAATAAATCCGAGTACAAAAGAAATAATAAATATTGAAGAAAAAGTGCCGGATGAAGGTATTTCCTGCCAAAGCACGAACTGGATAGCTTCTCAGGGCGTAAGTAAAGTTTTAGCAGGCGGAATGGGTACAAGACCTATGATGTCATTTATGCAAAACGGTATTGAAGTTGTTGCAGGCTGCCCTGAACTTCCTATAAGAGAGATATTAGAAAAATATTTGTCAAATACTCTTGAATCAGGTGAAAACTCTTGCGGCTCAGAAGGAAGCGACCACCATCACTGCCATCACCACGGTGAAGGGCATCCATGCCATAGAAACTAAATTTTAAAAATATAATTTAATCTAGTGTCGCAACCTTCCGCTTGCTCATCGCAACCGTAAAGTTGCTCACCTTTTATAAACGCCACTCC
Organism: Candidatus Gastranaerophilales bacterium; assembly: GCA_947624265.1. Classification (GTDB taxonomy): domain Bacteria; phylum Cyanobacteriota; class Vampirovibrionia; order Gastranaerophilales; family Gastranaerophilaceae; genus Avigastranaerophilus. The sequence goes on from CANQJQ010000006.1 coordinate 1,163, forward strand.
AAAATTTCGCTTAGTTACACATACAGGCTCAATCATCCTCACTCCGTTGCGGTGTTTCGCTTTGTAACGTTCCTTATCGCGAAATTTTCTCGGACATACTTAGGCTTAATTTATAAGTACGGATTAATTTTGTTAACAAGTTAACAAAAATTAATCTAAGTATTGACAATGTTTAAAAAAAGATAAATAATATTATTGTTAACGAGTTAACAATAATAGAGGTTCTATGCAAGAAAAAATACTTAATACTCTGTTTAATCTGTTTGATATTACAAATCGGCTTGATGTTTTATATAAAGAAGAATTTGGTGATATTCTTACCAATTATACATATACTGAAATGCATACCATAGATGCAATAGGAAAAATAGAAAACCCAAATGTTACCAAAATTGCTCTGGCTTTAAATTTAACAAAAGCCGGTATCAGCAAAATTATAAAAAAATTAACAGAAAAAAATGCCGTATTTGTGTATAAAAGTCCTGATAATAAAAAAGAGACATATTACAAATTAACAAAAAAAGGAAAAGAAGTCTTTGATAAGCATTTGAAAATGCACAAAAACTGGTGTGAACAAGATAAAATATTATTCAAACAGTTTAATAAAAAAGAATTAGAAACAACTTATAAAGTTTTAGATAAATATTCCAAATCTTTGCAAAAAAGATTAGAAAATATAAAGGATAGTTTAAAATGAAAAAAACGTACAAAATAGAAGTTGATTGTGCAAATTGTGCAAACTTGATGGAAGAAGCTGCAAAAAAGACAAACGGTGTTAAATCGGCAGTTGTTAATTTTATGACTCAAAAAATGGAAGTAGAGTTTTTTGATGATGCTGATGAAAAAAAAGTTATGAAAGATGTATTAAAAAACTGTAAAAAAGTTGAAGAAGATTGTGAGATTTATATTTAAGGTTTAATAAATTTCTTATGAATAAAAAACAAAAGAAAATGTTAATAAGGATAATTGTTGCATTTGTGCTTCTTATCGGATTTCATTTTATAAAGATGCAGGGTGTAATAAGATTTTTGGCGTATATGCTTCCTTATTTCATAATAGGTTATGATATTTTAAAGAAAGCCATCAAAGGAATTATTAATCTTAAACCTTTTGATGAATCACTTCTTATGGCGGTTGCAACGCTTGGAGCTATAATTCTTGCTCTTTATAATGAAGCTCACGGGCATAACGGCGATTACGTTGAAGCAATAGCTGTAATGCTTTTTTATCAGGTAGGGGAGTTTTTTCAAAGTCTTGCGGTCTCTAAAAGCCGAAAAAATATATCGGAATTGATGGATATAAGGCCTGATTACGCAAATATTGAAATAAACGGCAAATATGAAAAGGTTGACCCTAATGAGGTTAAAATAGGTGATATAATAATAGTAACTGCAGGAGAAAAAGTTCCTTTAGACGGTATTGTTATTGAAGGCAATTCTTCTTTAAATACGGTTGCGCTTACAGGAGAAAGTGTTCCTCGTACTATAGGGGTTGGTGATGAAATTATATCGGGTTCTGTCAATTTAAACGGACTTTTAAAAGTAAGGGTTACAAAATCTTTTGGAGACTCAACAGTATCAAAAATATTAGAGCTTGTGGAAAATGCAAGTTCAAGAAAATCAAAATCCGAAGATTTTATAGCCAAATTTGCAAGAGTTTATACTCCGTTTGTTGTTGTGTCCGCAATATTGCTTGCTTTATTACCGCCTTTAATCCGAATTTTATTTTTAGATTTACCTGCACTTTGGAATTTATGGATATATAGAGCTTTAATCTTTTTGGTTATAAGCTGTCCTTGTGCTTTAGTAGTAAGTATTCCGTTATCGTTCTTCGCCGGAATCGGTGGTGCGTCTAAAGCGGGGATTTTAATTAAGGGCTCAAATTATTTAGAAACGCTTTCAAACGTTAAAACTGTTGTTTTTGATAAAACGGGAACTTTAACCAAAGGGGTGTTTGAAGTTAATGCTATTCATCACAGTAAAATTGAAGAAGATAAGTTACTTGAGTACGCAGCTTTGGCTGAAAGTGCAAGTTCACATCCCATCGCCATAAGCCTTAAAAAGGCATACGGTAAAGAAATTGATTTATCACGAGTAAAAGATATTCAGGAAATAAGCGGTAACGGGATAATAGCAAAAATAGATGACTTTGAAATTGTAGCCGGAAATGAAAAAATAATGGCAAAGTTCGGGATTGAACCTATCAGATGTCATTCTACGGGAACAATTATTCACATAGCCATAAATAACAACTACATGGGACATATTGTTATATCTGATGTTATTAAACCCGAATCTTTTAAGGCTATTGAAAACTTAAAAAAACTGGGAATTAAAAAATTAATTATTTTAACGGGTGATTTAAGAAAAACAGCTAAAGAAGTTGCCGATAAACTTAAAATCAATGAATTTTATTCGGAATTGCTTCCTAATGACAAGCTCAATAAAGTAGAAGAAATAATTGACGGAAAAAATACCGTTGCATTTGTCGGGGATGGTATAAATGATGCGCCTGTTTTAACAAGAGCAGATGTCGGTATTGCAATGGGGGCAATGGGTTCAGATGCGGCTATTGAAGCGGCGGATGTTGTTCTAATGGATGATAACCCTTTAAAGATAGCCGACGCAATAAATATTTCAAAAAAATGCTTAAGAATAGTCGGACAAAACATCTGTTTTGCACTTGGGATTAAATTTATATGTCTAGTTTTAGGGGCTATTGGTATTGCAAATATGTGGCTTGCTGTTTTTGCGGATGTCGGAGTTATGATAATATGTATACTTAATGCTCTTAGGACACTTTTTATTAAATAAAAAAATCTTTATAGATTTCTCTATAAAGGCATTAAATTGTTGGAAATTTAACATTATTATAAATAATGTATAGTTCAAGTATTTGGAATGAGTTTATGATAAATCAATATTATCCAAATGTCTATTAGCCACATGGCTATATTTTAAACGTTTTGAGAACTTTAAGAGCACAAAATTAAAATAATGATTGCTGTATATCTATATTAGACAAGTTAAAACACTTGCAGGCATAGGGACTTAGTTTTCTTCCTCTTGGCGTTCTTTGGATAAACCCTTTTTGAACAAGGAAGGGTTCATATACATCTTCAATGGTTTTAACATCTTCGCCAAGCGCAGTAGCCAAAGTTTCTATACCGACGGGACCACCGTTATATTTTTCTGCAATAATTTTAATTAAAGCCCTATCCGTATTATCAAGCCCGAATTTATCAATCTGTAAAATATCAAGAGCTTTATCCGCTGTTTTTTCATCAATAATTCCGTTGGATTTAACAATCGCGTAATCTCTGACTCTTTTAACAAGTCGGTTCGCAATTCTTGGTGTACCTCTTGAACGTTTGGCAATGGCGCTGGCTCCCTTTTCATCAATTTTAATATCTAAAATCCCCGCCGTGCGTTGTATAACTTTAGTAAGTTCTTCATCTGTATAAAATTCAAGTCGGTGAATGATACCAAACCTGTCTCTTAATGGACCTGACAAGGCTCCTGCTTTTGTTGTTGCACCTATTAACGTAAACTTAGGAATAGGGATTCTTATTGATTTAAGAGTCTGCGCTTTTCCTGTCGTCATATCAAGATAAAAATCTTCCATCGCCGGATATAATATTTCTTCAGATATTTTATTCAGCCTGTGTATTTCATCTATAAATAATATATCGCCTGCTTTTAAAGACATAAGGATACCTATAATATCTCTCGGACGCTCTAAAGAAGGTGCCGAAGTAATTTTAATGTTGGAATTCATTTCTGTTGCTATAACCGTTGCAAGAGTCGTTTTTCCCAGTCCGGGTGGTCCGTAAAATAATATGTGATCTAATGGAAGTTCCCTTTTCTTTGAAGCTTCAATAGATATTTTTAAAGTTGATTTTAAAGCACTTTGCCCTACATATTCATCAAAATGTTTTGGACGTATATTAGATTCAAAAGACATATCATAGGAGGTTTCTTCCCCCGTTGTGTCTTCATTTTTATTTTTTTCAAATTTGATATTTTCGTCGTCGGATATAATTGCCAAGTTTTTTACCCCTAGGTTATTTTATATCATATCATAATATTATATGAATTTTCTTTATTTATCATTATTGTTTTTCGGAATAAATTTAATTTCATAACCTAATATATCTGCAATTATAAGCATTTCTCTATGAGTTATCGTTTCTTTTCTTAATTTGTTAGACAGATTTTGCATTGAGTATGGTTTATTTAATCTTTTTGCAAGTGCATTCGCCAGTTCTGTTAAGCTAATATTTACATCAAGTAATAATTTTTTTAAATCATTAATTATCATAATAACTCCATTTATTCATTTAAAATGATATTAATTAATTGATAATTAAATAAATATATATAATTAGCTATTGACATTTAAATCATATAGTGTAAATATAAATAATATAATTTAGCGATGTAAATATAAGTTAATATTTATGACTAATAAACTTGAAGTAGAACCGTATATATCAAACAGCAGTTATTTTTTTGAACAAAAAAATTCACGCTGTTATATAGTGAATGAGAAAAAGCATTGTGAATTAATTTTAGATGGTGTGTTTGCTGATTTATGGTATATAATTTTGAAGACTCAAAATTATAATGAGGTAAAAGAGTATGCTAAATCAAGAAATATAGCTGATAATCTTGATGAATTTATAGAAGAATTAAAATTTACCGGAATTATTAAAAATGAATATGATATTCACGATATAAAAGAAAAAAAAGTCTACATTCCTAGTGAACTTGATGATAATATTTACAAAAAAGAACATTCAGAAAAATTCGAGTGGTTCTATAAACATCATCTTATAAATTTTTTTACTTTTGAATTATCTTATAAATGTAATCTTAATTGTAAGCATTGTTATAACGATAAAGACATGATGGAAAAAAGTATTGATTTTGAAACTGCAAAATCAATTATCGATGATGCAATTAAAATTGGTGCTAAAATATTTTCTTTTACTAATGGGGAGTGTACAATACATCCTGACTTATTAAAAATATTGAAATATCTTCGTGAGAAAAGAAAATCATTTCAGTTAATTACAAATGGGCAGAAATTAAGTGAAGATAAAGATTTTTTTGAAGAAATTGTTAGATTATATCCAAATTTGATAAGAATTAGCTTATATAGTATGGACACTAAAATTCACGATAATATAACAGGAGTTAAAGGTTCACAAGAAAAAACAATTGATGCAATTAAAAAATTACTGTCACGAAATGTTCCTGTTTGTATTAACTATTTTCAATTAAGTTTAAATAAAGATTGTATTAATGATGTACGAAAATTTAGTGAAGAAGTCGGGGCTGTATTTAGTCCGGGGGCACATTTTATTTATAATAAGAAAAATAATAATATTGATACGGCTGTTACGGATGAGCAAATATATAGTTCTTATATTGACAAAAATTCGTCATTATATTGTTTATTAGAACAGAAAAACCATTGTTTTACTGATAAAGAAGCACCTCTTTGCGGTGCGGTCATTAATCTTGCCGTTAATCCGTTTTTAGATGTAGTTCCTTGCGCGGCTTTACGTTATAAATTAGGAAATTTAAAAGAAAAAACTTTGGAAAATATATTTAATAACGAATATAAAAAATTTGTGGAAATATTTAAAACAAAAAATTTAAAAGATTGTATAAATTGTGAATTTTTTGAACATTGTTTTTATCTTCCCTGCATGGGGATGTATGAAAACGGATTTTTAAAAAAATCTGATATATGCTGCAAGTTTACCAAAATTAGAATGGAAGTATTAAAGGAGCAAGGTAAACTTTTAAACTGTCAAAAATAGATTAGAAAAGTATCAATAAAAGAAACTGAAAGGAAGTAGTAATGAAAGAAAAAACAAAAAATTTAAAAGTGAACAAACTAAAATTTATAAAAGAATCTCGTATTAAACATGAAATAATAGCAGGAGGTTGTACCAGCTGTTCAGGTTGTTGGAAGGGAACTCAGCATAACTGTTAATTTGCCCTTTTTCTTTATATTTTCTATGTTGAGGAAGTATGTTATACAGTATATTGAAAGATGAAAAACCAAAGAATACGGTTGCAAAAATTAAAAAAATTATTTCGGAGTTAAAAATAGAATTAAAAGAGGAATATTTTATTGATAATTCTTCGTCGGCTCCTGTATCCGTTCGTTTAACATTCAAAAATAATTCTAATATAGGAACAAATGGAAAAGGCACGTGTATAGAAAATGCTCTTGCCTCTGCTTATGCTGAATTTATGGAAAGATTGCAAAATTTAGTCTTAATTCCCGACAACGCTGATTATATACAAGAAGTTATGTCAGACATATTCCAAACAAACGAAGATATAACTTGGGAAGATGTTAAGTTAAATGAATATTTTGCAGATAAACTTCAAACACGAAAAATTTTCAGTAAAAAAAATTTATTATTAGCCCCTTTTTATAGTGTAAAAAATGGGGTTAATGTAGATTTACCCATTCAGTTAATTGGTAAAATTGTCGGAACTAATGGGATGGCGGCCGGTAATACTTTAGAAGAAGCAATTGTACAGGGTCTATCTGAAATTTGTGAAAGATATGCAATTAAAGAAATTTTTAAAAATAAAATTTCTATACCTGATATCCCTCAAGAACTATATATGCAGTATGATAATATAAAAAAAATCATTAATTATTATAAGGATAACGGATTTAAAATTTATATAAAAGATGCCTCTTTAAACGGTAAAGTTCCTGTTATTTGTACTGTATTTGAAGATATTATAAATAACGTTTATATTCTTTCTATAGGTTCTCATCCAAGTTTCCCAATCTCAATAGAAAGAACTTTAACTGAATTTACTCAAGGAATAATATTATCTGAACGCAGAAAATCTAAGGTTGTTCCTTATCCGTATTTTTCTAATGAAAGATTAAAACATACTTCATTAGGAGAATTATGTAATTCTTTATTTTTAAGTAAAAATGCATATGCAAAATCAGCTATAATTAAAAGTATTTTTTTAAATGATAAACCGAAATATAATGTTTCTCAAAAAGATTGGATTTCAGCAAATAAAACTTATACAAATAAAGAATTATTAAAATATTTAACTGATAAAGTTTTAAAAATTGCTGATGACATTTATATAAGAAATGTTTCCTTTTTGTCTTTCCCTTCTGTATATATATTTGTACCAAAATTGTCAGATGTTGTTTATTATACAGAAAAGAATCTGTCAAAAGAGTCATTGGATATTCTGTGGGAAAACTACAACAAAAATCAAAATAAACAAGATTATAATATTGAAAGTTTATTAAAACTTTCGGAGATATATACTTATACAGAATGGTCTGAATCCAGAAAAATTTTTAATGTGCCGTTTGAATATGTTGCTTTACTATGCTCCATTGTTTTAAAAGATGCAAAAAGGGTGAAGAAATATATTAAACTTATTTTTGCGCAAAACGAAGTATTTCAATATTATACAGACAATCAAATAGAAGTTTTAAATATTATTAAAGAGTATTTTTCCTGTCTTGAGAAAAAAGATAAGTTAACATCTAAATCGGAAAATTTAAAGAAAAAATACAAAAAATGTAATATTGATTATGCATTTGAGGTTATTAATAAGTTAACTTTTGAATTGATATTGGAAATTGTTATAAAAAAAACAAAAGTTAAAACCTTCAATAACAAAAAACTTATATCCCTGTTAAAAAAAGAATATAAGAAACATCCTCTAAAGCAAACGGATTTAAAAAATCTATTTTGTTTTTGAATAACCTTTTTAATAATTTGAGCGCAATACAATGATAATACCCAGTGATTATAATAGTTTAAAATATAATATAAAATATCTTTTTCTTAAATATCTTCCGGTTTATTTTTATCCTTTTGTATTGAGTTATTATTATGAACAGAAATTTAAAAGAAAACTAAATTTAAAAAATCCGCAAAGATTATCGGAAAAAATACTTTGGTCTGTTTTATATGATAATAATCCTATGAAAACCGTTTTGGCAGATAAATTGAAGGCAAAAGAATATGTTTCTGCGATATTACCGGATTTAAAAGCTGCAAAAGTTTTTCAAATTGCTTTTTCTTTCAATGATATAAACATTAATAAAGCTCCTGATACATTTGTTATTAAAACAAATCATGCTTGGAGAACTCATATATTGGTTAAAGATAAAAATAAAATTACAAAAGAAGATTATAATTTTTATAAAAAATTTTACAAAAAAGTTTTAAATATTAACTATGCTTATTGGGGTACTCCGGAACTTCAGTATGAAAACATAGAGCCTAAAGTATATTTAGAAGAATATTTATATGCGCAGCCAAATAGAGAAGGGGACTCTTTTATAAAGGAATATGAGGTTTTTTGTTTTAACGGAAAACCTGAGTTTATAAATTATTCAAAATCATTAAACGATACGGAAGAACCGCTAGACAGACCTTGTAAAGAAGGACGGTGTTTTGATACTCATTGGGCAGTAGCTGATTATAATATAATGAATAATGACGACATTAAAGAACCGGATACAATTAATAAAGATTTAATTATATATTATGCGGAAATACTTTCAACAGGGTTTGATTTCGTAAGGATTGATTTTTTTGAGATAGATAATGAATTATACTTTGGAGAATTTACATTTTCTCCTTATGCAGGTTTTATCCAATTTCTTCCGGATGAATATGATTTATTTTTCGGGCAAAAATTAAAAATCAGAAAAGATTAACAAATATCTTTAGTTTAATTTATAATATAATCAAAAGAGCATGAGAGGAAAATAAATTGGATATAAAAGAGTTAATCACAAAGTCTTCCAAAGAACAGAGGCAGGCTTTATTAAATAAAGAAGTCAGTGCTCGGGAGTTAACTGAGGCTGTTTATGATTGTATTGAAGCTTCTGATGAAAAAATCGGGGCTTATAATTCTTTAACAAAAGATTTTGCACTTGAAACGGCAAAAAAAGTAGATGAAAAAATTAAAAATAATGAAGAACTTCCTCCCTTGGCAGGGATTTCTTTGGCATTAAAGGATAATATTAATTTAAAATCATACCCTACAACGGCTTCCAGTAAGATTTTAGAAAATTTTATATCACCTTATGATGCTACGGTTACAAAAAAAATGAAGTCGAATTTAATTCCGATAGTCGGTAAAGTAAACTTGGATGAGTTTGCGATGGGTTCAAGTACGGAAAATTCGGCATTCAAGATAACAAGAAACCCTTGGAATTTAAAAAAAGTACCGGGCGGAAGTTCAGGAGGCAGCGCAGCTGCCGTTGCTGCAGGTGAAGCAACACTCGCTTTAGGGTCTGATACAGGAGGAAGTATAAGACTTCCTGCAAGCTATTGCGGACTTGTCGGACTAAAACCGACTTACGGCAGAGTATCAAGGTATGGTTTAATAGCTTTTGCTTCTTCGCTTGACCAAATAGGACCCATTACAAGAACGGTAGAAGATGCGGCATTACTTTTAAATGTTATTGCAGGACATGATGAAAAAGATTCCACTTCTTTAAACCTTGAAGTTCCTGATTTTACAAAAGAACTCCGTAATGATTTAAAAGGAGTGAAAATCGGTTATATTAAAGAATTATGTTCTGAAGGTTTAGCAGAAGATGTTGCTTCGGCGGTAAAAAATACTTTGGAAACATATAAGTCGCTTGGTGCTGAAATTGTTGAGATATCACTTCCTCTTATGAAATATTCAATTGCAGTATATTATATAGTTGCTACAGCCGAAGCAAGTTCAAATTTAGCACGTTTTGACGGGGTTAAATACGGATATAGGGCTAAAGATGCGGATAATCTTTATGATATGTATGTTAAGACCAGAGCTCAAGGCTTTGGCGATGAAGTTAAAAGAAGAATAATGCTCGGAACTTACGCTTTAAGCTCAGGTTATTACGATGCATATTACAAAAAAGCTCAACAGGTAAGAAGGTTGGTTAAAAATGATTTTGATAAAGCTTTTGAAAAAGTTGATGTATTATTATCACCAACCTGCCCGCATACTGCTTTTGATATAGGGTCCAGGATAGAAGATCCTCTCAGTATGTATTTGACTGATATTGCTACAATTACGGCCAATTTGGCAGGAATCCCCGCAATGAATGTTCCCGTAGGACTGGATAAAGACTCTATGCCTATTGGTATCCAATTACAGGCTAACTCATTAAATGAAGCAAAATTATTAAATGTTGCCTTTAAACTGGAAGAAGCGGTACAATTTAATTATAGTACTCCTATAAAGATGTTGGTGTGATGATAAAAAAAATATTATTTAGTTTATTAATATTAATTTTACAGGCAGGTTTTACAGTCTGTAATTTTGCTTACGCTCAAGATGTCGAAGTTAGTGAAGAAAATATCGAAAAGGCTGAATATTCATATAATAAAGGTATTGAGATGGTAAGGGTAAAAGCGTATGATAATGCAATTAGTGCTTTTCAAACTGCGCTTCAATACAATCCTAATTTAACCGATGCTCTTTATAATATCGCTTCTATATATTGTTCTCAGCAAAAATACGATGATGCATACAAGATTTACCTTAAAATTATTGAAAAAAATCCTTATGATTATGACTCAATTCTGCAGGCAGCCAAGATTGCATATAATAAACAAAATTATGCGCTTGCAATGAGATATGTAAAATATATTCCTGATGATTACGATAATTATTATATTGCACGGCAATTATATCAAGATGCAAAGGAGCAGTTTGATGCTCAAAAAAATAGGGTTGAACGTTCAAAGCTCACTACCGCTAAGAAAAATCAGCGTGTTCTAATTGATAAATTTAATTCCCCCGCAGGTATGGTAGTGGATTCTAACGGAAATATGTATGTTGCAGCTTATTCGGATAATGCAATTATTAAAGTTGACAGAAATAAAAATAAAACAAATTTTGTAAAGGATTATCTTTTAAACGGGCCTGTAGGCTTGGCTATTGATATGTATGATAATATATATGTTGCTAATTATGACGCAAATAATATATTGAAAATTACAAAAGGCGGCAATGTAAGTGTATTTATGAGTAATGTTTCAAAACCATATTTCCTTTATATAAAAGATGATATTTTATATATTTCGGAACAGGGTAATGACGTTGTGTTAACTTATAATCTTGCCAAATAACATTTATTTTAATAAGTCGGCAAAACTTCCGCCCACTTCATATAAATTGGTTTTTTCTCTTAACAAGTTATTAAATATTTTGATTTCGTCAGCAGTTAACCCTTTGTCCTTATTATATTTCGGAGAAACAGATTCAAATGCGACAAGCATATTGTTTGAGTCTGCAATAAGTTTGTTAAAAAATTCCAAAACCTGATTTATCTTGTTTTGTCCTGTAAAATAATGTGTAAAATAATACGGGTCGCAAAGAGCAAGTACGGGTAAATCCGGTTCTTTGCTTAAACATTCAATCATATCTTCATATAAGTTTCCGTCAGAAGAAACAACCTTCCCTTTAACAGGATCAAAGTGGGTTGAATATTCATCAAATACTTTTTTAATACTTTTATTTACTTCATCATCATTAATAATTTGAGAGCCTAAAGCGGAATATCCTTTTTCTGATGACCCCAAATATACTTTATCTAATTCGCTTAAAATTTCTTCTGCTTCTTCGAGAACTTCTTTTGGTACCATAGATATACCTTTTATCTCGGTATCACCTTTTGTCTCGGCGTATTCTCTGGCTCTTTGATATAAGTTTGATACTGCAAAGTCCTTTTTGTATTTAATACGGTTTTGCTTTGAAAATTCTAAAACACTATATGCAAATTCGGGGTATAGTTTATTTACTTTTTTTATGAAATCAATGATCATTGATTTTCTTTTTCTGATTGTTTCTTCAACAAAATCAATAATATTTTCAGAGAAAGGATTAATCCCATACACAAGCATATCACTGCTTTCATATCCTAAATTAGAAGCAGGAGCTTTGTGCGAGAAGGACATTTTTATTCCGGGAATAAATTTAACATTTTTAAACTTTTCGGGATTAGAAGCAATAATTCTTATTGCATGCTGCAACCCTTCAATGGAATCTCTGTCAGTTAGGGCAAAAATAAATTTTTTACCGGTTCTACTGTTATATTCATCAGCAAATACCGCAACTTTATTTAATATATCAAAGACATTTTCATCTCCGTCGGAGAAACTGGTTTGATAATCCAAATCGGCACAATATATTCCGCTTGCAAGGTTTTTTTCATTACTTATGAAATTTTCAGGCTTTAATGAAGGAAGTATTGATAAAATATCTTTAGGTGCCATAAGACAACTTAAATTTTGAGCGGGAAAATCGCAGCCTGTAAATTTATTTAACCCTATTGTTACTTCCGCAGTATATTGACCGGGTATTCCGTAATTTATAAATTCAGGAGGTTTTACCGGTTTTTGCTTAAATAATTTTGATAAAATACCGCCTGAAAAAGATATTTGATTTTTATTCTTTGTTGAACTTACAAATATGTCATTATCACTTCTTTTGTTATAAAAAGGAGCAGGGTCTTTTTTTATTGTTGAGGCAGTTGTATTTATTTTATTAGGGAAATTTATTTCCATTTTTACTCCGTAGTATTTTAATTATTTTCGGGTTATAAAAAGAATAAAAGCAGTTGCTAATGTAAATTTAAATAAGGGTAACTTATTCTTTTGCGCTTGTTCTTTTTGTTGTTGTAAATGAAAATCAGAAAGTACACTTTTTTTGAATTCATCATTTTTTTTAAGTTCTTCATACAGAGAATATTTAGGAAGCGATTTTGCAGCTTGAACAGCATTAGAACTTGAATTTTTTTTCAGTTTTTTTGCGGCAATAACGTTAGCTGTAGTTGGATTTTGGGTATTTATATTAGTAGACATGAATACTCCGTATGTTTGCCGATATAAAAGCATAAGGAAAATATATTTTGTTAAATTAAAAAAAACAAATAAGAAAAAGTTACAATTATTAATAAAATGATGTAAACTTTTGTTAAAAGGAATGTATAATTAAGGCAAGAAAAACTGTTCAGGTGAATTAATATAATATAAATTTCTGCATGAAAAGGAGCATATTGTGAATATACCAAAAAGTAGTTTAAAGTTAAACAGTATAGCATTCTCAGGACATAAAAAAACAACGGATAAAATGGGTTATGAAAAACATAACTTTTATTATTTGTTTGATCCTTCAAAATATAGCTGTGAGGTTGAATTATTCAACATATCAAAAGATAAAAACGGCAATTATCACATAGCGGAAAATGGTGTTCCTGCCCGAACATTACCTATGCCTGACGGCGGAATAAGCCAAGATATGTCTGATATATATGAGATTGATACTGCTAATGGTTTCGCATACAGATTTAAATTAACCGATAAAAATACAAAAGAAGTTTCTTATGCATATGATAACGGTTCCGTAATAGGTATATTCGATGATAAAAATACTAACAATAAATTTAATGTAGTATTAAGTAATCGCGCTACAATTAATAAGAATGGACCTATGCAGTTAATTATGCCCGATGAATATTATCCGGGTGTTGATAAAGGTGGTGTAGATAAGGCTGTAAGGACTAAAGCTCTTTCCAGTGTCAGAACTCACGCCAATAAATTGGGCGGTAATTTCTATGGTATTATTGAACGTTTGCCTGAACTTGAAAAAGAAGGAATTTCAAGGATAGTAGGTACTCCTTATACAAAGGATACAATATCTTCACATAAATATTGGACGGAAAATGCTTATCAGGTTTCACCTGATTTGGGCAGCGAGGAAGATTTTAAATTACTTCAGCAAGAATTATTTAAACACGGAATTAATTGGATATCGGATGCAGCTTTAGTTAATGAAGGCTTTGGAGGTATCCATCTGTCTGAACTTTTACGAAAAGGACATGATTCGGTTTCGAAAAATATGTTTAGGTCGGATGAAAAAATTTCTCTTGGTATCTTACCCGATAAGTCTTTAAATACAAGAATGAAAATTATTAATGCTCCTTTTTCTGTTACAAAAGATGGAGTTCTTGAGAAAAACGATAAATATGAACCTACAAAACCTACATATATACAATTTTATGATGACAGATTAGTTAGTGAAGAACAAAAGAATTCTGATTCTCCAATCAGAGGAACAACTTATGACAAAAAAAATACGGATAACATATATGATATAACAAAACATGATGATGCCGTATATCCATTCCCTATTGAAGTAAGTCCTGATGAACTTGAAAGAAATGTTAAAAGAGTTCTTTCTTTAAAAAATAAATTAGATTTATCGGATATAGATACAATAAAAAAAGTCGCTGATTTTTCAAATTTTAATGTTGTAAATAAAAGTAATGCAGGCGGTTTGGAAGTTTGGGACGGTAATGTTGATATAGCAAAATTAAATTTTTACCGCAGTGCAAAAGATGATTCAAGATTTATTAATTTACCATATGCTCAAAGACAAGAAGCGATAGCAGATTTTGACAGGGGTGCACTTGCCGTAAGAGATTATGCAATAAATTCAGGTAAATATTGGACACAACTATCTGCAGATGCTCAATTCGAGTACGTGTCTACCGCACTTGCATCTTCTTCAAGTACTGCAGGCGAATATATGGCGGCAATAAAGAAAATGGTTCAAAACGGTTTAATGCCTGCTTCTGCGTTAGAAAATATAGATTTAGAAGTTATAAATAATGTTTTAAATGGTGATTATAACTTAAAAAGACTTGATGCGGATGATATGCGTTCGGATATTAATCCTGAAGGCTTTGGAAATGATTATAAACTTGATGATTACATTCTGAGAAAAGTAATGGATGTTCCGCTTGAGACTCTTCCCGTAAGCACGAACCTTTTGGGAATTATGACTTCGCCATATATAGCAAAAAAGGCTAATACGGATGAAGAACTTGGAGTTTCAAGATATGATCTTATGAAAGCGGGAAATCCCAATCTGCCCGATAAATATTCAAAAGTTTATTCACAAATGGAAGAAATATACTTAAAAGGTATTGTTCCTATAATAAAAAAGGTTATAGAAGATATCCCCGGTATTGAGGAAAACTCAATGGTATCCGAATACGGAAAATATGTTATTTCAGAAGTTGCTGAAGAACTGACAAAATATGTATTGGTTAAGGCTCTTAACCCAAATGCCAAAATAAATATAAATTCAAATTATCATATAGATTTTTCAAAAGTTGATTCCGAAAGTATAACAATGCAATCTTTGGGAATTCCTTATAAAGGAAAGACTTCGGAAGAAGAAGCTCAAATTGTTGTTGATTCAATAAAGAATGCTATAGCTTCAATGAAAGATACGGATTTTGGAACAATTAAAGAAAAAATGCAGGCAAGATTTTCTCAAAGGAAATTGAATGATTTCAAAATTGCGGAAATGATAATAGACAGAACAGAATCAGGTTTGGGTTGGAGAATTGATGCCGCAAAAGATATAGCTGCTATTGATGCAGTAAGATCTGATGCGGACAGTATGGAAAAAGCTTGGTCAAATGTAATTGATTTTTGGAAAGCCTATAATCAGGCGGTGCTTGCAATAAATCCGCATGCATATACAACCGCGGAAATAACAGACTTATATGATTTATTTAAAAATGAACATGGCAAGTTATTTGAAAATGACGGTGATGCCGAAAGAAAGTTTATTCAAGAAACTGGTATTACAGCTGTTGCAAATTATAACTATTTCTTCTCATTATTACCTGATTTATTTGCAAATGCTTCATTTGAAAACGGTACTCCAAGCTGGATGTCATCGCAGGAAATAAATAAAGAACTGAGAAATAAACTTGATGAAGGCTGGTCTCATGAGCAAAAAGTCAATCCGGGATTTTTATTTCAAAGTCCCGAAGATGGAGTTGTAAATTCATATACCTTTGTCGGGAACCATGATAAACCGCGTGCACTTCATTGTTTGGCTTTGGATATGAATTTGTTCAATTCAAATTTTTCAAGCGATGACCACAAACTAAGAGCCGCAAAATGCTTACAGGTTGATAAATCTAAAATAGATTTTGATAAAATAAGTCCTATGGCAATTGCTATGGGCGAAAGATTAAATACTGCATTTAACGGTGAAGTAAATGATTCGGCTTTACAAACAGAAATCTCAAAAGCCATAAGTCAGTTAGCTTCAGGCAATTTTAAAGGTAAGAAATTTGATGCTCAGGCATTCGGTACACGTCCTTTTGAAGTTGCAATAAAAAGCGTTTTGGATCAGGCAGAATATAACGGAGTTTCAATACCGAACAGAGAAACGCTTGAAGCAAAAGTATTAGAATCAATACTAACACCTGCTTTTGACAGATTTTATTCAATATATAAACTTTTAATTACTCTGCCGGGAAG
This sequence comes from Candidatus Gastranaerophilales bacterium, assembly GCA_947624265.1. GTDB lineage: Bacteria > Cyanobacteriota > Vampirovibrionia > Gastranaerophilales > Gastranaerophilaceae > Avigastranaerophilus. The sequence goes on from CANQJQ010000006.1 coordinate 17,535, forward strand.
TCCTACCGACTTCGCAGGTGATAGAGTAGCTGCTACTGGTTATGAAACAAAAGCAAAAAACTATCATCAGCAAAACAGAAATATCATTCATTGGGAATGGTTAAATGATTCTCCGGATAATAAGTATAAGTTTGTAAAAGAGTTCTATGATAAAATGAACGAGATAGCAAACTTAAGAAATCAAAAACAATTAAGTGCATTAAATGACGGAGCAACTGTTACTTTACCTATTGCAAGGCTGTCAAAAGATGCGGAAGGTAAAACACAAGTTCTTTCAAATGATAATATCCAAGCTATGCTCAGGTACAATGATAAAGGTTCTGTTGTTTTAACTCTGCACGATTTATCCGGGGCTAAGTCAGACTATACTTCCAAAATGGAAAGAAAAGAAACAAAACTTGATGATACACAAGGAAGTTTATATAACAGAATTGTATTATCAGCTGAACATGTTAATGCAAAACAAGGTTTAAAACACGGTATGGCTGTCGGAACAAAATTTAAAAATGCAAGAAGCGGTGATAATTCTGTTTATAAAATAGCCAAAATGGCAAAGGGCGGTAAAGAATATTATTACCTGAAAAGAGAAACGCTTGATGGTAGAGAAATTCCGATAACCATTAAACCTGAAGATTTGAATACATTAATTCTATATAGAGAATAGGCTAAACTAAAAAATTCCTTTTTTGTAGTAAGATAAAGAAAAAGGAATTTTTTATTATGAAATTATTTAATACTTTTTCAAATACTTTGGAAGAATTTCATCCCATAAGCGGGAATAAAGTAAGCATGTATGTTTGCGGTCCTACAGTTTATGACTATCCGCATTTGGGACATGCAAGATGCTATATTACTTGGGATATGTTATACAGATACTTAAAATTTAAAGGTTATGATGTAACTTATTGTCGTAATATAACAGATGTTGACGATAAAATTTTAAAAAAAGCTAAAGAAGAAAATACTACAGCAGAAGTTATATCAAAAAGATATTATGAAATTTTTGCGGAAGCCATGAAAAAGCTTAATGTATTAAAGCCTGATATTGAACCTTTTGCTACAAAAACTCTTGGGGAAATGATTTCCATAATAAAAGATTTAATAAAAAATGACTACGCTTATGAAGCGGAAGGAGATGTTTATTTCAGAGTAAAGAAATTCAAAAACTACGGCAAATTAAGTAAACAGCCTATAGAAGATTTAATTGCGGGAGCAAGGGTTGAAGCTTCAAATATAAAAGAAGATGTACTTGATTTTGCTCTATGGAAAAGGGATGAAGAATTCGGTTACCCCTCTCCTTGGGGTAAAGGGCGCCCCGGATGGCATATTGAATGCAGTGCAATGTCAAGAAAGCACTTGGGTAAAACTATAGACATACACGCAGGCGGTGCGGATTTAATATTTCCTCATCACGAAAATGAAATTGCTCAAAGTGAATGTGCAAACGGATGTAAATTTGTTAATTATTGGCTGCATAACGGATTTGTTACAATAAATAAAGAAAAAATGTCTAAATCCTTAAAAAATTTTGTAACTATTGATGATATGCTTGCGAACTATGATGCAAATACAATCAGACTGTTTATTTTAACAAACCATTACAGAATGCCGGTTGAATTTTCCTCGGAAGCTTTGGACGGCGCAAAAGCCGGCTGGAAGAGAATTCAGACCTCGGTAAATGAAGCACTTAAAATTATACAAAAAAATAATTTGCCTGATGTTAAAGAAACCGAAGAAATAAAAAACTTTACCGACTCTATGGATGAGGATTTAAATACTTCAAAAGCTCTTGCGGTTATTTTTGATACTGTTACAAGATTAAATAAATCCCTAAATGATAAAGATGTTAATTCAATTAATAAATACGTATCAATTCTTTTAACTTTGACTAATGTTATGGGATTTAATATAGAAAAAGAAAAGTTATCGGAAGAAGAACTTCAAAACAAATTAAATTCCGTTATAAATCAATTTGATTTCTTGACTGAAGAAGATAAAAACCTTAAAGGATATGCCTTAATGGAAAAAATTATTGAGTACAGAAATAGGGCAAGGCAAGAAAAGAATTGGACTATTGCGGATAAAGTAAGAAATTTATTAGACAGTATCAATATTGTTTTAAAAGACACAAAAGAAGCTACAACTTGGGAAGAAAAATAAGGAACTTTTTTATTATCCGATTGTCATAGTAAATAAGAGAAGGTAATAAGGAAGTATGAACTTTAAAAAAGGACACAGGCTCCTCATGCCATGTGTCCTTGCTTTATTCTATTAACCAAAATAATTAGTGTGCTTCGCCTCTTTTTTCAAACATAGAAGGTAAGGCAATAAGTAAGAAGTACATTAACGCTCCGAATAATAATAAGTAAAGACCATCCATAACACAATTCCTCTATTAAATAACCACACATGTAATATATTCCCAAAATTACTTTTTCTTAAACATTCAGTTATAATGTTGAGGTAACTATGGATAAATCAGTAATAAAAAAATTATTTTCAGGTTTGTGTTGTAATGTATGCAAGCATGATTTTGACGAAGATGCAATCTTTATAAAACGGGAAGAAAAAAATCTGCTGGTATTGCAAATTGTATGCCCGGAGTGCGGGAAAAGCTTCGGGATGGCATTTTTGGGGCTGGGAGGATTGGCTTTAAAGGCTGATGTAAAAGATGATGCATTAGAAATTCAACCTACTCCCATGCCGATTTCTTATGATGATGTTTTGGATGCACATCAGTTTATTGATAAATTGGAAAAAGACTGGACTAAATATATTCCTGATGAACTTAAAAATATTTAATACTGCTATATATTTTTATTTATATCAATTTTATACTTAATATTTTTTATCGTTTCAAGAAAATCAAGCCACCTTTTTTGTTTTGTTTCAACGGATAAATTGGTATCTTCAAATTCTGCCGAATAAGAAAAATCATTTTCTTTTGTTATTTTAATTCCGTATTTTTCACAATTTCTATAAACATAACTGTTTTTCATTAAAGAAAATGGTCCTGGGCTTATAGTAACATATTGCATTACTGATTTTAGAAATTCAATTGTTTCATTAATTTCTTCAGCGGTTTCAGTTGGAAAATTAACTATTATACCTGCAAGATTTGATATTCCGATTTCATGGCAATTTTTTAAGATATTAGGAACATATTCTATATTTATGCCTTTATTCATTTTATCCAGAACGGACTGGCTGCCTGATTCCAAACCCCAATATATAGCTCTTAAACCGGATTTATATAATTTAGTGATTAATTCTTTTGTAAATTCTTTTTCAAATCTTGCGAAAATTGTGTAATATATATTTAAATTTTCTTTCATTATTTCATCAGCTAATTTATCAAGATATGCAGGTGATAATGCATCATCTTGAAATTGTATCCAACCATGTTGAGGATATTCATTTATGATTTCTTTTATGTCTTTAACAACTTTTGCAGGAGTTTTTATTTTATAGTTATTATATTTCTCACCAAGACTGCAAAAAGTGCATTTACCCCAATAGCATCCTTTGGAATTTATTATATATATGTCGGGTCTTTTAAATAAATATTCATTAAAATTAATTCCGTCGAAAGACATTTTAGCCACATTATTTATATTATTAATTATTTTTGGTTCGGTACTGATTATTTCATTTCTTTTATTTTTGTACATAATTCCGTCAACATTTTTGCACGGAGTTCTACTTGCTATAGATTTCAACATTTGTATGATAGATTCTTCTCCGTCGCCAAACATTATAGAATCGCAAAATTTGTTTAAAATTTCAGGATTATTTAAAATATCTTTTTGTTTGATAAAATTACCGCCTATTGTTATATGACTTTTTGTATTATTTTTTAAAAGTCTTGATAGGGTTAAAGCCGGTATTAATGTGCCTATAAATGGTATTGTTATTGCTATTAAATCATATTTCTCTTTTGTGATTTCTTTTTTAATTATTTCTTCAAAAAATTCTATAAATATATTTTTTTCTTTTTCTTGAGTAATTGCTTCTATATATTGATAATCAGAAGTATAATCCAAAAAACTGTTTTCAAAATTATTTAACCGGTCAATTTTAAAATTTGGGTATTGTAAAGATATAAAATTTAAGGCAGAATTAATTAATTCTTCAGCTTTATTAAATTCTTCATTTCCGTACAATGCTTCTCTAAATATACAAATTGAGTTTTCTATATTATTTATAAGATTTTCAGCTTCTTCTTTGTTGTAATTTATATTTTTTTTATCATACTGATTTCTCGTTTTTTCAATATATTCTTTAGATAATATTTTATTAAAAAATTTAATATTTAAATCTAAATTTTTTGCTTTAAATCCTTCTCCTGCATATGTTTTAATCTGCCCTAAAAGAATAGGCATTGAAATATATATAGTTTTTGGATCTAGCAAAGGAGGTGTAATTAATAAACAATTAATTTTTTTAGCCTTTTTTAATATATTAAAAAACATAAATAAAAAACCTCCTTAAGTTTAAACTATAGTATAAATATATCATAATTAAAATTTATGAGGATGTTCGGAAAAAGACCGAACTAAATTGTCCGAGAAAATTTCGCTATGAGGAACGTGTGCGAAATTTTTGAATGGCAACTTTAAAAGGTGAGCACTTATACAGCGACGATGAGTCGGCGGCAAAGTGCGACACCAGATTAGATATATCCCTAATGAACTTAAGATATTTAATATTTAGGATATAAATCACAGCATAGATTACATGGGGTAAATACTTTGTATGATTTTAATTTTTTTCTAAAATCTTTAAATTTATCATTATTTATAATTTCACTTAATTTTTGTTCTTTTAAATTCCCCATACGTATTGGAAGACAAGGGTATACATCCCCTTGGGGATTTATAAATATGTCTGAAAATGGAAATTTACAAGGTTTATATAATTCAAACGGTTTTTTTTGTGCATTTTCAAAAACATATTTAATAGAGTCTATTGAAGCATGCGGTTTGAATTTAGGAGCCCAGCGAATAAGGGTATAACCGTTTTTTGAAAGACTTTCAAGTTCCTTATATACTTCTTCAAATTTTTCAAAATCAAAATATTTATTTATAGGGTATTCTTTAGTTAAATAATTATTGTCAAAATTGTCTGAAAGTTTTGGGTTCTGCCTTATATTGGTTGTCCTTAAAAAAGAAAATGTTATGAAATTAATTTGATTATCATTACATAATTTATACAATTTGGGTAAATCTTCAAGATTTTCATTTAATATAACGGTTTTAATTTCTGTTAAAGGTAATTTTTTTTGTTTTTTATGGCTGTTTATATATAGAATACTGCTTAATGTCTTATCGTATAAACCTTCTAAACCTCTGAATTTATCGTGATTTTCTTTAATTCCGTCTATAGAAACACTAAATAATAACATCTTAATTTTTAAAAGTTCATCCAAATATTCGTTGGTAAGCATAGTTCCGTTTGTATAAAGATTTATTTTCCCCATAACTCGGTTTGATGCATATTTTAATAAATTTAAAATATCGTCTCTTATAAATATTTCCCCTCCTAAAAAAGAAATAAAAGCATATTTGGGGATTTGATCTATAATTTTGTACCAATCCGTTTGATTAAGTTCCTCCAATTTTCTGTTATGCCCCAAATAACAAAAAGGACATGATAGGTTACATCTGTATGTTATTTCCAAAATATATCTTAACGGTGGAAGAATATGTCCGTTTCTATTTTTATATGAAAAATCAGAGTACATATTTCTTGCCAAATCGAATAAAAAGGAATTATCAATTTTCATCTGTCTTATCCCAGCAATGTATTTTTTATTAATCTTATGCCATATTTAATATAATTTAAAAGTATTTTGGGTGTTTTAATGATTTGTATTAATTTGGGAATAATATAATTTGGTCTTATGTAGTATTGAAATACAATTTTTCTTCTGTATTTTTCAACATAAGAAGGGGTTAAATCGGTATCAAAAGTATTTATACAATTAAAATGATTTTTTCCGTATATTTCATTATGAATTTTATTTTCTTTGTTAAGCATATTATATAATTCCGTTCCGACAAACGGGGTGGCAATATGAACCTCAATAAAATCGGTATTATTTTTGAAAATAGCTTTTTTCGTTTTTTCTATATCTTCTTTTGTTTCCCAAGGGAATCCGATAATATAGAAACCAACGGTTTGAAGTCCTGCTTTTTTTGCCATACGTATGGTATTATAATTTTTTTCAACCGTTGTATTTTTTTTGATATTTTTTAATGTTTTATCGGTACCGGATTCTAATCCGAAAGCAACAAGAAAACAACCTGCTTTTTTCATACAGTTTAGCATTTCTTCGTCAACTGTATCAACTCTTGAATTTGCGACCCAGCGTATTTTTCCGTTCAGATGGGATTCTGATATTTTTTTGCATAATTCAACAGTCCATTGTTTATTAATTGTAAATGTATCAGCTTTAAAGAAAAAGTTTCTGATGTTATGTTTAAAATAACATTCTTCCATTTCTTCAATAATATTTTGTGCTGATCTGAATCTGACTTTTTTACCTGAAATCACCGGCGATAAGCAGTATATACAAGAAGAAGGGCATCCTCTTGATGTGGAAATTGTTGCCAAAGGTTCGCCCGTATCAGGTATAGTATACAATTTATTATTCATCGCATACCTATCAGGGAACGGAAGAGAATCTAAATTATCTTCAAAGTTTGTATTTGGAGTAATTATAAATTTATTATTATCTTTATATACAATACCTTGTATATTAGGAATTTCCTTTTTATTGTTGAAGTGGGCATCTAATAAATCCCCGATTATAAATTCTTCTTCGCCTCCAATCATATAATCTATATTATTTAAATCAGCAATATTAAAAATGTCTTGAGGGCAATTATAAAAAACAGCTCCTTTTAAGATAAATACAATATCAGGATAAATTTTTTTTATGTTATTTATAATTTTTATATCATCAAACATTGTTGCATTTGTTGTACTTAAAAATATTACATCAGGTAAAAAATTTTTAATATCCGTATATAAATTATTAATGTTTAATTTTTCACTCTGATAATCTTTTAAAAAGGTAGAATATCCCCTATTTTTTAATATAGAAGAAGCATAACCCAAATCGTTACATGCTCTGGCTGAGTTAACTGCTGATTTATTAATATTTAATTGACATCTATCTTCCCCTCGTTGATATATATCTCCCGGAGGATATATTAACATTATTTTTTTCATTTTTAGATTATAACATATTATGATATAATATTACCATGAGCAATATAGATTTAAGTATTATAATTCCTTGTTTAAATGAGGAAGAAACAATAGAACGTTGTATTAAAAAATGTTTTGAGATTTTTTCAAAATTAAATATAAACGGCGAAGTAATAATTGTAGATAATGATTCTACTGATCATTCAAAAGAGATTTCATTAGCGGCTGGAGCTAAGGTGGTAGATAACCATATAAAAGGTTATGGAGCTTCTGTTCGAGAAGGTTTTCGTCATGCCTGTGGTGAATATATAATGTTTGCCGATGGTGATGATTCGTATGATTTTTTGGAGACCGACAGGTTTTGGGCAAAGAGATGTGAAGGTAAAATGGTCTTGGGTTCTCGTTTTAAAGGGGAAATTCATGCCGGAGCAATGCCTCCTCTACACAGATATTTTGGTACTCCGTTTTTAACCTTTATACTAAATATGTTATTTCATGCAAACATAACAGATTCTCAATCAGGAATGCGATTATTTAAAAAAACTGATTTGGAAAAAGTAAAATTGGAAAGTAATGGTATGGAATTTGCTTCCGAATTAATAATTAAATTTTCATTAAAAAATATAAAAATTATTGAAGTTCCAATTACCTTATATAAAGATGGAAGAACAAATCATAAACCATATTTAAGACCGTTTCGTGATGGTTTTAGACATCTTTTTTATATGTTAAAATGTAAATTTAATCAAAAAAAACTTATTTAAATATCCCATTTATCGCTAAGCTTAGCGAATTTAAAATCCTTATAAAAATAATTTAAAATTTGAAAAGCATTATAACCTTGAGCTGCCAAGTTATTAGCTCCTGTTTGGCTCATTCCTACGCCGTGCCCGTTCTTTTTTGTGCCGGCATCAAAGGAGTATACGGATTGCAAAAAGGAACTGCCCGAATTCCAAACTTTAGTCTGTCCTCCCGAACTGGCATGATAATAAGTAGGTAAAACTTTTTTATCCTGTACAAGAACAATTCCTCTTGTATCTTCTACGGCTTTAGTTGTTGTAGCTTTTTCGGCACTTGCTCCGCCATAGGCTTGGTCTGCTGTTGTATCAACCAAATCAAAGCCTTTGGATGCATGTTTTCCTGCTGTTCTTGTTGCAACGGCATAGCTTCTGGCCGCAATTGCCTGTGCTCTTAGAGCTTCGGTATTCCATTTTGATGGCATTTCGGATGGTACTACACCTTTTAGGTAATCTTCTAAAGGAAGTTTGTTTATTAATGTTGCGCCTGCATTTCCCCAGTTCGTTATTATAAAATCTCCTCTATACCAAGCTCTTTTGGCACATAAAAAGCCTTTTGTCTTGGTTCTTATCAATACTTGATTAGTGCCTAAACCTATTTCTTTTCTGTTCACAACAACGGAAAGTTCGTTGCCTTTAGATTTAAATTCATATACTTTCATAGGACGAATTTCATATAATAACTTGTCCTGTAAGGTATCATATATTTCGGCTGAAACCGATGATGCAATTTTTATCACCTTTTGGTTAGTTTGCAAACCTATTTTTATGGCTTCCGCTCTGGAACAAAAAAACATTAATATAAAAACAGATAAAATTATTTTTTTAAAAATCATATCCCCATAACCAAAATTATATTATTCATATAATATCATATATAATTTTTGAATTCCAAAAATTCATATAAACGGAGTATAAAGCAGAGAATAAACTTATTTAATTCCACCATAAATACGGGTACTTTTGACTTTCAATATATTATCATTAAGTATAAAGAAAAAGGGAAAAAATATGCTTAATGGCGGTGTACATTTTACAGAACGAGGAATAGTCCAAAACATTCGTGCTATGAGAATGCAAAATATTCTTATGAGCATAACAAATGATAACGTAACAGGTTTTGATAAGATAGGTTATCAAAGAAAAATTCCCGTTGTATCATCTTTTGCGGAATTCATTGGTGAAGATGCAATATCCACCACTACTGACGATACGGTAGGAAGATTGGGTTTTACGGATAATCCTTTGGATTTTGCACTTGCGGAAAAGGGATATTTCCAAATTCTTACAAATGAAGGGATTCAGCTTACCCGAGACGGCAGATTTAAAATGGATAAAAATGGTGAAATATTGGCTCTGAATGGGAGTAAAGTACTTGATAATATGGGTAATCCATTGATATTACCATTTGTTCCGGAAGATTTAAATGAAATTGCTGTTGATTTGAACGGTGTAGTAAAGGTTTTGAATAAAAAGACAAGAAAATTTGAAACGGCAGGCACTTTAGGCATTGTAACGCAAGATGGAGCTGCGGTATTATCCCCTAACGTACGTCAGCGATACAGTGAATATTCCAATGTAAATCTTCAAACAGAATTTATGGAGGCTATGCTTTACCCTAAGAATTTTGAAGCAAACAGACAGTTATTTATGATGCAAAATACGAATCTTCAACGTGTAATATCTTCTTTGGGTAACAGTTAGAAAGGTATAGATGACTACAATACAAGGTATAGTTAATAAAGGCATAACTAACGCAGAACTTCAATTTGAAAGGATGGGTTATATATCTTCTAATGTCGCAAATTATAACACTAACGGTTATAAAGCGGTTAGATTTGAACAAATGCTTAATGAAAACGGTTTTTTATCCGGAGTGGAAAGAACAGACTTTTCACAAGGTGCTATACAGGTGTCGGATAGAGAATTTGATGTTGCTATAGCAGGCTCGGGTTTTATTCCGGTAACTGCACCAAACGGTGATGTATCATATACAAGAGAAGGCTCTTTTAAACTGGATAAGGACGGATATCTTATTACCAATGACGGATGTCTTGTAGGTGATGGGATTCAATTACCTGTTAATTACGGAAACCTTTTGATAAAAGAAAACGGTGATGTTGAAATATTTGCTTCCGACGGTACGGAAAGAGAATATATGGGGAATATTCCGTTAGTAAATTTCCCGAATCCGGAAGGACTTAAGAAATCAGATAATAATAAATATTATCTTACAGCTGAATCAGGAGAGCCGATTTTATTAAAAAACCATAACAGATTTAAACAAGGCAATATTGAAGCAACAAATATAGATATGATGAACGAAATATATTCAATATTAAGATTAAACGCTTCCATGTCAGCAAGCTTCAGAGTATTGCAAACAATAAATGATATGTATTCAAAAACACTTCAATTAAATCAATAAGGAGAGTAAATGATAGTTCCGAATAACCCGATAGGAAGAACATTAAATGCATTAGATTTGATAGCGGAAAGACAAAAGGCGCTGTCATCAAATCTTGCCAATATGGATACCCCGAATTACAAAAGAAAAGATATATCATTTTCTCAGTATTTAGGCGGTACTGCCAATCCGTTAGAAACAAAATTAGCGGCAAAGATGGGTCCTTCTCCTGTTACAATAGAAACCACCGATGAAAAGGTTGATCCTGCAACGGAGTTATCGGAAATGCAGAAGAACTCCTTGTTGTTTACGGTAGCAGCAAGAAGAATGACTTCAATAATTACCGAAATGAGAACAGTAATAAATATGGGTAACGGCTAATGGGTATACTTAGTGCAATGAATATAGGCTGTGACGGCCTTAGAGTACATGGAATGAGATTGGATATTAATTCAAAAAATATCGCTAATATTGATACTCCGAATTATGTAAGAAAAATACCTTTAGTAGTATCAACAGACAGAAGTTCATTCTTGAGTGTTATAAATCAAATGAAAGAATCTACGTTTGGTGCGGGCACTTTGCCTTATTCAACAGGAAGTGTTGCGATGGCAGGGGTTGTAGAAGATCCGACCTTGGGTGATAAACTCTATAAACCGGGGCATCCCGACGCTGATGAAAACGGTTATATAAGGGCATCCAATGTTGATCCTTTAGTGGAAGTAACTGATGCAATAATGGCACAAAGAGCATATGAGGCCAGTCTTGCTATTGTTACGATGACAAAAGCAATGGCAGACAGAGCCGCATCAATCGGAACATAATTTTTTGTAAAGGGTAGTGTGTAATGTTTACGGGTTTAATACAAAATTTACTTAATTCATCAGGGCAAGCCAATGCTATAAGACGTGCTCAACAAATTGATACTTATGTCCAATCTCAAATGAAACCTCAAATTGAAGAAGGGGTTGAGTTTAAAACCTTTGAAGATGTTATGAAATCTTCTTTAAACGTCCATACGAGATTTAATACAAATAAATCACCTAACTCGGTAAGATTTGGAAATTTAACAGGGAAAAAAATCGACTCTGTAATAATACCTGATAATGATGAAATTTCAGCAATTTCGTATTCTGCAACTTCAAAAAATGCCGAAAAATCTCATATAAAAGACTTGGTTTCCAAAATATCCAAAAAACACGGAGTGGATGAAAGACTGGTAAATGCCGTAATAAAACAAGAATCAGGCTTTAATCCGAATGCAAAGTCATCAGCGGGAGCCTTGGGATTAATGCAGCTGATGCCTTCTACCGCAAAAGCTTTAGGGGTTACTGACCCTTATAATCCGATTCAAAATGTAGACGGAGGCGTAAGATATCTAAAAAGTATGATTGACAGATATAATGGCAATGTAGTATTGGGACTTGCCGCATATAATGCGGGCCCGGGTAATGTGGATAAATATGACGGAGTTCCTCCTTTTAGCGAAACTCAAAATTATGTAAAAAATATATTGGCAAATTATTTATAAAGAAAGGTATATAAATGATAGAGAGCAGATTGGTCCCGAATGTAAACATATTTTCAGACATTAATTCTTCAATGCCCATTGATGAATTTTCTCAAAAAGGTTTTGGGGTAAGTAATTTAAAAGAATCCGGCGGGGCAAGTTTTAAAGATGTTTTATCAGGACTTGTAACAAATTTAAATAATGAAATTGAAAAGCCCGACCAATTATTAAATGAACAGATGATGGGAAACTCGGAGGTTGATATACATGATGTGGTAACGGCCATGGCAAAAGCTGAACTTGGCATAAGTCTTGCCTCTCAAATGACGTCAAAAGTTGTTACCGCATATAATACAGTTATGCAGATTTCTATCTAAAATTTTTTCTTATTACAGTTGATAAATAAGTGTAAAGTTGTTACCCTTTCATAAAAAAAATAGTATAATAACAAGTAAGTAATAGTGTAAAGATTAGGGATTTATGAATTTTAAGGAACTCTTACAAAATAAAAAGATATTATACTCTGTAATTGGCGGTGCCGCGGCATTAATTTTTATAATAATTTTGTCCGTTGCACTTGCTGTTGGTGGCAAATCTAACGGTACTGAAGTTTTGGATAAAATAGAAAAAGAACCGTTTGATATTGTTACAACCGATAATCAAGGTAAAGCAATAGAAATACAGAGTATACTTGCACGTCATAAAATTGTTGCAAAAAGAAGAGTGGATGGCACAAAAACAACGGTTTTCCTTGAAGGGGGTAAATATACCAATACTCAAAGAGACGGTGCTTTATTAATTCTTGTTAAAAGCGGTTTGATAGATCAAAATGTAGGACTTGAAATTTTTGACAAAAATGATTTTACTTCCACTCGTGAAGATAAAAGAATCAAACTGGCAAGAGCCGTTAACGGGGAACTCTCAAGATTAATAAGAAAAATGCCTAATATTGATAATGCAACGGTTTTGGTTTCTATTCCTGAAAATACGATGTTTAAGGCAGATAAAAAACCTATAAGCGCTACTGTAATGCTTACGGTTGCAAGTGATGTTAAACTTGATTCATCTGTTATTAAGGCAATAAAAAGTTTACTTATGGGCTCTGTAGTTGATTTACAGGCTGAAAACATTTCTATTACCGATTCAAACGGTAATGTGTATAACAGTTTGGTTAAATCTATTGATGATCAGATTGCAAAAGTTCAAGAAAATGATTCTTATATGCAAAATAAAGTAGCAGCTCAATTGGATATGCTTTTGGGGCATGGTAATTATGTTGTAACGGTTAGTACATTTTTAAATCAGGTCCCCAGAGAAACTACAAATATTCAATACGATCCTAATGCCAAAACGACTCTTACAGAGCAGACTTTTAAAGAAGGGCTCGGAGATAATTCTCAAGATTCAAATAAAGGTTCTGATGCGGTAAGTGTATATTTACCAAACGGCTTACAAAATTCTTCTTCAACATCTACTCAAAATAAAAATTATTCAAGAGTTGCAAGTGAAGTACAATACGGAGTAAGTAAAACTCATACAAGTGAATATTATAAAACCGGTATAATAGAAAAAATATCAATTGCGGTTACAATGAATGCGGATGCTATGCCTCCAAATATGTCGGAAGATGAATTAAAAGCACAAATTGCCCATGCTGCGTCTCCAAAAGTTTCTCCCGAGGATGTTTCTATTGCTTATGCAGAAACAATTGACCCTTATTTAGCTTCAGATAGACCGGTAAATCTTCCTAAACCCGAAGCCTCCGGTAATCCTTGGTGGCTTGCTGTAATACTATTACTTATAGGACTTTTTGTCGGATTTATTTTTATTCATAAAAAATTAAAAGATTCATCATCTGATCAGATTGAAGAACTTAAAAAGTTAAAAGAAAAAACCGCACTTCAAGAAAAACAAATTGTTGATGTTAACTTAAAAGCTGCGGAATTAATAGAAAAACAGAGTATATTAACTCAAGAACTGATTGAACAGCAGAAACAATTACAATTAGAAAAAAAACAAGAACCTGATGCAAGTTTAGAAGAAGTTATAGAAGATGTATCATCTGATTTGAATTATGCTGATAGTCAAAAAACGGTTCAAGAGTTAAAAAGCTGGATAGAAAAAACATAACGGAGTTATAAAATGCCGATAGAGGGATTTGATTATAAAGCATTTGCGATAGATTTGGCGAAACAAGCTTTGGATGTTCTTATGCAGCCGAATTCAAATGCTGCTCCCGATACTCTTACCAATCAAGATAAGAAAACAATAGTTGAAACCGTCAGAAAATATTGTTTTATGGCCGGTGAGGCATTAAGTAATGACCAGCAACTAAAATTTAATGCGGAACAAGCCAGTTTGGTTACTCAATTTATTGGTGAGTGGACTTTTCATAAGTCTATTGATTTAATAAACGGAAAAATTCCCGTAGAATACAGGGATTCTATTCTACAGGTTATAGCTGCAAACATATTTAATACGGCAAAATTGGCACTAATTAAAAATATGCCTCAAGATAACATAATTAATCTTGTCGAGGAAAAAGTTAAACATGTATATAATGATGAACTGCAAAAACTTGTAAAAAAAGGAGTATTGAATCAAGCTCAATTTGATGTTGCGGTAAATACTTCTAACTTAAACGACATGGTTCAAAAAACAGAAGATGAATCAAAATTAGCGCAGGTTCAACAGGAAGATTCGCCAATTTCTCAAGCTTCGGATACAAAAGTTCTGAAATTTGCCGCACTTGCTATTTTACTTAAAAAACTTCCGGAACAAAGAAGAGATAAAATTTTGGATTCTTTGGAAAAAAATGATAAAGTTCACGTTGTAAACTATATGAAAATGTCTAACCTTGAAGATAAAATTGATCATGGAATTATAATTAAATCTTTACAGGAAATAAGAAAAATATTGCCGTTAGATGATGTTGTTAATGTTCCCAAATTGTTAAAAAATCACCGTAAACTCTTAAGTTTAACTTCAATTGATAAATTGGATAATATAGCTTGTAAAGAGCGAGAAACGGTAAGAGATTTTATTCTTGATAAAGATTTTCCTGCCGAGGATTTTTATTCCCCTCTTGTAATACAATCACTCGTAAAAAGTATAGAAGATAAAATAAATGATAATTAAAAAAAAATATACAATAATAAACAAGCAAGAAGAGCCTGCTAAGTCAGAACCGGAAGTTTCAGATGAGCAAAAAATAGTTTCGGAAGAAAATAATGCAGTTAAAAATGTTGAAATAACTTCAGAAGAAACTGAAAAACAATACTCTGAAGATAATGTAAATAATGAAGATGATTTTAATTTGAACTTGGAAACGATAAAGTTTGAGCCGAGACAGGAGAGAAGAGAAGGCTCAAGAAGAAGAGGATATAGGCGTTCTCATGACAGAAATATAGTTACAAGAGCTCAACAAGATGCTGTTTCAATAAAGGAAACAGCTAAAAAAGACGGTTATAATGAGGGAATAGAGCAAGCTAAACAAGATATACAAGCTATAAGAGAAAATTTTGCTCAGTTCTTTAATTACAAACAAGAAGTTTTTGAAAAAGTTTCCGCATGTATTATGGATGTTGCGGTTGAAATAGCTTCAAAAATACTTATAAAAGAGGTAGAAGCAGATAAAGATTATATTTTACCAATAATAAAAAATGTACTTGAAGAAATAAATAAAACAGAGAATAAAATTGTTTTAAAGGTAATGCCAAAGGATGTTGAAATAGTTCGCGACAGAGTAAATGATATATTTTCAGGTAATTATTTTGAAGCAAAAATATCGGTAGTGCCTGATAATGAAATAAAAAATGGGGGAGTAAGAGTAGAAACATCTAACGGCATAGTAGATGCAACAATTGAAACACAGCTTGCAATAATAGAAAAGGCGTTAAAAACGCAGGAGGAAGGATAGTAAATGGCACAGCCACAAGGCGCAAATACTTCAATGATTAGTGAAATAGGATTGGCAATATTTGTAATATTGTTGATTATATTGTTGATTATTGAATTACCTCCTATTATTGTAAACTTTGCCATAAGTTTTAACATTACTTTAGGCATTTTGCTTTTGATGATTTCTTTATATATTCAAAGACCGTTAGAGTTAGCCTCGTTTCCTTCCATAATATTAATCGGAACCATGTTCAGATTGGTTTTGTCAATTGCATCAACAAGGTTGATTTTAGCAAAAGGCGATGCGGGTGAAGTTATTGATGCTTTCGGTAATTTCGTAACCGGAGGTAATTTGGTTGTAGGTTTTGTAATATTTATCATTATTACAATAGTACAGTTTATGGTAATCACAAAGGGGTCTGAACGTATAGCGGAAGTTGCTGCAAGGTTTGCTTTGGATGCTATGCCCGGTAAACAAATGACTATTGATGCCGATTTTAATGCAGGGTTGATATCTCCTGAAGAAGCCATAAAGAGAAGAGAAGATTTACAAAGGGAATCAAACTTATACGGGTCAATGGATGGTGCAATGAAGTTTGTAAAAGGTGATACAATGGCAGGTATCATCATTGTTGTAATAAATATTGTAGGCGGATTAGCCGTTGGTATGTTAATGCAAGGTATGCCTGCGGGTGAAGCGGTTCAAAAATATACGGTATTAACAGTTGGTGATGGTTTGGCAGCTCAATTGCCTTCTTTATTGATGGCTGTTTCCGCAGGTATCGTAATGACCCGTTCAACAGCCGCCGGAGGTTCTTTAGGCGGAGATTTGGCGGGACAGATTTTAAGCAAGCCTTCAAGCCTTATTTTTACCGTTGTATTCCTTATGATAATTGCACTTTCAAGTTTTGTTACAGGCTTGCCTTGGTACACTTTTACTTTATATGCTGGTGTAATTTTAGTCGCTTATTTGATTGTTTCGGTTAATAAAGATGTTCAATCTCAATTAGGACAGTTAGATGCTGTTAAAAAGAGCATGAGTGATTTAACAAATCCTAACAGAATGTATGAAAGATTGGGTGTTGATGTATTAAACCTTCAGGTTGGTACGGGCTTATTAGTAATAGCAGACCCGGAACAGGATGGTTTATTGCTGCCTAAAATTGCTGCTTTAAGACAAAGAGTTACTGATGAACTCGGCTATATTATTCCAAATATTCGTATAATGGATTCTTCTGCCATAGGTGCTAATGAATATATGATTTCTGTTCGCGGGAATACGGTTGCGACAGGTACCGTGTATCCTAAAAAGAGTATGGTGATTGCGGATCAATGGGATGCTTTGGGCAAAGAAGTTCCAAAAGATGCA
>CANQJQ010000007.1 GCA_947624265.1 Candidatus Gastranaerophilales bacterium
CATCTTGGAACCCAAACGCAATAGCAACAGGTCCTTTTAAAGTATCTGCAAGAATTTCAAAAGGTGTTCCTTTTGATGCTAATTTTGCCAAAGTATTTTTAGTTACCATGTAGTCGCTATTTTCTTTTTGAAGGCTGCGGCGAAGATTTGTTATTTCTTCAACGGTCATCCCTCTGTATTCGGTAACTACTGCAACTTTAGCCTTTGCAAAATTTTCTTTCATTGCTTCAACTTTTTCTTGTTTGAAGGCTTTTGTTGACATTTTGTGCTCCTTATTGTTGTAATTATCGACCTATTTTGGCTTTCGCCCTGCGTAAACTAAAAAAGATTTACGCTTAACCGTAAATCCTCAACAATAATTATAAAAAACCAATCCAAATTGACTTATTTAATTTTGTTAATCCTCGGCGGGGTATTATTTTAAGGTGATTAATCCGATTTTCTATTAATAAGACTGGCTGCTTACCTGATAATCAGACGGGCTTTCGCTTATAACCAAACCGACTTTTGTTTATAACCAAACGGGTTTTTATACAAGCTTTACGCCCCACCCCCTGCTGTCTACGGTTGTGAGTCTAGTTTATATAAAACATGATAAAAAAGCAATACATTTTTTATAATTTATTAAAAAAATTAAATTATAAGCTATTTGCAAAGTTATATCTTATCTGATACAATGATAGCGTTATAAAATAGGAGGATAGAAAAATTAGCAGAGATAATAACCAGCCTAATGCTTTATTAAACGGCAATATTAGAGCAAGAGAAGTCAGATTGATTGACGATGAAGGCACAAATCATGGTGTAGTAGCAACCTCAAAAGCTCTTTTAATGGCAGAAGACAAAGGTCTGGATTTAGTTGTTGTATCTCCTAATCAAGAACCTCCTGTCGCTAAAATCTTGGATTACGGCAAGTATAAATATGAAATAGAAAAACGTGCAAAGGAATCTAAGAAAAAACAGCATACTGTTGAAATAAAAGAAGTTAAAGTCAGATATAAAATTGATGTAAATGATTATAATGTAAAAATTAACAGTATTAAAAAATTTATTGCAAAAGGAAATAAAGTAAAAGTTGTTGTTATGCTCAGAGGCAGAGAAATGCAGCACAGCCATTTGGCTTATGATTTAGCTAACAGATTTCTTACAGACTTAGAAGGTGAAAAAATGACTGTTGAGAAAAAACCTTCTATGGATGGCAGAAATGTTGTTACTATTTTGGCGCCATAATTGACGCTTGCATATAAACTTGTTTGTTTTAAAATAAATTTATAAGGTTTGAAAATGCGGAGGCATGTCGCATAATCGACCGTTTATAAGTCAATGAAAAAAGGAGAAAAACGATGCCTAAAATGAAAACACACCGCAGCGGCGCTAAAAGGTATAAAATTACTGCCGGCGGTAAAATTTTAAGAAGACAAGCAGGTAAAGGCCACTTGCTCCAGCACAAAAGTGCTTCAAGAAAAAGAAAACTTTCTTCTATGGTTGAGGTTTCTGCAACACACAGAAACTTGGTACTTAAAGAACTTCCTTATGCGAAGTGCAGGTAATTAGAATTTAAGAAGAAAGGAAATAATTATGAGAGTTAAACGTGGTAACGTCTTAAGAAAAAGACATAAGAAAATTTTAAAATTAGCTAAAGGCTTTAAAGGCGCAAGAAGCAGAATATTTAAAGTAGCTAACACTGCTGTTATGAAAAAACTTAAATATCAATACAGAGACAGACGTCATTTAAAAAGAAATATGCGCCGTCTTTGGATTGTAAGAATTAATGCTGCAGTCAGACAACATGGATTAAGCTATTCTAAGTTTATGAATGCTCTTAAAAGAACTAATGTTGTTGTTAACAGAAAAATGCTTGCAGATTTAGCCGTTAATGAGCCTGAGGCTTTCGCAATTGTTGTAGATGCTGCTAAATCAGTAAAATAACAACTTTAATTAAACAAAAAAAGTCCCTTTTTAAAGGGACTTTTTTGTTGTTAAGATTTTTAAATAAACAAATGTAAATATATAAAAATTATATATGTTATATATAAATTATTTTGGGAATTTTAAATATATAAGCAATTTAACTTACTTATTTTCCTTCACTCCTTTTCTCCATAACAAGACTGTGGTCGCTACGCGACCTTTTTTTTGCGCCGGCATAGCCGGTTTATGGTTTAGCTTGAATATAATAAGTCAGACTAAATATAAAGCTGCCGCTACAGCCCGGCATAGCCGGTTTATAGTTTGGCTCAAATATAATAGTTAGACCAATTTTGAAGCTGCCGCTGCAGCCCGGCATAGCCGGTTTATAGTTTGGTTTAATATAATAAGTTAGACCAAATATAAAGCTGCCGCTACAGCCCGGCATAGCCGATTTATAGTTTGGCTCGAATATAATGAGTTAGACTAACTATAAAGCTATAAATACAACAATCCTTCCAAAATATTTTGGAAGGACAAAAATTATTTTATTTAAGATTACATATCCATCGAAAAGGTTGTTGTAGGTTGACCCTCTCGCATGACTTGCCCGAGCGTATATATTTGGGCTTGATATTTTTTTATTTCTCCTGCTATTTCGCCTGAAAAAACCCTGTCATTTTCTTCTAAATAATCAACAAACGGATTTACGGTAATGTTTTCAAGTTCTTGTTTTGCAACTTTTTTAACTTCCTCAATGGTTTTTTTAGGAAGTGTAATATTTAATCCGAACGGATTTTTTGATATGATTTGGTTATTGGGCATAGTAATTCCTTTTATATTCTGTATATCGGAATAATTTAATTAAACTTTAATGTTTTACCTGATTATGTAAACAAAATATAAAGTAATGTTACGGTAATATTTTTTTGATAAAATAAAAAACGGCAAAATTTTAGTGTAACAAAATTTATGGCATGGTAGCAAAAAAAATTTTGACATACATTAAGATTAGAGAAAAGATAAGTAGTA
Organism: Candidatus Gastranaerophilales bacterium; assembly: GCA_947624265.1. GTDB lineage: Bacteria > Cyanobacteriota > Vampirovibrionia > Gastranaerophilales > Gastranaerophilaceae > Avigastranaerophilus. Next base: position 2,941 of record CANQJQ010000007.1, read on the forward strand.
TATGATAACAAAAGTAGATAATTCTTTAATACCAAGACAATTAGCCGAAAAAAATATTAAAGAAAACCAAAGTTTTAAAGGGATACCGGTTCCTGTTTTAGGCGGGTTACGTGCCTTAAATAACAGTCCGGCTATTGGTGCTTGCGCTGTCGATTTATGTTCTATGGTTATTCCGAGAACTGTAATTGAAATGAAGAATAGAGGCAAGCAATCAGGGATTGAAACATTTTTCAGAGAAGGGACAAGTTGTTTTATCCATGCTTGTGTAGGTTTAATCGGTTTAGGTGCAGCTACTTTAGTTTCAGGTAAGTTTAATAAGAATTTTAATATAAAAGCCCAAAATATTTTTGCAAGTGCAGATACAATAAAAAATATGTCTAATTTATGGCAGGGTGCTAACGGGCAAACTAAACAATATTTTGAAGGTTTTGTTCAAAGTATAAAAGGTCTTAACGGACAGGCATGGAATAGTGTTTCCGCTGAGGCAAAAGGCGAAATTGTTGACGGTTTGGTAGCATTATCCGATAAAATGAAGCAGGTTTCCTTAACGAAAGGCGATGCAAAAGTAAAATTAGCTAAAGAAGCTAAAGAATTAAAAACTTTAATTATTTCTAAAATTACTAAAGACACAGGGGCTCAAGCTTCTTTTAAATTAAAAACGGCACAAGAAGGAGTTAAAGAGGTTTCTTCAAGTTTATCCGAACTTGTTGATAATGCTGTTTCTCTTTCTAATTCTTTTAAAGGTAAATCACTTGATTCAATCGGTTCCTTTGCGAAAGCGCTTACAAAAAATAAAACAGTTTCAACTGTTTTAGGGTTGGGTATTTGTGCTGCTTTATGTATGTCAGTACAGCCTATTAACAGGTGGTTAACAAAAAAACGTACAGGTAAAGACGGTTTTGTTGGTGTTGAAAATAAACAAAGCGATAAATCTAAAGGATTTAAAAGAGCTAAAACAGCTTTAGGTATTGCGTTCCCGTTACTTGCCATAAGAACGATAGGAAAACCTTCAAATCTGATTTCAAATGTTCAATTTAACAGTAAAATTCCTTCGATTAATCAATTTAAATTACTTTACGGACTTACAATCGGCTCAAGATTTATGTCGGCAAGAGACAGCAATGAACTTAGAGAATCCGTAATAAAAGATACTTTAGGATTTACAAACTGGCTGATTCTTGGCGGTATGGTTTCTAAACTTACGGCAAGAGCTTGGGGTGGAAAAGAGCTTATTAATAATCCTATTGCTCAAGACGGTGCAAAAAAAGGTGCTAAGTATGCGTTTAACTGGCTGACGAAAGCTTCTGTTAAATCTTTTGATGAAGTACTTTTACCTAAGGCTAAAGATATAGCTAAAGATGGTAAAATGCTGAAATTCTCTGAAATGTTTAAAAATGCCGCACCGGATGTTAAAAAGAAAATATTTAAGCTGGCGGGTTCTCAAATCGCAGGTTATTTATATTCGGGTATTGTTTTAGGTGTGGGTATTGCTAAGCTGAATATATTTATTACAAAGCAGGTTCAGGCAAAAAGAGATGCTAAAGAACAAATGGTTAAAAAGGTTACAGCTCCTGCTTTTGACAAAATTGATTTAGAATATATTAACAAAATGGATAATAAATCTAATTCGGTGTTCAAAGATTTTAATTAATTTGTTATAATTCCGTAATGGGTATTTTATTAGAAAAAAAATTTAAAAAATTTATTCCCGAACTTTATAAGTCTGTTATTGATAGTGCGGTTGATGTTGCGCAGCAGAATAATATTAAATTATATTTAATTGGCGGAGCCGTCAGAGATTTAATTTTGGGTAATCCGTTTAAAGATATTGATATTACGGTTGAAGCTGATGCAATAAATTTTGCAAATGTTTTAAAAAGCCAATTAAATTGTAAAATTATTTCGGTTCAAGAAAATCTTAGAACTGCAAAAATTGAATTTGGTAACGGAGTACAAATTGATTTCGCTTCTACCAGACAAGAAAAATATATTGCTTCGGGTGTTTTACCTGTTGCTTTTAATTTTGGTTGTGAACTTGAAAAAGATGTAAAAAGACGTGATTTTACTATAAATACTTTAGCCTTTTTATTAAACGGAGTTGATAAATATAAGTTGATAGACTATTGCGAAGGATTTGCCGATTTAAAAAGCGGAAAAATTAAAATTTTACATTCAAAAAGTTTTATTGATGATCCTTCAAGAATAATTAGGGCTTTAAAATTCATGGTCAGATTGGATTTTAAACTTGACAGTAATACTCAAAAATTAATGAAGGATTATTTATCCGAACCATTGAAAAAAATTCCGCTTGAACGTGTCAAAAATGAGTTGTTTCAGTATTTTGAAATACCAAAAAAAGGATTGTATAAGTATATTATTGATTATAAAGTATATAAATTATTTGGGAATAATCCTATTACTAAATTTGAAGAAAAGGATTTAAGTAATTTTAAAAATGAAGAATTACAATTTATTTATTTTGCTTTTCTTGTTTTAAATTCCGAATATGAAGAGGAAAGATTTAACTTAACTTCACGCGAAAGAAAAATTTTAGATGAAATAAAGCAGCTTTTGGCTAATGATATTCAAGTAAAAGATGATTTTGAAATTTATAAAAAATATAATCAAAAACAAGAACTTGCCATAAAAATATATTATTTAATAACAAAAGATGAAACAGTAATAAGATATAGTAATGTTTTATCGGCTGTAAAAGTATTAATAAACGGAGATGACCTTATAAAGTTAGGATTAAAGCCTTCAAAAGATTTTTCTTTAATATTTGAAGCTGTTTTAAAAGAAAAGCTTAAAGGGAAAATAAAATCAAAAGAAGAAGAAATTAATTTTGCAAAAAAATGGAGCAGATAAATTCTGCTCCATTTAAATTTTTTATTAAACATTTGCGTTCATACATAATGCTTGTTCTTTAAGCAATTGAGCTTTATCGGTATGCTCCCACGGAACATCAAAATCAGTTCTGCCCAAATGACCGTATGCCGCAAGTCTTTGATAGAATTTACCGCCGTTTTTCTTTGGTAAGTTTCTTAAGTCAAATTGATTAATAATAGCGATAGGTCTTAAATCAAAGTTGTCTTGGACAAGTTTCATAATGTGGTCGTCAGAAATTTTGCCCGTGCCGAATGTTTCAACAAAAATGGAAACAGGCTGAGCTACACCGATGGCATAAGCAAGTTCTATTTCGCATTTATCAGCTAAGCCTGCCGCTACTATGTTTTTAGCAACATATCTTGCTGCGTATGCTGCAGAACGGTCAACTTTTGTCGGGTCTTTACCTGAAAATGCACCGCCGCCGTGTCTTGAATAACCGCCATATGTATCTACTATTATTTTTCTGCCCGTTAAGCCTGCATCTCCCTGAGGACCTCCTATTACAAATCTTCCTGAAGGATTAATTAAGTATTTTGTTGAGCTGTCAGGTTTTAGCTGTTCTTTTTCAAATACATAATTAATTACATGCTTAATCATGTCATTTTTTATTGTTTCCTGAATAATTTTATTATCGCTTGACCCGTTGATAACTTCATCATGCTGGGTTGAAATAACAATGGTGTCAATTCTTACGGGTTTATCATTTTCATATTCAACGGTAACCTGAGATTTGCCGTCAGGACGAAGGTAGTCTAAAATTCCTTGTTTTCTTACCTGAGCAAGTCTGTATGATAATTTATGAGCTAAACTGATAGGTAATGGCATTAATTCAGGTGTTTCGTTGCAGGCAAATCCGAACATAATACCCTGATCGCCGGCTCCGATATTATTTGTTTCATCTGCTGAGGTTGATGCATTATTATCTCTTGTTTCAAAAGCTTTGTTAACTCCGCCTGCTATATCGGTTGATTGTTCATCTATACTTGTTATAACTGCGCAGGTTTTACTGTCAAATCCTCCTGAAGATTTCCCTGTATAACCTATGTTTTCTATTGTTGTTCTAACTACATGCGGAATATCAACATAACAAGATGAAGTTATTTCTCCCGCAACCAAAACCATACCTGTTGTAACAGATGTTTCTGCCGCAACTCTTGATTTTGAATCTTGTGTTAAAAATTCATCCAAAATAGCATCGGATATTTGATCGCAAACTTTGTCAGGATGACCTTCCGTTACGGATTCTGATGTAAATAAATATTTTTTTGAACTCATATTCGGCTCTCTTTCATGACCTTTTATACTACTTTTATAAATTTTACTTTTAAAATATTATCAAGTCAAATTAAAAGCTATAAAAAAAAACCGCGATTTCCGCGGTTTTTTTTATTTGGGTTAAACTATTTTGCTTCTCTTATTTTGAGTGCTTTAATTAATTTTCTGTAATCATCAAGATTTCTTTCTTTTAAGTATGACAGAAGTCTTTTTCTTTTTCCTACCATCATTAAAAGACCGCGTCTGCCTTGAAAATCTTTTGGATTAGATTTTAAGTGTTCGGTTAATTCTGTAATTTTTTCTGTTAATAAAGCGATTTGGGTTTCTACGCTTCCTGTATCTTGGGCATTTTTACCGTATTTTTCAACGATTTTTGCTTTGTTCTTTAAATTTATTGCCATTCTCTTTTCCTTTTTTATTATGTGACTTGGTGGTGGGTAAGTCTTTTGCATTATCATAATAAGAAGAAAATAATATTTCAAGTACTATGCTTAAATTTTATTAAATTCTTTAAAAAATTCTTTTAAAAATTCATAACCTTTAAGATATGTTTTATAGTTTATTTTTTCATCACTTGAGTGCATGTTAAATACATCAGCCATTCCTATAAGAACAGGTTTGAGAGTTTTCCCGTATTTATTTTTGTTATTTGCATAAATGTGGGTTTCAGCACCGGCATGGAAAGATGAAATATCGAGTTTAAGATTAAGATTTTCACCCGCCTTTTTTGCTGTATTGATAAGAGTTTCATCCTCACTTTTTTCAAACGGAGGCAGGTGCTCCGAAGTTTCAACTTCAGCAAGCGCAAACCCCGCATATTTGTTATTAAATTTATTAACTATTTCTTTTATTTCATTTATTAAATTATTTTCAAACTCTCTGCTTGAACTTCTTATAGAGTATGCAGCACCCGCTTTAGTATTTATAACATTTGTAACAGCTTTATCTAAAATAGTTTCAAGATATTTATTGCTTGAAATTGATGAGTTTTTAATATTATCAACGGCTGTTTCTATACCTCCGCCGATTATTACGCCAAGATTAATTGAAGTAATAACGCCAAACTCATCTTTTTTATAAACACCTTGAGGGATTTCACTAACCAGCTCTGCTATAAGTTTAGCGGCATTTAATCTTGTTTTATCATCAATATCAATCCCCGAATGTCCGCCTTTTAATCCCTTTACGTTTAGAACGAGTTTGGTATAGCTTGCTCCTGATATTTGAACCTGACCTAATTTATCCGCATCAAGTACCAAAATATATTCCGACTCTAATTCATCCATTTTTACATTGTGAATACCTGTCATGTTTTGTTCTTCATCCCGTGTAAAAATTATTTCAAGTCCGCCGTGTTTAAGGTCTTTATTTTGGGATAATTCTATAGCTAATAAAACGGCTGCGGCGACTCCCGCTTTATCATCAGCCCCGAGTGTTCTTGTTTTATCGGTTTCAATAATATCGCCGTTTAATTTTATATTAATAGGGCTGTCATCTCCGACTACATCCATATGCGCACTTAATAAAAGAGGTTTTTTTGTTGTATCCGTTGCTTTGACTTTTGCGGTAATATTCCCGTAATCATCTTTTTTTGCTTCAATATTATTTTCTTTAAAAACGGATAATATTTTTTCTGCAACTTTTTCTTCTTTTAAAGAAGGCGAGGGTATTTCAGCCAAAGTGCAAAATAAATCAATAAGTTTATATTCTTTTCTTAAAGTTTCCATTTGTTACTCCTTTTTTAATCATTATAGATTATTTTTATTTAATAGTATATAATATATATATGTAATAAGGTGTAAGGAAATTGTATGGCAAAAGTTTTATTATCAATACCTGATAAGTTTTTGAATCAAATTGATGTTGTAGCGGAAAATGAGCAAAGAACAAGAAGCGAATTGATAAGAGAGGCTCTTAGAAATTACATCAAAAGAAATAATATGTTTGACATGAAAAAATCTGCATCTGACGCTGAATTTTTAGATAAATTATTAGATTAGAATTTAAAAAAATATTCAAATTATAAGGGTTACGAGGTATGTACACCCTTGCGGTTGAAATTTTAAATTTACGTAATACAATAAATTATAACCAACTTTAAAGCGTGATAAATAAAGTAAAGAGGATTTACATGGCTCGAAAAGTATTGATTATAATTGCGGTAGTATGTTTTTTATTTATAAATTTCCCGCAAGTAACAAAGGCTGATGTGGTGCCAACAATAGCGGTAAAAAAGCTTATTGTAAAGCATGCCAAAGAGATGGGAATTGATCCTGCCATAGCTTTAAGTATTGCAAAAATCGAATCGGGTTTTTGCCAGAGCAAAAAAAGCAGATACGGCGCCGTAGGAGTATTTCAATTAATGCCTAATACCGCAAAAAAAATGGGTTATAATCCATACAGTATACACGATAACATAAAAGGCGGTATAGCATATTACAAAAAGATGTATAAAATGTTTGGTTCTATGGAGCTTGCGCTTGCAGCTTATAATGCAGGCCCCGGGAACGTTAAAAAATATAACGGTATACCTCCGTTTAAAGAAACAAAAAAATTTATTTCTTCAATAAAAACAAACTATAATCACTTTAAAACAAGCCCCGAATCCTCTATGGATACATATAAAAATATTAAAGATATTAATTACTTTGTAAAAGATGAAGATGAAGAAATAGCCGCAAATGATTTTAGAATGCAGCAAGATGCAATATTAAAAGAATTTTTGTCAGTTCAAGGAATTTAAGAGAGCAGAGAATGTTTCAAGAGATAAAAACCCACGAAATCACCACCGACGTAGTTATATTTACTATCAAAGATAATAAACTGCAGGTATTGTTGGTAAAACGTGCTAATGAACCGTTTAAAGGCAGATGGGCTATACCGGGAGGCTTTATAAGATTATCGGAAAATCTTGACGCTGCTGCTTTAAGAATATTAAAAGAAAAAACGAATGTTGATAATATTTATCTTGAACAACTTTATACATTTGGCGACCCGCTTCGTTACCCCGGCTCAAGGGTTATAACGTGTGCATATTTTGCTTTAATAAGAAGTGATGATATAAAATTATCCGTTGATAATTCGCAGGGAATTACGGAAGTTCAATGGCACGAAGTGTATAATTTGCCGACTTTAGCTTATGACCATAAAGAAATTATAGAATATTCCATAAAAAGAATGCGTGAACGTTTGGAATTTTGCCCCATCGCATTTCAGCTTCTGCCCGAAAAATTTACTTTGACCGAACTTCAAAAATCTTATGAATTAATATTGGATATGAAACTTGATAAACGTAATTTCCGTAAAAAAGTTTTAACGGGTGCTATTTTAAAAGAATTAAACGAATATACCAAAATAGGTTCAAAACGTCCTGCCAGATTGTATTCTTTTGATAATATTACGTTGAACTCCAAAAGAGGTCATTTCTTCTCTTAACTATTGATTTAATAAGGATTTTATAAGTTCTCCTACGGCATAATATTCAATATGAAGATCAAGTTTTTTGGCTTCTTGTTCAAAATATTGATAAAGTTCTATTATCGGATGATTTTTATCAAGTTTATTTTTATAGTGTGCATACCAGTGTGATTCAATATCCATGATAACAGAATTAACCATTGATTCTTTACTTAAAATAAGCCAATTTTTGATTTGTTCTTTAGAAGCATTTGAATATACCCCGAATTCAAAAGGAAGCAGAATAAATTTTGTAGAAACACCGTATTCGTTATTTTTTTGAGCCTTAGCATATTTTTTAATATTTTTCCAAACATCGTTAAATTTATTAACTCTTTTAATAGTTTTGTATGTATTGGCATCTGAACTGTCAGGGGAAATTGTTAATCTTGTATTTTCTTGAGATATGTATTTTTCAATGCTCTTGGAGAATTTGATTCCCGAAGAATTAATTTGCACACTTGCAATATTATTTTTATAGAAAAAATCCATAATTTTATCAAATTCTTTTAACAGCGTAGGTTCTCCTCCGCCGAAACTTAATCTTCCGTCAAATTTTAAAATATTTTTTTCTTTCATATCTTTAAGAATTGGCATAAAATTATAAGGTTTCATTTTCGTTTTTTTATCTAAATTGCAATATATACAATTTGAATTACAATGAGTCCAATGAGATATAATTATAAAGTTAATATAAGGTTCCCAATCATCCCAATCTTTTTCTTCATAATACTGACAGTCTTTACAGAAAATACTCGGGTTCCCTTCTTTCATGTTTTGAAGTTGAGTTTTTCTTTCCCTCATTAGTAAATCCCAGTCTAAAGTTTCCCCGTTATAAGAGTTTTTAATTTTATAAAACTCAAAAAATCTTATGCCGGAATGACAACAATAATCTATTTCATTTGTCCAAAACATTATTGCATGTCTTAAAAATTCACAACTTTTGTATTTCATATTGCTCTTGGTTAAAATCATTAATCTTTTCTAATAAACTTTATTTTATATTATTCTATTGTAAAAATTAAGCGGAGCCAAATATTTAATGTAAAATTATTTAGTGTAAAAAATAAATTTGTAAAAGTTTATTTATATTTTAAGATTTTACTTAAAATTTGTGCTAAATTTGTCATGTAGATAAGAGATTAAATTATAAACTTAATCCCTAAAACAGTTTAAGAAATAGAGTCAAGGAGATTTATAGGTATGCCGGAGTACTTGAGCAAAGAAGAAATTCGTAAATGGAGAAGCTCATTAGAACGCATCACATTAGAGGAGTATGCTGCAAGGTTAGGTAAAGTTATTCAAGAAGAAAAACATGATGACAGTTTAGTTGACAGTGTTATGTTAAGATCTTTAAATTCCATGTCGGTTGAAAGTTATACCCCCACAGCGGAAAAAATACAAACACTTGCAATTAAATCATTTAATAAAGAAAAAGAGATAAAGCAGGTAAGTAAAGAAACAACAGTTAAACCTGCTAAAAAACAAGAAACAAAAAAACTTCATGAAAATAAAGAAACCAATAAACAAGAACAATTAAAAACAAAAGAAATGCCTGTTATGCCTTCATTAAATGAAGATATTAATATTTCATTTAAAAAGGCTTTAACTGCAAGAGAACAAATAGTTTTTGATTATTTCTTGGCAAATAAAAATAATATAGTATATGCAAAGGATTTAGCAAGTATTTTGGAACTTCCGAGAGATTATGTATATAAATATATAAAAAATCTCAGAAGCAAAATGAATGAAGATGTTCTTCAAAATGCCGATAACGGCGGATATTTGCTGAAAGTATAAATTATAAATGGCAAAAGAACGGCTGAAAGTTGCATTTCCGCATATGGGAAATGTATATATATCGTGGGCTTCTGCGTTAAAAAAGTTGGGATTAGAACCTATTATACCCCCGAGAACAAATAAACGTACACTTGAGCTTGCTTCAAAATACAGTCCCGAGTCTATTTGTCTGCCATATAAGTTAATATTGGGTAACTTTTTGCAGGCTATAGAAAACGGTGCCGATTATGTTGCAATGATTACATCCCCGGGGATTTGCAGACTTGGAGAATACGGTCAGAGTATCAAAAATGTTCTTACGGATTTGGGTTATGGCGATAAATATACTGAACTGCAGCTTTATGACGGATTTAAAGGCATGTATAAGTTTTTAATTGAACTTACGGGTGTAAAAAATCCGATTACCATTGTTAAATCTATAAATATGGCAGTAAGAAGTGTTTTTGTTGTTGATAAACTCGAAACTTTGTTTTCCTACTACAGAGCGCGTGAAATAAAAACAGGTACGGCGGAAAAGCACTTTAATAAAGCTCTTAATATGGTAATGCAGGCTAATAATACGAAAGAGCTAAAAAAAATAGAAAAAGAAGCAATAAAAGAAATCAAACAAACAGAAATCGACCCCGCAAGAGAAGTAGTTAAGGTAGATATAACAGGTGAAATATTTCTTGTTCAAGACCCTTTTTCCAACCAAAATATTGAAAAAGAACTGGGCAGAATGGGCGTTCAAACAAGAAGAAGCTTAACCGTATCAGGTTTTTTAAAAGATGCAATAATTCCAAAATGGTTTAAAAAAGGCGAAACTCATTTAGAACGGGCTTTTAGAATGGCAAAACCATATTTAATGCGTGATATCGGAGGGGATGCCCTTGAATCCGTCAGCGATGTAGCTTATGCTAATGAACGCGGAGTTGACGGCATTATCCATATAAGTCCTTTTACCTGTATGCCTGAAATTATGTCCCAAAATATTTTCCCCACCATGAGAGAAAACTGTGATATCCCTATTTTAACTCTTATTATGGACGAACAAACTGGAAGAGCAGGTTATATTACCCGTCTTGAAGCTTTTGTTGATTTAATGAAACGTAAAAAGTATATAAAAACAAAGCAGAAAAAACCTCAAAAAGTTTAAATATTAAGTTTTGTAAAGCATTAAAACCCTTATAAAATAAGGGTTTTTAAATATTTTTATCAAATTTAAGATAAAACGCGCAATTATTTAAATCGTATATACTTTATATATATGTAGATGATAAACACAAGATATTAAGAGAACCAAATAAAGCAAATTATAAATTCATACTTACCTTACTTACTACCTTTACTAACACACGAGGAAATTGAAAAAGATTTCAGAGGAACAATTCTTGTTCCTTTTTTTTTGTGTTATGCTAATAGTTAAGAAAATTAAAAGGAGGAACATTAGCATGGAAACATTCGGAATCGAAAAGTGGGGAATAATAAACCCAAAAGCCGTTTACAGAAACCTTACTCCTGCCCAATTGACAGAAAAAGCACTTGAAAGAGGCGAAGGTAAATTAAGTAACACAGGCGCATTAGTAGTAACAACAGGTAAATATACGGGACGTTCTCCTAAAGACAAATTTATCGTTGATACAGATACAATACATAACGAAATAGCATGGGGAAAAGTTAACCGTCCTATTTCAAGAGAAAAATTTGATTCAATAAAAGGCAAAATCGCAGCATATTTGGAAAACAGAGAAGTATTTATATTTGACGGTTTTGCAGGTGCGGATAAAAAATATACAAAGAAATTCAGAGTTATAAATGAACTTGCAAGCCAAAACTTGTTTATACACCAATTATTAATAAGACCTACTGTTGAAGAACTTGCAAGCTACGGTGAAGCTGATTATACAATACTTTGTGCCCCCGGTTATAAATGCGACCCCGAAGTTGACGGAGTAAATTCTGAAGCTTGTATAGCTATTGACTATGAAGCTCATACAATCATCATTTGCGGTTCTCAATATTCGGGCGAAATCAAAAAATCAGTATTCGCAACAATGAACTATGTAATGACAAAAGAAAACGTACTTCCGATGCATTGCAGTGCAAATATGGACCCTGTAACAGGCGAAACAGCAGTATTCTTCGGATTATCAGGAACAGGTAAAACAACACTTTCTGCTGACCCTGCAAGAAAATTAATCGGCGACGATGAACACGGCTGGTCTCCTGACGGCGTATTCAACTTTGAAGGCGGATGCTATGCAAAATGTATTAACTTATCTGCCGAACACGAACCTGATATTTACAACGCTATTAAATTCGGTTCTTTAGTTGAAAATGTAATTATGGATGACAAAACAAGAGAATTTGATTTCAACGACGGAAGCTTAACCGAAAATACACGTGTAGGATATCCTATTGATTATATTAACAACGCTCAAGTACCTTCTAAAGGCGGAATACCAAAAGTTGTTGTATTCTTAACCGCTGATGCGTTCGGTGTATTGCCTCCTATTTCAAGATTAAACAAAAATGCAGCAATGTATCACTTCGTAACAGGCTTTACATCTAAATTAGCAGGAACTGAACGCGGTGTAACAGAACCTCAACCGACCTTCTCAACCTTATTCGGTGAACCCTTTATGCCGATGGATGCTTCAGTTTACGCTAAAATGTTAGGCGATAAACTTGATAAATACGGCACACAAGTTTACTTGGTAAATACGGGCTGGGCAGGCGGAAGTGCAGCATCAGGCGCTAAACGTATGAAATTAAGCTACACAAGAGCTATGGTTACTGCAGCATTAAACGGGTCATTTGATAACGTTGAATTCAAACATCATGATGTATTTAACGTTGATTATCCGTCAAGTTGTCCTAACGTACCTGATGAAATGCTTGACGCTCGCGGTATGTGGGCTGATAAGAATGCTTACGATGAAGCGGCTAATAAGTTAGCTCAAATGTTTGAAGATAACTTCAAGGCTAAATATCCTAATATGCCTTCAGAAATCGTAAACGCAGGTCCTAAACCAAAATGCAGAGTTTAATCTGATTTGTTTTTAAAGTTTACGGGGGTAAAACATTAGTTTTACCCCCGTATTTATTGCAATAATAAAAAATAGTCTTGACAAATTGTCTGCTATAGAATACACTAGTAATATGAAACAACGAATTATAAAAATAGCTCAAACAAGCAGTGGAAAAACTCCATTTATTGAGTGGATAAATTCGTTGGATAAAATGACAAAAGCAAGAGTTCAAAGCCGACTGACAAGATTATTGGAAAATAATTTTGGAGACCATAAAAAAGTTGACAGTGAAATTTCGGAGCTTAGGTTAAAATTTGGTTCGGGATATAGAATTTATTATACGGAAATTGATAATATTATTGTTTTATTAATCAATGGAGGAGATAAATCCACCCAAACTAAAGATATTGAAAAAGCAAAAAATATACTTCAAGAATGGAGAGACTTGCAATGAAAGAATATAAATACACTTTGGATTTAGAAAAATATTTAATTGAAAACTTAAAATCAGATGAAGATATTAAGCTATACTTAAATGCAAGTTTAAAAGATTATCTTGAAGATGGAGATTATAATTCTTTTTGTCGTGCATTAGAAATAGTTATTAAAGCAAAAGATTCTGTTTCGAGGTTTGCAAAAAAAATCGGGATGTCAAGGACTCATTTATATAGTTTGTTTAGGAATGAAAAAGAACCTAAATTTTCCACCATTATTAAAATATTTCGTGAGTTGGGATATGAATTAGAGATTGCCTGAGCTGTCAGTTTAAGCATTTTTCATCAGCAGGGAATATAGAACTTTTTGAAATCTCAAATTGTGATTTCAAAATAAGAGGCTATATTTTTTCTTTTAATTCTTTTTGCGCTTTAATAAAAATCTTTGTACCGCATATAACTATAGCAATTGCAATTACACTTAAACAAATATCAAAAATATTCATTATAACTCCTTTAAAATTTGTTTATAAAAATTTTAACATATATTATATTACTATATAATTAAAATATTTTAATTACGCCAGCTCGGAACTTCGAATAATGAAAATCTGAATTTCAGTATAGGCTCGCGAACTCACTTCGTTCATACAACGCTCGCCTTTGACTTTTCTTCAATTCGATTTTCAATTATTCTTCGTTATAGCTTGCTTTAATTAAAATATTTTTATTATTATTCGATTACGCTTAGCTAAACTAAGGCTTTTCTAAAAAATCTTCGGGGAGTTCATTATCTAATAATTTTCCAAATTCTTCAAAATTCAAGCCTAAACCTTTGATTATCTTTGATATATTGTAAAATGATGCTTTTGTTTTAGCATTGATTATGTCATCATATGTTGTCATTGGTATTTCATTTTCATAACAAAGTTCGGTATATTTAATACCTTTTTCATTTTTTACTGTATTTATTACCTTTGAAATTGCTAAATATAATTTTTTTGTATCATCTTGCATTTTATTAATAATAATGCTAATATCAATTTAATTTACCCGAAGTGTCGGGGTAGGAAGTGAGGTAAAATTAAAATTCAAAAAGTTCTTTAGGGTGGATATTTAATGCTTTTGCAATATCAAATATTACCAACACGGGAACGTTAATTTCTGCCCGTTCAACCATTCCGATATAATTTCTCGTCTTATTAACTAATTCAGCTAATTTTTCTTGAGAAAAGCCTTTATATTTTCGTATATCTCGGATATTTTTGCCCAGTTTCTTTTGGTAATTTTTATTCATAAATTAATAATGTTTTATTTTTTTGCCATTTTCTACCAAGCCAGATTTGTCATAAATGGTAAAAAGAATAATTAAATAGGATAATTACAGATAAAAAAATTAAAAGGATAAAAAATGAAAAACATAAAACTAAATCCGAAGCAAATAGTTGACCTAATTAATAATAAACGAGTATTTTTAGGTTCCGGTGAGGTTGTTGAACTTTTGGATGACGAAATCATTTATAACAATAACGGGCGAATATCAAGACTGAATAACCTTAACCTTAAATTTTCGGAGCCCGAAGAAGATAATCCTTTTTTAAGAAAATTACTGTGCGAATACTTTAACTGCGAGACTTTTGAAATTATTTGCGTTGAAGCAACAATCCAAGATGCGGAATTCAGAATAAGATTTTCTCCCGAAAAAGAATTGAGAATTATTGTTCTTACTGAGGCTATGGCTAAATATAATTTGAGAAACCAGCTTGACTTTGATGAAAATTATAATGATTTTGTTTCAAAAGACCGCATCGGGCAGTATCGCAGAATAAATAATACAAATTACTTTTATCGTTGGGAAAATCCGTAAAATCAGGCGGTGTCTTGTAATTACTTTATTTAAGCGTTTTCTATTATTTTTTTATGTTCATCTTTCCACTGGTAAGAGATTTCATAAGCGAGATTATTTTCTATAGCAAGTTTTTTCATTAAGATTGCCTGATTAATTATATCTTCATTGATATTGCCGAAAGGACTGTTTGGATTATTTGCGCTATTTGATTCACAGTCTATCACAATGTGTTTTACACCCGCTTCTTTGCATTTTTCAATAAATTGACGAATGTCATTTTCGTTTGCACTCATAGAAAAGAAAATATATTTAACAAAAAGCATATCGGGGTATTGAGCGTATTTTTTAATATTTTCCCAAACTCTGTTAAAGTTGTTCTGCCTTTTTATTTTAATATATGTTTCTTCTGTCCCCGAATCAGGGCTGATTTGAATACTCATGGAGCCGTCTTTTAACCCTTCAAGAATTACGTTTGAAAACTCAATCCCCGAAGAATTTATTGCCTGTCTTATATGATTTTTATGGAAGAATTCGGCTATATCTTCAAACTCCGAGCATAATAATGGTTCACCTCCGCCCCAGTTTATAAGGCAGTCTTCATTAAACATTTTTTCTTTCATCATTTGTTTTATTACGGGCAGAAGCTGAAATTTTATATCTTCTGTTTTCATTCCTATACCGCAATATATACAGTTGGAATTGCACTTTGTAAAATGGTTAATCGTAAAGAATTTAATTTGTTTTTCATATTCAAATTTAGGAACTGTTTGTTTTGTTAAAAATTTACATCCATGGCAGACGCCGTTAGGTTTTTGGTTTGATGTCATAATTCTGTCAAGGTGCTTAAGATATATTTCAAGATTAATTTTATTGGGCATGCGGGCAATAAACGGCGGAGAATAAGGGGTTTTGGTGCAATGGCAGCATTTATGCACGCTTAAAGGCCAAAAAAGTACATCTTCATATATCCTCGGGCAGAATAAAAGCTCTTTTCCCGCCCATTTTTTATTAAATTTATTTATTTTAAATCTTTTAAACATAAGTCGATTATATCAAATTGAAATATAAAAAAAAATAATTAATACATTAAACAGAGTATTTAAAATACCCGCAAAAAAGTACATACTTAAATATGTAGAAAAGGCGGTAAAGTTGTACAACACTATATACCCAAATTATGTAAATAATTATTTTGGGGCTAATAACAGGCGGATAACAAGGAAGCAGGAGGAGGAGAAAAGTCCCTCTCAAACCTTGCAAAAAGCTGAGAATGAACCTCAGCAGGATAAACATGCGCCAAAAGACGGGGGAATGTATTTCCCAAACGGCGAAAAAACCGCTATAGATTATACCAGAAGACAAATAAATATTGATCAGGTTATAAAAGATTTCAGGAATACCGCCAATGCAATAGGTGTTCCCGAGGAGTTAAAATCGGAAGTAAACGGATATTTATCTTTAGTTGAAAGCCAGTCCCGAAAAGATGCGCCTAACCCGCAGATAATTCAATCAAATATAAAAACGGCATCCAAACTTTTGGATGAATATATAACAAATACGCTGAAAAAACCTTCAAGAGTTGTTGAAAATTGGGTGGATACACTGTTTTTACAAGAGGTTGATTATAAAAGCGCAATAAAACCGACTGAAGAACCTGCAGAGGAAATTACCGACCCGACTCATGACGTTATTGAAGAAGAAACGGTTGAACCTGAAGTAATACCGAATGACCAACCCAAAAAAGGTTTTTATGTTCCCTCTGACGCGGATTTAAAACAGTTATTAACCGAAGCAAAAAGCTTTGCAAATAATAATAACAAAGAACACGCACTTTATTTGTTCCAGCAGGCTATGGATTATGCCGAACAAATAGGCGATTATCAGGCATGTGCAATAATTCATTATGAACAGGGGAAAATATATGACAGCTTTAACAGGCTTGAAGATGCCCTGTATAATTACGACAGAGCTGCTAAACAATCAAATGATAACAATATAAAAGCAAGAGCTCATATATCTATGGGTAAAATCTATGATGATTTTATTTATTTTAAGCCTGCAGTTGACCATTATTGTGCTGCGGTTTCTTTTGCGGGAGAGTCTGATAACTTAAAACTGCAAACAAAAGCCTTAACCGATTTGGCTCAAATACACACAGACAGGTATGAAAAAGATAATGCCGTTATGTTTATTTCTTTTGCTTCCGCAATAGCGGAAGAAACAAAGGATAATAAGGTGAAGGGGTATACATATTCTAAAGGCGCACGCAATTATACAAAATTGAATGATAAAGCACGGGCATTAAAATATTACGGAAATTCTGCTCAAGCATATTCTCTGGTTGAGGATAATGAGAATTTGGCTAAAAATTACCGAGATGCCGCGCAAATTATGCTCGGGTACGGCAATAAAGCAAAAGCAAGAACCTTATTATCTAAAGCATATACTGCAGCGCAAAAAACGGATAATACCGTTTTAAGACAAGAAATAACGCAAAAAATTGCTGCTTTATAAATTTTAAGTTTTTTTCAAAAATAGACAAAATTCATTTTTTCGATTATAAAAGTAATAACCGAAAAAAAGGAATATATATGAAAATAGTTATATATGGCGCAAATGAAACTGCAGGCTTGATTGCGGCAAGTTTATTTGAAGATCACGATATAATTGTAATAGATGACGAATCAAACGTTAATGATGATATACAAAAACTTGATATAGAATACGTACAGGGAACTGGTTCAAATATCGCACTTTTGGAGAAAATCGGAATAAAAGATGCGGATATTTTTATTGCCTGTACGGATAATGATGAAGCTAATATAGTTGCATGTCTGACCGTTACGAATATGACAAAACTTAAAACAGCTTGTTTTGTCAGTAAAAAAGAAAATGTTGAGTCTTTATCACTTGTCAGAGGTTCAAAATATCAGCGTGAACTTATGATTGATTATGTTCTATGGCCGGAAGAACTTATGACTCAAGAAATTTTCAGAATAATTACTGTCCCTAACGCTATAGATGTTGAAAATTTTGCTAACGGTAAAGCAAGATTGCTTGAGTATAGAGTAGTAGAAAGCACAAATTTCATAAACAAAAAAGTAAAAGATTGCAGCTTTCCTGAAGAAACACTTATTGTGGGTATTACAAGAGATGATACGCTTTTTATCCCTAACGGTGATACCGAATTAAAACTGAATGATAAAGTTATATTTATGGGTTCATCCTATTCTTTGGATATATTGGCAAATAAATTTTTTCAGGAAAAAAATGATGTTAAGCAGGTAACTATTATCGGAGGTGGTAATGTAGGTTTAATGCTTGCTCAAAACCTTGAAAAAGCCAATATGAAAATAAAAATTATTGAATATGATTATGACAGATGTGTTGAACTGACCGAAAACTTAAAAAATACACTTGTAATAAACGGTGATGGTGCTAACTTTGCTCTGTTGGAAGAAGAACGGGTTAATGAATCGGATGTTGTTGTTTGTGTTACAAATAATGATGAAAAAAATCTTCTTTGCTCTTTATTATCTAAACAATTGGGTGTCGATAAAGTTATAACAAGGGTTTCTAAAAATGCTAATGCAAATCTGTTTGAAAAAGTAGGCATTGATGTTGCTATTTCTCAAAACAGAGCTGCTATTGATGAAATTGAAAATCATTTGATTAAAACTGAAGTAGAAATTCTTGCAACCGTTGAAAGAGGACAGGGGAAACTTTTGGAAATATGTATTCCTTTTGATTTTAAAACTAATATGATTATGAACCTGAAACTTCCGTGTGAAGCAATAATAGCAATTATCCAACGAAGAAACAGAGTAATAATCCCCAGAGGTACTACTCAAATAATGCCGTTTGATAACTTAATGGTATTTACAACTCAAAAAAATGCAGATGCAGTTTTAAATTACTTTAAAAGGTGTGTTTAATATATGAATTACCGCAATATATTTAATACTATAAGTTTGATATTAAAATATATAGCCGTATTAATGCTTATACCCTGTATATGTGCGATTGTGTTTAAGGAATGGAATGCATATCAGCCGTTTGTTCTTGCTTCGGTCGTATCTTTTTTGTTAAGTATAATACTTAGAGACCGTTCAAATACCGAAGATTTTAATAAAATTACAAAAGGAGAAACACTTGCTACAGTACTATTTTCGTGGGTGATTTTTGCCTTAATTTCTGCAATACCCTACTTGTATTATGGTTTAAGTCCTATAAATGCTTTATTCGAAAGTGTTTCGGGAGTAACTACAACAGGTGCAACAATATTAACGGATTTTAGTTTATATCCCAAAACCATGTTCTTTTGGCGCTCGTTCAGTCAATGGTTAGGCGGTATGGGAATATTAGTATTATTTATAGCAATACTTCCGCAATTTGCAATAGCCGGCAGACAGATGTTTTTTGCGGAATCCCCAGGAGCCGGCACGACAGAAAGTAAATTGACTCCGAGAATAAGACAAACCGCAGCTGCTTTGTGGAGTATTTATTTTGTTTTGACGCTCTTAGAGGTGGTTATATTATACTGGCTTGGCATGCCTTTGTTTGATGCTATCTGTAATTCTTTTTCAACCGTTGCAAACGGAGGATTTTCACCTGCTGCCGATAGTATAATGCAATACGGCGACCCAAAATACTTGTGGACCGTAATCGTTTTTATGTTTCTTGCGGGTACCAACTTTGCCTTACAGTATAAAATTTATGTTAAAAGAAATATTCTTGCTCTCTTTAAAGATTATGAATTTAAACTGTATTTCTTTACCGTTTTGATATTTACAATATTAATAACAATAGTTCTTATATCTTCTAATATGTATAAGTTTACAAAGGCATTTGAAGATGCTTTATTTCAGGTTGTATCAATAATAACCACAACCGGTTTTTACACGGTAGATTATAATGAATGGGATTTGAGAGCCAAATTAATATTATTTATATTAATGTTTTGCGGTGCTTCAATCGGATCGGCATCAGGAGGTTTAAAATTATTAAGATTAATCTTCATTTTTAAATACTTGAAACGCCAAGTTTCAAAAATTTTTCACCCTAACGGCGTTTATCCCGTGAAAATTAACAGAGTTATTATAAATGAAGATATAGTAAGGCAAATGATATCTTTTGTAATTTTTTATTATACGATTTTTGCAATAACAGCAGTATTATTAACATTTATTGAAGAGAATACAATTGTTGGGATTTCAAGTGCTATTGCTTCTTTAGGTAATGTAGGTCCCGGGTTCGGTTCAATAGGGCCTACAGGAAATTTTGCCGATATGCAAAATCTTTCAAAATTAATATGTATGATAAATATGCTCGTGGGGCGTTTGGAATTAATCCCGTTTTTGGCATTATTACATCCTGATTTTTGGAGCTTTAAAAAAATAAAAAACTTGCCAAAAAAACAATAAATATGATACAATTTCCTTGTTATAAAATAGTTTTGTGAGTCGTATGTTTAGAAAAACTTGTTTATTAGGAATAGTAGTATTAATAGCTGCTTATATACTGAAAATATTCGTAGTATCTTGTATGAATATGGAGTTAGGTGAGTTTAAACCTGTAGCAACAATATTCTTGCTGGATATTTCAGCTTCAAACAGAGGTATTCTGGAACAACAAGAGCAGACAATATTAAAAATATCAAAAAGACTTGATAGTGAAGATTTAAATTTGATATATGTTGTAACACAAGATGCTTATAATATATATAGCGGTAATCCTCACAAACTTGTTCAAATAAAGAAAACAATGCAAAAACAAGGAGAGTTTGATAAAGAAAAATGGGGTACGGCTTATGGTCTTGCTCTGAAAAAAGCAATCGGTGATGCATTAATATATGAACAAGAAGGGTTCAGACCGGCCATTATAGTTTTGGGTGATCTTGAAAATGAAGGAGATGTTACAAAACAGATTAATTGGAATACGCTGCCAAAAAATATTCAAAAAACTTTGAAATATACACCTGATTTAACATTGGCATTTTTATATGCACATCCTCAAAAATTAGATGTTGTTCGTCAGTCAATCTTGCCTGTTATGGGAGATAAAAATCTTATTTTGGCATCGGAAGAAAATGTAGATTTAGCTATTAGAAAAATTTTGGAAGCTATAGGAAGGTAAAATTTTAAATGAAAGTTGTTATAACTTCAAAAAATAATGAAAAAGTGTTTAATAATACAAATGTTATCAATATCGGTACAGCTCGTAATTGTGATTATAAATTGGATTTAGATTTTGACTTGATTGTTTCACTGCAAAAATTAGAATCCGGAAGATGGCAGATAGTGAACAATTTCCAAAGCGACAGAATACTTTTTAAAGGACAACCTATAGGAAAAACCATTGAAATTATAGGCTCCATTTGTAAATTGATGATAGCTGATACAGAAGAATTTATAGGTATTAAAATAACTGTGGGCGGAACAAATCCTAAAATTGTTTCGGGTTCTTTAGAACTTGCAAACAGAAAAAATGCCGAAAAACTTAAGCGTGAATCTCAAAAAACAATATCGATGATTGAAGATGAAGAGATTAATGAACAAGATATAAAAACATTGTATGGTGATGGAGTTGGCGCTACAACTAAAATTAAAATAGACAGAAAAAAAGCTGATATTGAACGCAGAAGATCACTGGTAACAAAAGAAATTGCTTATAAATCAAATGATTTAAGAGCAAAACTGGCACAGAATGAATTAATACTTGGTGTTTTAAACTTGCTCATAGCTTTTGTACCGCTGGCTATGGCATATATTTTAAAGGATATTATCAGACTGGAATCTTTAAACGGTCAGTTGCAGAATAAAATCTTATGCTTGGTATCAATATCATTTATTATAATTACTTTATTGTTAAAACAAGGTCAATTTTTGGTACTTCAACAAAAAGGAAAATCAAGACTTTCCGCTTCTAATGTATTGATACAAAGATTATGTTTATTATCATCTTGCGGTATTTTCGCAATGATAATAATAGCGTCATTAGCGGAATTAATGGTTCATACTTATAATTTACCGTTGTTAATACCTCAGATGTTGTTATTATGTACATTTTTATGTATATTTTTAGGCATATTTGCCGGATTTACAAAAAATATGATAGCAGAAAGCGGTGAAGAACTTGACAGCTATGAATCAAGAGAAGATTTTCAGGCAGTAATTAAAGATTATCAGCAATGGATAAATTTATATGTAAACAACATAACCAAGAAAAAATTAAAAGATATAAATAACAAAATATTTAATCTGCAATTAAAATCTTATTTGGAATTTTTCCTTGGTGTAATTACTGCTCCTTTCTTGGGATATGCGGTATCCCAAACATTGGGTGAAATATTCCCTGAAGCTGCAGGATTTATAAGACTTTTAGGCGGAACATTAAAATTATCACCTATGTTCCTTGCTTTAGCGTCAATGATGATTATTTTTGCCTTCCATTGTTTTGCTACATCCTTTGCAACAACAAAAAGAATAAATGCTTCTAATGTAATAAAACAGGATGGTTTTAGTGATTATAATATACACGGAGTTACCATTCACGGTGTAGAAAGCAGCAGAACTCTTAAAAAAGAAGCTAAAAAATGGTTACTGATAGCTATAGGTGTTATTATTATTGAATATACATTAAACGTTACTTATTTCGTGGGAGTAATGGGCGGTGATATCTTAAATATGGTTATATGTGCTTTAGGGGCAGCTTTACCAACCGTTATTCTTATTATGGAAACCACAATGCTTGGTAATACTAAATTTGAAATTATAATTCGTGAAGAATTATTGGAAAAAGTTGATAAGGATTATTAATAATGTATAGATGTACGGAATGTAACAAAGAATATGAAGAATGTCCTGATTTTTGCGAGTGCGGAAATGATACATTTGAAGAAGTAGATGTGGAGTTTAATGACTATGATGAAGAAGAGGAAATTATTCCTCCGCCCAAAAAACATTTAACTCCGCGTGAAAAAGAAGAACTGGCTCAAGAACAAAAAGAAAAAAATATGTCTTTAATCGTTATGGGTGTTGTTGCTGTCTTATTATGTATTGTTGTGTTTGTACTTCCTCCGCATAAAAAAGCAAAGATGGTAAAAGTTAAAGAGAAAGTTGCACAAGCTCAGGTTAAAATTCCTTCTGTTAATTCTTATTGGGATAATTCATTACCTTCAGTTTATAAAAAAGAAGATCCTTTGGCTAATTTACCTCTTTTAAATTCCAGATTCCGTTTTATATCACCGGTACTTAGAGAATATCTTGTATATATCGGAAATGAATTTAGCAGAAAATGGGATAAGACAATTATTAATGGTTCAGGTGAAGCGAAAGTAGAATTTACAATTGATAAAGAAGGTAATTTAGATTCAAAAAGAATAGTTTCAACTTCAAATAACGAAAGTTTAGATAATTCTGTTTTATTGGTTTTATCTAAATTGAACAGTTTTGATGTTCCGCCTGATGACTATAAAGGTGAAAGAGTTTATATTACATTTAAGATAAATCCTGACAAATCATCCCAAGTTGTTTATCCGATGAAATAATTCTAAAAATTCTGGGAAAGATATATTAACCCATTGAAATTCATTAATTTTAATGAGTTTTTTGCATATAAGTCCTGCAATAAAAGCGCTCATTGCAATTCTGTGATCGTGATAACATTCAATAGAACAATCTCCATTAAGAGGGGTTTTGCCATTAATTATTAGTCCATCTTGAGTTTCCTGAATATCTGCACCAAGTTTAGAAAGTTCTGTTTTAATTGCCGTAATTCTGTCAGCTTCTTTGTTTCTTAAATCTTGTGCATCTTTAATAATAGTTGTACCTTCAGCTTGAGTAGCCAACACCGCTATTATAGGAATTTCATCAATTAATCTTGGAATAATTTCTCCTTGTATGTTTGTAGCTTTTAAATCAGAATATCTTACTTTTATATCTGCAACTTTTTCATTAGAAATCACTCTCTTGTTAAAAAGTTCAATATCTGCGTTCATTGTTTTAAGTACATCAAGCATACCTGAGCGGGTTTCATTTATTCCTACATTCTTAATTATGATTTCAGACTCAGGTACAATAAGTGCGGCGGCAATAAAAAATGCAGCGGAGGATATATCTCCGCAAACGTTAATATCTACGGGATTAAGGCAAGATTTTTTAATTACTACTTTGTTCCCTTGAGTATTAATATCAGCTCCCATGTATTCAAACATAAGTTCAGTGTGGTTTCTGGATTTATAAGGTTCCGTAAAAGATGTTACTCCTTCTGCATTTAATCCTGCAAGTAAAAGACAGGATTTAACCTGAGCGGAAGCAAGAGGTGAAATGTAATCTATACCTTTTAATTGTGTACCATAAATGTCTATGGGTAATTTATAATCTTTATGATTGAATTTAGCGCCCATCAGTTCTAATGGAGTTATTATTCTTTTCATTGGTCTTTTGGAAAGACTTTCATCTCCATATAAGGAGGAATTAAAGTTTTGTCCTGCCAAAATGCCTGAAATTAATCTTGTTGTAGTACCAGAATTTCCGCAATTAAGTTTATCGGAAGGTTTTTTTATGGCACTGACCGAGTCAATAATAAGTTCTTGTTCACTCAAATATTTGATATTACAGCCTAATTGTTCAATTATATTCAATGTTGACATACAATCAGCACCTTTTGAAAAATTAGTAATTTTTACCTGACCTTTTGTAAGAGCTGCGAACATAAATGCCCTATGGGTAATTGACTTATCCGCAGGAATTATAATTTCACCATTTAAAGATTTTACTCTATTTACCGTAATATCCATAGCTTTAATTAGACAATAAATTTATTATAATTGCAAATTAATAACATAAGAAATATTATAAATATATAATTTATAAATTATTAAAATAAACAAAAAAAATAAAGTTTGAAAACCATATACGGAGTTTCGTAAATTTTCCTGCAAGACAACATCAAGCGAGGACATGTTTGACGACCGAAGGGAGGAGTTCCGCAGCTTTGGTCGCAGCTGGAAAATTAGAAACGCAGTATCAGGTTAGAAAACTTTATTTTTTTGTTTAATAATTAAGCTCAAATAATATAAAAATTGCGTCCTGTCGCTTCGTATAGATAACTTCTAAGCTCAGTTTAAGCCCCGTAACTCAGGCTGCGCCTTCAAACAGACGGGGCTTTGATGTTTCTTCGCTAAGAAGTTTAACTATACTACGCAATGGACTTTAATTTTTATATTATTTTCGCTTTTTGAAAAAATTTTAAAAAATATATTTATAATATTTCTTATGTTAAATACTTATAGTAACTCTTGAACCTTCTTTATGGTAGTCGCCGCCACCACAAATTGTTTCTATTACCTTTAACAAAAATTCTCTGGGGGCATCCATTTGATTTATATAAAATTCTTGGTTGCCTAAATGTCGTATTTTAATAATCGCCTTTCCTGTCTTATCGGCAGGAACATACAATGAAGATACCTCTAAATCTAAAAGTTTTTGCTCAACTTCATCATTGAAACCGTTTACAAGTTCAGGGCAAGTTCCTTTTATTGCAATAATTCTGCCTGTGAACAAAGGAGCATCTTTTTCTCTGTGTAATGCTTTTGGGGTATCTTTCATATTTGAAGCTATAGTTATTGTATGCCATAGAATATTTAATAAGGCTATATGCCTTTGTTTATCGTATTCATAATATATATTTTCCGTAGGAATACCGCGTACAGAAAAAGATTGCTTTAAATATTCAACCGTAAGAGCCATATTCTCTACCATTTTATCAAACATTATCAAAGTATTTGCATTTGATTGTTGGTATTCCAAAAACTGCTTGTACATATGACTGGACACAAGACTCATTCTTTCTTGTATTACGGAGGACTTTCTCGCTGTTGTTTCTATATCTTCAAAATTACTGCTCAAACAATTCCTTCTCTTTCTGATTTTATTTTAATAAAAAATAAATCATTATAAAACTATTTTAAACTTTTTTATTACAAAAACGAATACTTAATTTACATTATTTCTTTAGTGAATAAAATGAATTTATGAATATAGTAATAATAGGTTACGGGGAACTATTCAGGGCTTCAATATTCGGGTTATTAAATACGGAACACGAAATTATAGGTGTGTTAACTCACGATAATGTGCTTTTTAATCCGATTAAAAAGTTCTTTTTTAGGCTGTTTACCCCCGATAGCGACTACAATTTTATTAAATCTCAAAAGCTTAAACTTATAAAGGCAAACAGTGTTAACAGTAAAAAATTTCAAAAGGAATTACAAAAATTAAGACCTGATCTTATAGTTACTGCTTCATGGAGTGAAAAGTTCGGTCAAGAAACAATAAATATACCAAAACACGGATGTATTAATATTCATCCCTCGCTTTTGCCTAAATATAGAGGTCCAAACCCTTATTTACAGGTAATTTTAAATAATGAGATTATTACGGGTGTTACATTTCATTTGATGGATAATAATTATGATACGGGTGCAATTATTTACCAAAAAGAGGTCAAAATACTACCTGAAGATACTGGAGAAAGCCTTAAATTAAGGTGCTGCGATACCGTGCGTAATAATATAGCCTTTGCGCTCAATAATTTTGAGGAAAAATTGGAAAATAAAATTCCACAAGATGAAAAAAATTCTTCTTATCAAAAACGAATTACTTTATATGATACAATTTTAGACTTTGAAAAAGAATCTTCAGAAGAAATATCAAGAAGGATAAGAGCTCTAACCCCTTGGCATGAATGCCATATATGTTATAAAGATGAATTTTTTACGTTTAAATCTTATAAAATAACAAGTGAAAGCTCTCAAGTACAGGCAGGTTTACTTACATCTAAAACAGATAATTCAATTTCAATAGTATGTAAAGACGGTAAAATAATTGAATTTTCCGAATTATTATGGAAAAGATATAATAACAAAACGGCAACAAAATTTTATTTAAAATACTTTATTAAAGTTTGATGTATAATTAAAGGAAATAGGGAAAAAATATGTTAGATACAAATGCAATATATGAAGTAATAACTTTTGCAATCGGGGATACAAAAGCAGGTTCAAAAATGGGCAAGCTTCAAGTGAAAAATCTTGATGATGAAAGCATTTTGAACTGTATTTTATGGGAGGAAACATTAAACAGGCTTGATTCTAAGTTATTCAGGACAAATAATCATATTAAATTAAACGGAACATACAACGAAAAATATAATAATTGTTTGATTTCCGACATAAAACTTATAAAAGAAGCCAAATTAGGGCTTGATGAGGAGGAACGCCAAGCTTTATTTGAAAAAATAACGGGATATGTTAATAAAATACAAGATAAAAAGCTGGCTGAATTTGTATCTTCTTTATTATTTGAATATGAGGAGCAGTTTAAGATAACACCTGCCGCAAAAATGATGCACCATAACTATATCGGCGGTCTGTTAGAGCATACTTATGAATGTCTTGAGTTCGCGGATACCGTGCTTACAAAATGCAACAATAAAATCAATCCCGATATTGTTTATGCCGCTTGTATTCTTCATGATTTCGGAAAAATATTTGAATATAAAGTAGATATGGAAACAGGCTTAATAGAATACGATGAAGAATTTAAAAAAGACTGGAGAACCCATTCTCAATGGGGATTTTCAGTTTGTATGAATAACGGATTTAAACAAATCGCAAAAATGATAGCAGCTCACCACGGCAGAACCGATTGGGGTGCATTAATAGATTTAAATGATAAGGATGCCGAACCTTTTATGTATATTATTCATCACATTGATGATTTATCGGCAAAATTCGGTAAAATTTCTATTTCAGATATTTAATAAAGGACAAAAATATGAAAAAATTATTTACTTATATACTTTTGATATTCAGCACGGTTGTATTAAGCACAAATGTAACCTTTGGTGCGATAAGCAAGCAAATTAATGCAAATATAAAGACAAAAAGAGTACCTGCCGGAACCGTAATAAAATTGAAACTGTTAGATCCCGTAAGTTCTTCTACTGCATCGCTAGGCGATCAACTGGATATGATGATTGCGGATAATGTTACTGTGGATAATACCGTAGTAATTCCTCAAGGAACAGTTATAAGAGGTTCGCTGGAGGAAGTTCAAGCACCTAAAATGCTTTATAAGGGCGGAGTAATCAGGTTATATTTTGACCATATAGTAAGTCCTACAGGCAGACAGCTTCCTTTTTATGCAGGCATATATAATAACCCTAATGTAACTTATGACGGAGCTTTAAGCTCTAAAACAAATTATGCGACAGCATTAAATAAAACAGTAGAAAAAACAAAAAATATAGTAGTAACACCTACAACTTGGGCTTGGGATAAAGGAGAAGATATGCTGAACGGTGCACCAAAATATGTTTTTGCACCACTTACCGCTATTATTTCAGCTCCCGTAGCCGGAATTTATTTTGTAGGTGATTCTATCATAAATGTATTCAGAAAAGGCGAAGATTTCGCGGTTAATCAAGGTGATACAATTGAAGTTCAACTGTTAAAACCGGTTGATATGCCGGTATATTAATATGTGTATTAAAAAACTTTTTGTTAATACTTTTTTTATAATAAAAAATATTTTTCCGGTATTGTTTTTAACAAAGGAAAAACAAATAGCAAAGCTTTTAATAAAAAATTCATTAAAATTATCAACTGCAGAATCTTGTACGGGAGGCTTAATAAGCTCCAGATTAACGGATATTTCGGGCTCGAGTGCATATACTTTCCAAAATTTTGTAACTTATGCAAATGAAGCAAAAGTAAAAATACTGGGAGTAAATCAGGAAACAATAGACAAGTATGGTGTTGTTAGTGAACAGGTAGCACTTGAAATGGCAGAAGGGCTTTTAAATAAATATAAGTTTGATATTGCCATATCAACAACGGGAATAGCAGGACCGTTGGGAGCAACTGACACAAAACCCGTCGGGCTTGTTTGTATTGCTGTCTCTAACAGAAAAAAAACAAAAACTTTTTCTTATAAAGCTAATCCTTTATTAATAAGACCAATAATGAAATATGCTTTTACAATTAAGGCTCTTAAAATATTATTAGAATTTTTAAAAGAAAATTACAATTAATAGTTTTTGTGTTCAAAGTAATTAAAATGAGTAAATGGCCAGAATAGCAGTTTTGCTCTGCCTATAAACCTGTTTTTATTAACAACACCCCAATATCTGGAGTCGGACGAGTGACCTCTGTTATCTCCCATCATAAAATATTCGTCTTTGCCAAGGACTAAAGGTCCGCAAAACATTTGTTGCGTACAGGGCGGGTATTCATATCTATCCATAATATAAGGTTCTTCAAGTTTTTTATCGTTTATAAGTACATCATTTGAACCGTCTTCATTATGAACAACTTCAATTTTATCACCGGGAACACCAATAATACGTTTAATATAAGCAACATCTTTGCAGAAAAAACCCGTTAAACGAGTAAAAACAGCAATGGGATTAGCTTTTAAAGTTTCTTGAGGCGGGTAAAAAACCATTACATCACCTCTTGAAGGTGTAATAAAAAATCTGGAAAGTCTTTCTACAAAAACTCTATCACCTTCTACAAGAGTCGGTTTCATAGATGCAGA
>CANQJQ010000008.1 GCA_947624265.1 Candidatus Gastranaerophilales bacterium
TCATTTTTACTATCTTCTGACATATATTTCCTTATTTGTCTTATTAATTTTTAAATTTATAATATAATAATAATAACACATTTTTAAAAAAATAAAAGTACATGTCAAATATTTTAGAGGGATTAAACAGGGAACAAAAAGAAGCGGTGCTTCAAGATAAAGGTACCGTACTTATATTGGCCGGTGCAGGGTGCGGTAAAACAAAGGTATTAACTACAAGAATTGCATATTTAGTTAATTCCGGAGTTTCACCCTATGAAATTTTGGCTGTTACTTTTACAAACAAAGCTGCTAAAGAAATGCAGGAACGTCTTAGT
Organism: Candidatus Gastranaerophilales bacterium; assembly: GCA_947624265.1. GTDB lineage: Bacteria > Cyanobacteriota > Vampirovibrionia > Gastranaerophilales > Gastranaerophilaceae > Avigastranaerophilus. The sequence continues at coordinate 318 of CANQJQ010000008.1, forward strand.
CTTATGGTAGGAGAAGACAAGGCAAAGAAAATGTGGATTGGAACATTTCACTCTGTTTCGGGAAGAATTTTAAGAACCGATATTAATGAGTATAAAGATGAAAACGGAAATTCATATAATAATAAGTTTGTAATTTATGATGATAATGATACATTATCGCTTATTAAGACTTCTATAAAAAATTGCAATCTAGATGAAAAGGTATATGATCCAAGACTCTTAAAAGTTATAATTTCAAATGCCAAAAATAAAATGCAGGATGCATATACTTTTGCTACAAGAGCAAGGGACTATCGAAGTGAAAGGCATGCTCAAATTTTTACCGAGTATCAGCGCCTGCTTCAAGCCAATAATGCGTTAGATTTTGATGATATGCTTATACTGGCGGTCAAATTACTGCAGAACTCTGATAGTGTCAGGGAAAAATATTTTAAAAGATTTAAACATATATTGGTTGATGAGTTTCAGGATACTAATCTTTGCCAGTTTAATATGATTAAGTCAATATATACAAACAACTTAAAAGAAGATGATATCCCGCCCGAAAAAAGTCTTTGTGTAGTAGGGGATGTTGACCAATCTATATACAGCTGGCGGGGTGCGGATTATAAAATATTACTTAATCTGCAATCTGCTTTTAAAAAGACTCATTTGATTAAATTGGAGCAAAACTATCGCTCTAATGAAGTCATATTGGAAGCTGCAAATTCTGTTATATGCAATAATAAACAGAGAATTAGTAAAAACCTGTACTCAAATCTCGGCAGAGGTGAAATTATAGATTATTACTACGCTAATGATGAAGCTGATGAAGCGTTAAATTTAGTGAGTGAAGTTAAAAGGCTTTCATATAAAAAAAAGCTGTCTGATATTGCGGTTTTATACAGAACTAACTCTCAGTCAAGGGCAATTGAAGAAGCTTGTATGGCAAATAATATCCCGTATAAAGTTGTCGGCGGGTTAAAATTTTATGACAGAAAAGAAATTAAGGATGCTATAGCATATCTTAAATTAATATATAATCCGCTTGATACAATGAGTTTAAGACGCGTAATAAATGTTCCTAAGCGTTCTTTAGGCAGTGTTACCGTTGAAAAACTTCTATCATTAGCTGACGAGCTAAATATAAGATATACAGATATACTTGAAGATATTGATAAGTATGATGAATTTTCAAATGGCGTCAAGCTGAAGCTTAAATCATTTTATAATCTGATTAAGGACTTTCAACTAAAACAGTATAGTATGGAACTGCCTGAATTTTTGGCATATATTCTTGAAAAATCAGGTTACATACAAGAAATAAAAGATACGGAAGATGAAGATACCGCAGAAAATAGGATTGATAACCTTAATGAGCTGATTAATGTTGCAAAAGAGTTTACTCCTCAAGATGAGGATATTTTAGGTGAATTTTTATCTCAGGTATCTCTTGTTAGTGATATTGATTCATACATTGATGAGTCGCAGGCATTAACGTTAATGACTATACATAGCGCTAAAGGATTGGAATTTGATACTGTTTTTATTTCAGGGCTTGATGAGGGAATATTTCCTCATAACCGTTCTTTGGACTCATTATCCGAGATGGAAGAAGAAAGAAGATTAATGTATGTTGCTATTACAAGAGCAAAGAGTAAACTGTATTTAAGTTCTGCAAAGAGAAGAAAAATGTGGGGAAATTACAGATACTATAACCAAAGCAGGTTTGTATCCGAAATCCCTCATAATCTTTTAAATTATTCCGAAAATAACTCAAATTATAGTGAAAATTCTGCTTACACCTTTAAAAAGGCGGTTAATACAATTAAATCTAATTATATTTCAGAAAATCCGGACGGAAGTATCAAGTCAGTTACTTCATTCGGCAAGAATTTTATTGCGCCCAAAAAGAATATTCAACATAATACAAGTTTTGTAATAAAAAGCAAAGACCATGAGAAAAATGCGCAGGAAAGAATTAAATCTGATGAAGAAAAAATTAACGATATACTTGCAAACAACCCTATAAAAAAGAAACTCGAAAAAATGAAGGAGAAAGAAAACAATACTGCTTCTGATAACTCCGTTATAAATAATAACTTTAAATTAGGTGACAGAGTATTTCATTCAAAATTCGGAATAGGTAAAATTACAAAAATCGAAACCGTCGGCACCTCCTCTATGATTATTGTTGATTTCGGCAAAATGGGACAAAAAGCGCTTGATTCTTCTTTTGCGCAATTGAAGAAATTTTAAATGCATTTATTTTCAAACAATACAATTGTTTCTATATGTGCCGTGTTCGGAAACATATCAATCGGTTGTGCAATTATAGGGACAAAAGAATTGTCATATAATATTTTTAAATCTCTCGCCAGTGTTGACGGATTACAGCTAACGTAAATAATATATTTACTTGTTAATTTAATTAAATTTTCAACAGCAGTGTATGAACATCCTTTTCTTGGCGGATCAATAATGGAAACATCAAATTTAATACCGTCATTAATCAGCTTTTTAAAACTTTTTTCAGCATCGCCGTTTATTATTTCAATATTATTTATATTATTTAATTTAATATTATCAACCGCATCAGATGAAGCAGATACAACTTCTTCAATACATACAACTTTTTTTGCTATTGAACTTAACCATATACCAAAGCTTGATACCCCTGAGTATGCATCTAATATACTCGGATTATTTATATTAATTAATTCTTTTACCTTATTAAACATTAACTTTGCACAGTACGGATTTACCTGAAAAAAACTGTTAGAACTGATTTTATATTTAATTTTATCCAAAGTTTCTATATAATAATTATTACCTGAAATGGTATCAGTTTTATCCGAAAGAATAACATTTGACTTTTTTGTATTGCAGTTAGCACAAATTCCTGTAATATTAGGATATTTGTTTATAAGTTCATCTGAAATTTTTTTTAAGTTTGTACTAACTGCATTATCATTAATTACAAATATTATCAGGATTTGTTTTAAATCTGAAGAACATCTGTATATTATATGCCTTAACATGCCTTTGTGAGTTTTTTCATTATATGCACTAATTTTATATTTCGCCGAAGTTTCTTTAAAAAATTCATTAATCTCGTTAATAATATTATTGTGTAGTTTACAGCATTTAATATTAATAAGTTCGTGTGAATTTTTTTTAAAATAACCGCTTAATAACCTTTTTGAAACCTTAGTTTGAGAAACCGGAAGTTGAACTTTACATCTGTATTCGTAAATTTTAGGAGAAGGAATAACCTCCTCAACTTTAACATCAATTCCCGAAATATTCTTTATAGTTTCGGCAACAATATTTCTTTTTTGTTTTAACTGCATTTCGTAATTAATATGCTGCCAATTACAGCTTCCGCATAAGTTATGAAAAGGACATTTGGGCTTAGTTCTATATTGTGAGGGCTGGGTTATTTCAATTAATTCACCGTATGCATAGTTCTTATTTACTTTTGATATCCTGATTTTTACGATATCTTCAGGACAAACATTATCAATAAATACGGGGAATTTACCCACTCGGGCTATTCCCTTGCCTTCATTAATCATTTTATCTATTTTTACCGTAAAAATATCATTTATATTCATAAAATTTCTAATTCAGCTTTGACTTTTTCTATTACACTATCCCAATCATTAAGTTTATCCTGCTTAAATATTCTTATACTGTCATACCAAGGAGTAGTTTTGTTATCATTAAACCATCTCCATTCGGAAACATAAGGTAATAATAACCAGGTTTTAATACCTAATGCCCCTGCAAGATGTGCAACAGATGAATCAATTGTAATTAATAAATCCATTTCAGATAAAAGATTTGCGCTATCATACATATCATTAATGTATTTATTCAAATTTATAATATTATCGGCTTCTGCATCAATTTGAAACGAATAATAATCATATTTATTTATATCCGTTAATTTTGATATTATTTCAAACGGAATAGAGCGGTTTTTAATAACTTTATCGCTGCCCTTCCAATATAATCCTATTTTTTGTTTATCTGATTTTAAAATATTATTATTTTGTGCTTTTAAATATCCGTTTGAATATGGAATTGAAGTAAAGTCCATATCAAGAGCATATTGTATGTCCATTAAAGGCATTACAACATCATATTTCCCTGACTCCTGACCTTTTTTTATTATATTTATATCTTTGAAATTTTCTTTAAATAACTTGATTAATTCTTCATCAGTCTGCAGTGTTATACTTTGTGCAATTTGACTTAAATAATTAATATATCTTGAAAACATTATGCTATCACCAAAACCGCAATCTGTATAAAGCAATATATTTTTATTTTCTAACGAAATTCTTTTATTCCATATTTTCTTTTTAAATTGTTTTTGAAAAGATGTTTCCGTGCTTCTGTATCTGTATAATTCATATCCTTTTTTAAAGTTTTTTTCACAAAGATAACACATTCCAAGTGAAATTTTGGAAGAAATATCATTGGGATAGTCTTTTTTTATTTCAAGATATATTTTTTTTGCTTCCTCATATTTGCCTGAATATCTTAAAGCTGCAGCTTTTCCTTTGAGAAAAGTAATATCTTTTCCTGATACATCAATAGCTTTATTATAGTTAATATGAGCATTTTCATAATCACAAATATCCATATAACATACCGCAAGCATACCATAGACTGTATTACAGTTCGGATTAACTTTTAGCAATAAATTAAGTATATTAATGCAATTATGGATTTTATTATGCAGCCTAAGTATATTTGCAATATTTATATATGAATTTGTATGATGAACATTTATTTTTACTGAATTTTTATATGAATTTAATGCCTCAGACTCAAGTTTGTATAAATTTGATAACAGTTCAATCAGTATAAGGAAAACAAGTTTTTTGTCCATAAGGTCAAAAAATGACAAAATATTATAAAGCGTAGTATTTAATACATAATTTCTTTTTTTTATATAAAGTACGCCTAAATTATAAAAATATAAGTAATTTTTATCATTAAAAGATATTGCTTTTTTGATAAATTCAATTGATAAATCCATTAAATTCTTTTTTTGATAGTACTCCGAAAGCATGGCATATATATCATCATTGTCTTTAATCTGTTTGCATAATTCTGCATAGAATATGGCATTATCCATGTCATTTTTGTCGCTATACGCAATGGAAAGATTAAATAATGAGTTATAATGATTTGGATTAACGGCAATTGCTTTTTTATAATAATTGATTGCCTCATCAATTCTGCCGAGTTTTTTATATGTATATCCGAGAGAATAATATAAATCATAAGATTCGCCGTAAGATAATGCCATATTGAAAAATTTTAATGCATTATTATAATCTTTATTTAAAATATATGCTTTTGCCAAATTAGTTGCAATATAAGAAGATTGTTTTAATAAAAAAGCTTTTGATATATATTTAATACCGTTTTCGGTATCTTTTAAAGATAAATAGAGCATTCCTAAAAGATTTAATATATTAGGGTCATCGGGATTTATCGCCAATAACTGTAAATATAATTCTTTAGCCTTATCATATTCTCCCGAATTGTGATAAGAAAATGCTCTGTCTGATAGTTCTTTATAGTGTACACTCATATTTTTCTCACAATATAAATTATACACTATATAATACTATTTTCATAAATATTGGCAAATAATCATGCTACTTCCGGAAGTTCTGCAGTGTTAATACCTATTTTTTCTAAATATTCAAAAACAGGTCCTTTTTTATTTTTTTGAATCCAGCTGAAATCTTCATCAAGGGAATCCCTAACCATTTGTCCATACTTTGTCTTATCATTATAATAAATATCTAATGCGGTTTTCATAGCTTCATAAAATCCTTGAGCAGTTAGGGGTTTAGATTTATCAGTTAAAATACCGTTATTTTTTCCGTTACGATTAACTGTATCAACAATTCCCCCTACAGCACTTCCAATCACCGGTGTTCCGACAGCAAATGCTTCACCTTGGGTTAATCCGCAAGGTTCAAATATGCTCGGAAGCAGGAAGAAATCAGATGATGCAGTCATAGCCGTCATGGGGACAAAACCGTGTGCAAATATTACTCGGTTCGTATCTTCCTGTGATAATTGCTTATCCTTTAATTCTTCTATGAATTTTCTTTGTGCGCCGCCTTCACCGTCTTGACCTGCCAAATAAAATATCGGTTTTGGCTTATTTGGAAAATCTTTTTCCCAATTATCAAATAATATTTTAATTGCATCACACATTACATTTACACCTTTTTGAGATACAAGTCTTCCGACGGACGTAATAACAGGTGTTTCCTCAAGCTCTTCTGCGGACAATTCAGGCAGATGTGTCCTTCCTGTTTTATCAACAAACTCAAGTTTTGACGATAAACCTCTAATCTTGTTAACTAAATCAGAAGAATTTGCTTTATCATCCTTCTTTGAGAGAGGAAGTATGTAATTCTGATAAAAATTAAATTTATTATCTACTCTGGCAGACATTATTTCATCTAATGAGGACTGTTTATTATATGTTTTTGGTATAATTCCCGTTTGAGAGAATATGTTATCTCGCTTAGCTTCAATTGAGAGGTTATTAAAATCATTACCATTAATAATACCGACAAGAGATTTTGATTTATCTTTTTGAGTTAATGCCCATCTTAGCTCTCCTGCCAGTTCAGGATGTTCATCAGATATAATTTCTTTTGCATAATTTTGAGATACGGGGTGGAAATAATCACTTAAACATATTCCCATATTTAATAAATTAGTGTGATTAGCTCTTTTATCTTCTAAATTTATTATTAATACATTATCTAAATTTTTTAATCCAAAATCTGAAGGGTCTTGTTTTGAAGCATTAGTTTTGGCATTAGACACAATATCATAGGCGAAATTATCAAATAACGTATTTAAAATATTAGATGTAGCTTCTCTTCTTTGAGCATCATCATTATTGTTGCGTGTTGACCCCTGATACATAGCATTATGTCCGATTGTTATAATTGTCATATCGGACAATTTTTTTGAAGCTTCATCACTTAACTGTCCGTATGCATTTTCAAGCGGTGCCTTATATCTTGTAAGCGCCGCAATCGGAGACGCCTGCCAATCGTTTAATATTAATGCATCAGGACTCTTTATTGATTCAAATACATTTCTGTCTGCAATAGTTAAATCTTTTACACTCTTTATATCTTCTTTTGCTTTGGCTAATTCATATACAGCTTTTGAGAAAAACGCAAATTTTTCGGGTTCTTCTGTTTTTTCACTTGGCTGGTATATCGTTCCGTTAAAGTAATTGTCATTTTTTACAAAAATTAATTGTTTTTTATTACCTTGTTTATCTTCAGAGTTATGAACAAAAATTTCAACATTCTCTGTTTTAGCGCGCCCCGCTTGATATGTATCAACTTTAAATGAAGCAGCCTTTTCTAATTTAAACTCTTTTCCTTTATATGAATATACATATTCACCACCTTCAGTTCTGAAAGATGCAATACCCTTTTGTTGATACATCGGGATAAAGGTTGGTATGTTTATCCCCAGCTTGGTAACATTATTTTGTATTTCAACAGGGACTGAGCCTAAGCCTCCTTCTTTTATTGGTGCAAATTCCGAAGTTACAGACCATAAGGTAGGATTCTTTGTGCTAATGGGTTTAATTTGAGGCGCTTCATAAAGTCTTTTTGGTGCTTCGGTTTGAATTTTTTCAATAGCGGTTTTATATTTTTGTGCATTTTTATTTAATGAATCAGAATTTTCTAAAAGCTGAATACCATAATAATTATTTACATATTTACGCCCCAAACTGTTTGAAGAAAGTGCATTAGTTTGATGTGCCATGCCGATTGCTTCATCGGATTTTCCTTGAATTGAGTTTAATCGTCCGCTTAATTTATCAGAAATTATTTCTTTATCTTTCTCGCTTAAATCCGCAGCCTTGAAAATTCCCGCTAAACCTGCTGCTGCTATAAGAGCAGACCATATTTGCGCATTATCTTTTTTACCTGAGTTAAGTACATTTTCTATTCCTTGCGGAGCTTTTGCTGCTTGTTCTTTTACAACTTCTTTCAATTTTGTTATATCATCAGTAAGATTTCTTACTTGTTCTTGAAGAAATTTATTATTTTTTGATGATATTTTATATGTAATCCCGGCAGTAATAGGGATTGTAATAAGAGGTATTACTATAGGAGCCGCCGTCTTAACAGCTTTTATAACTTTTTGCTTTTTATCCGTTGACTTAATTCCTTCATTATTTGAATTTACCTTTACGTTTGAATTCAAATATGATGACCCGGTACTAAAATTTGAAAATGCAGCAATACTCATAACACAACCCTCATAATAAACACATTGCATAAATACATCAAAAGGCAATTTTTTTCTTTTTTTAGAAATTTTGTAAACAAATTGTTACATAAAGACCATACTGTAATTATATTTTTATTTCTATATTATTTCAAATAATTAATAAAAAGTATAAACTTAAGTTTATTCATTATAAAATATATAATATTAATGTCATGAGTACGCATTGAGAGAGTTATATGAAATTAAAAAATACGCAGGCGCTTACATCATTTAGATACGGCTGGTTGCTAAAAAGAGTTTTTCCTTATATTAAACCTGTTTTAGGCAGAGTAATATTAGGTTTTCTTATTGCGATTCCCGTTGGTTTACTTGACGGTGTTGTTTCATTTTCCTTAAAACCATATATGGACTATGTTGTCGGGAAACAGAATTTAATATTGTGGGGATTTGAAATTCAATATAGTGTTATTGCAATTGCAATGCCTTTTGCGATTATCGGATTTGCGGTTTTCCAAGGAGTTCTGAGATATATAAATTCATATTTAACTGATTGGACCAGCTTTAAAATAACTAATTCCGTAAAATGTGATTTATTTGCAAGACTTATGTATATGGATACTTCTTTTTTTGATGAAAATAATTCGGGAATTGTTATCAACAGATATCTTAACGATCCAGATATTGCATCAAGAGGTATTGTTGATCAAATTAAAACTATTATTATTAGCGTATTTGGTGCTCTTTCTCTTATTGTGGTTATGGTATACAGTTCATGGAAACTTGCACTGGTCGGTGTAGTTGTTCTTACTATTGCTTTTGTTCCGGTATTTCTAATCAGGAAAAAAATAAAATCTGTTTCAAATAAAAATATTGTTATTGCCGGTGATATATTAACTACAATGAATGAGGCATATTCCGGTAATAGAGTTATCAGTGCTTATAATCTGCAAGACAGACAAATAAAATTATTTAATGAGGGGATAGATAAAAGCTTTAATGTTTCTATATCATTGACAAAAAGAGTCGGATGGATGTCGCCTTTAATGTATTTAATTGCTTCATTTGGTATAGCATTTGTTCTTTTTTACGGTACAAAGCTGATTTATTCGGGACATATGACTCCCGGGTCATTTGCTTCGTTTGTTACATCACTTTTGTTATTGTATAAGCCGGTTAAAACTTTAGGAAATACGATGTCTTCAATCCAAAATATATTTGTTTCACTCGGAAGAGTTTTTGAGCTTTTTGATTATACACCTTTAATTACTGATAAAAAGAATGCCATAAAGTATGTATGTTTAGATAATTGCATTGAATTCGATAATGTTAATTTCTCATACTCTAATGAAAATCCTGTACTTAAAAATATTAATTTGAAAGTACAAAAAGGTGAGACATTAGCCATTGTAGGTAATTCCGGCGGAGGAAAGTCAACGCTCGTAAATTTAATTCCAAGGTTTTATGATGTAACTTCAGGTGCTATTAAATTTGATGATACTGATTTAAGAAATTTTAAAATAAGTGAACTGAGAAGCAGTATATCTTTTGTATTTCAAGATAATTTCTTATTTACAGGTACAATAAAAGAAAACATATTACTGGGGAATCCTAATGCGTCTGATAGTGAATTATATGATGTTATAAGAGCTTCACATTTGGAAGAAGTTATTCAGACATTACCTGACGGTTTGGATACAATGCTCGGCGAACGCGGGTTAACTCTATCCGGCGGACAAAGGCAAAGAGTTGCCATTGCAAGAGCAATGATTAAAAATGCACCTTTAGTAATATTAGATGAAGCAACTTCCGCTTTGGACAATGAATCAGAAGCGGTCGTTCAAAAGGCGCTCGATAATTTAATGAAAAATAAAACTGTTTTGGTGATTGCTCACAGGCTCTCTACAATCAAAAATGCAGACAGGATTGCAGTTGTTAATAATGGAGAAATTGTTGAAATCGGAACTCATAATGAATTAATTTCCATTGAGGACGGACAATATAAACACTTGTATGAAATGCAATTCAGAGAAAAAGAAGAAGTTATTTCATGAAACGAATCTTAATTACAGGCGGTGCGGGTTTTATCGGCTCACATTTATCGGAAAGACTTTTAGAAGAAGGTAATGATGTTATTTGCCTTGATAATTTTTATACGGGTTCAAAAGACAATATCAGGCATTTAATCGGTAACAATCGTTTTGAGCTTGTTAGACACGATATTATTAATGAATATTATATTGAAGTTGACGAAATATATAATTTGGCGTGCCCTGCATCTCCCATGCAGTCCTATAAAAACAATGAAAACCTCGGTAATCGGTATAATAAATATGCTTGAATTGGCCAGAAGAGCAGGGGCAAAAATATTGCAAACAAGCACAAGCGAAGTATACGGTGATCCAAAAATTCATCCGCAAATTGAATCATATTGGGGAAATGTTAACCCAATCGGAGTAAGAAGCTGCTATGATGAAGGTAAACGTGCTGCTGAAACATTAATGATTGATTATTACAGACAGTATAATATTGACATTAAAATAGCAAGAATATTCAATACCTATGGACCAAGAATGGCCTTAAACGACGGCAGAGTCGTTTCTAATTTTATAATACAAGCCTTAAAAAACGAACCGCTTTATGTTTATGGCAATGGTTCACAAACCAGAGCATTTTGTTTTGTTTCGGATATTGTTGATGCCTTAATATTACTTATGAATAATAAATATAATCTTCCAATAAACCTCGGAACACCTGATGAACATACAATCCTTGATTTTGCTAAATATATAATTGAATTGACTAATTCTAAATCTGAAATTATATATAAAGAGCTTCCTTCCGATGATCCGATGCAAAGAGAACCTGATATATCTCTTGCTAAAGAAAAACTTAATTGGGAGCCTAAAGTATCCTTGGAAGAAGGTTTGCTTAAAACTATTCAATATTTTAAAGAAAGAATTTAATTTTTGAAAAAAATTATTATTGTAATAATCTTAATACTTGTATTTATTCAAAATGCACAAGCTATTGAAGAAATTGTACTTGAAAAAGAAAAATCGTATTTTGATTATTTATCTGATGTTTATTATGGTAAAGTTGAAAATGTTGAAAATGTTTCGCCTATATTGCGTGTTTTTTCTAAAGACGGTTATATATTTGAAAATTCCGTAATTAATTCAATAAAACTCTCATTTCTCTACGGCAGTACTTTAACCTATAATCAAATTGACAACGGACATAAAAGTTTAGTACATGATTTTGGAATTGCCGAACCTTCAATTAAAATGAATTTTAACGACAATAAATCCCAGTTTGGGTTCAGTTATAATTTTTTAAGGGATTTTGAAGGATATGATAACGGGTTTACACATAGAATAGTATCTCTTTATATCTCTCAAAATATAAACGAAAACCAAAGTATTGTATTCGGGCAAGGAACAAGATTGCCTTATCTTTATAACGGGAGTTTATCAACTTATAATCAAGATTTTGCACTAAAATCTCAAATCGGAAGAACCTTTGGTAATGTCAGATCAATGGGAATCAGAAACATTGCATCATACAAGTATCTTGATTATGATATCGGATTGTATGACAGTACAAGATATATGAAGGATTTTGGACAAGGAATAGATTTTAGCGGTAATATCGTAATAAAACCGTTTGCCTCTATTGAAGATACATTGGGCACTTTATCGGTAGGAACAGGATATAATATCGGAGATTATTATAACAGTTATAGTCTTTATTCATTTTTTACAAAATATCAATATAAAAATTTTCATTTTAATGCTGAATATGCAAATGCTGACGGTTATAACGGAATTTATTATTCTAACAGTAAAGCAGATGGTTATTATTTTACTTTAGGTTACGATTTTAATCCTAAAATTCAACTGCTTGGGCGTTATGATTACATTAATCCGGATAAGAGCATTCACGGTACAGATACACGGGAATACACAATCGGCTTAACATATAAACCTTTTGAAAATATGAAACTTATTCTTAACTATGTCAGAAGTAATAAAGAGAATTCTCCTGATTCTAATATGATTATATTTGCTACCAGATTTATTATTTAGTATAATATATGCTATGGAAACTGAAAATAACGAACAATATTTGTTAAAAGAAATAAATGATAAGCCTAATAATTCGGATAACTACTTAAAATTAGCAAATATATACCTTGGCGGAGATAAACATGATTTGGCAATTGGAATTTATGAGAAACTGCTTAATATTGAGCCGTCTAATTATGTTGCATTAACAAATTTAGGTAGTTTGTACTTACAAAAGTGCGAATATTTTAAAGCAATTAACTTTTATTCTCGCGCGGTAGGTCTTGGTGTTGATAAATTTAATGTATATTTTAATCTTGCAAACGCCTACGCTGAAGTCGGCGAATTTAAACATGCTCTTTCCAATTACACCAAAGCTTTAAATTTGGACAAAAATAATTACAGAGTATATTCAGCTATTGGACTTTTATATCAGGATAAAGAAAATTACGATGAAGCGCTTATATATTTTAATAAGGCATTAACTCTTAATGACAATCATGCTGAGAATTATATAAATATCGGACTTATATTAAATAAAACAGGAAAATATAGTGAATCCTTAAAATATTTTGATAAAGCAATTGAACTTAGTCCTGATAATATCAATTATATATTATATTGTGCAAACGCAAACTCTTCATTACATAAATATGATGTTGCAAATAAGTTATATATAATGGCATTAAATATTGATGAAAACTTTTACCAAACATATATATGTTTTGCTATTTCTTTATTTGAGCAAAAAGACACAGAAAAAGCAATTGAAATATATAAAAAAGCTATATCAATTAATCCTGAGAAGATTGATGCCTATATTCTTTTGGGTAATTTATATTGTTCAATATCAAGCTACGAAGATGCCATAGAACAATATAAACATGTTATTAAAATTGAACCTGCAAATTATAGTGCATTTATACTACTTGGAAATACATACGCACTGACAGGAGATTTACGCTCTGCCGTAGGCTCTTATAAGCAAGCTATTGATATTCAGCCGGATAATGATGAAATAAAGCTTATATATATTGATTTTATTCGGGAATATATTAATAATAAGGAAGTTGAAAATGTTAAGTAACAGTTATAATGTTAAACCGTTTGAAAAAATTATTTCCATATTGTCCTATTTATCTATGGGATTAATTGGTTTGATTTTTCTTATTATTTCATATATTACAAAAAAAAGATTAAAATTCTTCCTTATGTATAACATAACTCAATCAATAATAATATCAGTTATATTAGCTATTTTTAAATTAATAATTGATATAGTATTATCAATAACAGCTTTAATTCCGTTTTTAGATTTTATAGTAGCTGTTATAAACATCATATTAACTTTTAAAGTTTTAACAATACCGATTTTACACTTGTCATTTTCTATTTTTGAAATTCTGGTAACAATATTGCTTATGTATATTGTATTTGGAGTATGTTTGGGTAAAATTTTTTACATTCCGAAACTGACTGATTTTATGAATAAGATCTTAAAATCATATACTTAATTATTTCATCTTACATGCAATCATATTTTTTAATGTAGAAATATCGCCTGCCTTTTTTATACGATTTAAAGTTTCACATTGAACACTATTATTAGCTTCTTCTTCAATTTTTTGAAGTCTGTTATATTCAATATCACATTCATCTTTAATTTTTTTAAGTACATTAAAATCTAATTCGGGCGGCACTTTACCATCAAATCCCAATTCGCTTATACTTGGGAATAAATCACGTTTAGCCTCATTTGGTGTTAAATCTCTTTGCGCCAAATATAACGCATAGGTATAATCATTAAATGCTTGTGCCGACTCTTTTGTATAATATTTCATGAAGTGTTTTTTAAACGGCAAGTATGCTGCATTAATTGCATTCTTATTATCTTTTAGTTTATAGCATAAATCTTCGACATCTTTTAATTTTTCAACATCTGTACCCATTATTTGAATTTCAGCACTAAACCCTTTATATTCACCTTTATATAATGCAAGGATAGGATCTGTTAATTCAAGATTAATATGTATCGCAAGATATCCGGATTTAGACATATTTTCATCAAAATCCGCATTTGTATCATTGGCAAAACAATGTAATTTTTTATGTGTTGCATATTCATAATCTTCAATAGATTTGTTCTGAGGCAGCTTACTTGGATCGGGGATATAACTTTCAACGGAATTTATCTTTATGTATCCGTCATCAGACGCACGTCTTATTGCTTCTAGTACTATTGCGGTATCATTCGGCTCGGAATCTGACATAATTATTCTTGCACCTACAATATCGTTAGCATAGTGTTTTATTCCGCTAATACTTTGCGGATTAACATAAGAGCCTTTTGCATTAACGTGAGTTCTTTTACCAGCTGCTTCTATATTCTTTAGAATATTAGAATATATTGTTTTTAATCTTGATGGTGAATATTTAGATAAATCAAAAATATTATATGCTTCAAACACTGAAACAATTTGATTAAAGAAATATTCACTATTTGCAAACGGCGGTATTTTGTTTTGATAATAAGTAAATAATTTTTTTGCTTCACCAATTAATTGTTCACGTGTAACACATTTTTTCATATTAAAATTTTCAATTAATTGGTCAACTGTTTCCGTACAAAATTTATCTAAGTCCTCTCGATACATCTTAGAATATTTTGATACAACTTTTTCTCTGATTGAGTTTGGAGATTTAACTCTAACATAATAATCCTCAACGGGTTTATGTGATGAAGGATTATTTTTATCTTTTGATTTAACAAATTGAGATATATATTTATCAAGTACACATTGCAAATAATATTTTGACGGCTCTGCATTAGTATTAACTATAATGCAGTCTTTGTTGCTCGGGGCATCTGCCATGCTTTCGGCAATCAATTTAGCACTTCCGCAAAAAGATACTTCATCTTTATTATTTTGTGGCAAATTAACATAACGCAAATTATTATTTTGCGTTTGAATATTGCAGTTTGTTTTTGTAAATATATTTATTGGCGTTATAAGCATACCATTGCATTTAAAACTGATACAAAATTTTTTTCTACAATTTAAATAAAATTATTACAATTATTTTACAATTTTAGAAAGTCCTTGAGGTTTATCGACATTTCTTAAAAGACTTTTGGCGGTTTCAAACGCCAGTAATTGCATTAATACCATATTTGCGAACAAAAATTCTATATCATTTTCAGATAATATAGGAATAATATATGCATCAGTAATATTAAAGTTTTGTTCCGATTGAAAAATAAGAATATCAGTCTTATAATTTTTGTTTATACTTGATAAAATTTTCTTAACATATTCCAAATTATTAGAGTCAGCTAAAATAATGACCGCACATTTTTTATTTAAAATAGCGATATGACCATGCAGGAACTCTCCTGTAGGGTAAGCCGTTGTATTAATATAAGAGGTTTCTTTAATTTTTAAAGCGCCCTCTTTTGCTAAGGGATAAAACATGCCTGAAGCTAATATTGCAGCATTTTCATAATTTATTAAAATATTTGAATATTTTTTTATTTCTTCTCTTTTATTAAAAGCATTTGTAATATATTCGGGCACACATAAAAGTTCATCAATAAAAGTTCTTGCCGGTATAAATTTAGATTGCAGCAATTTTGCCGCAATGAGTAATATACAATATGTTTGAGCACACATTGCTTTCGTTGAAGCAATTGATTTTTCTTTGCCGGCATAGGTTAACATCTTATACTTAGAATTTATGTATAATGTAGAATTTTTTGTATTAGTAACTGCAAGTGTATTATCAGTTTTTTCAGCGATAATGTTTAAAGCAGTGTTAGTATCAGAGGTTTCACCTGATTGAGAAATAAATATGTATAAGGTTGTATCATCAACATCAAAATTTTTAAGCAGGGATATCTCACTGGCGTAGTATGCCTGAGCCGGACAATGTACATTTTCTCTGATAAAATTTGCAGCAATTGCCGCACAATGATATGATGAACCGCTTGCAATTATTGCTATTTTATCTGTTTTTGAAGGCAAAGAAACATTTATTGTATAATCATTATTTACATATTTTTTTATTAATTCAAATATAATTTCGGGTTCTTCCAGTATCTCATTTTCCATACAAGTTCTTTTTTTAGACAGTATTTTTGAAAATAATTTTTTAAAAATATTCATTTACAACCCTTTAAATAATTAATAATACTTTCTTTTATAATCTTTTAATACATTCTTAGGACTTATTACACCAATATCAAATAATAATTTTGTCTGTGCCTTATTGTATTCTATCATATTTTTTATTAAATTGATGTTTGCCTGAACTTTTAAATTTTGTGAAGCTATTACATCGATGAATGTTGCTTCTCCCGTTTTCATATTTGTTAAAGATAAATCAAGACTTATATCGGCAGCAGCAACTTCTACTTTTGACGCCTCTATCTTTTTTAATGCATTCATTGAATCATAATAAGAATTTAATATATCTTCCTTTATACTTCTTTCTAAGTTAATAAGCTCTAATTTTTTTTGCTTTACGACTGCGCTATCTGCCTTTAGCTGAGTAATTGTTCCCATTAGTAAGTTTTTCCCGACATAGGCTCTTACATCAAGTGTTATACTGTTATGGGAAGACATTCCGACTCTTTTTGTTCCAACTAAACCATTTTGATATGATAGAGTAACCGCAGGTATTATATCGGTATAATTAGCATTTCTAATTGCTCTATAGGCATTAACTTCTGCTCTTTTTGCCTTTAAATCTTCTCTTGAGTCTAATGCCTGTTTATATAATTCTTCTATAGAATAATCAGGATTTACAAGTTCACGTTGATCTACTTCTATTTCAAAAGGATATATGGCATCTAATACTTCAACACCCATTGTATTTGCCAAATTTGCCTGATATAGTCTGAATGTGTTTACAGTTTGTGTATATTCCTGCTGTGCACCTGCAAGTTCAGCTTGAGCTCTTTTTACATCGTACAATGTACCTAATCCTGCATCAAATCGTGCTTTTGTGTATTTTAATTGTTCAAGTCTGTCATATAAGTTAACCTTTTGCACTTCAATTTCCATTTTTTTACCAAGAGTATCATAATATGCCTGAACAATTTTTAATATGGTTTCATCTTTTGTAAATTCTAAATTTGCTTTTGCTGATTTCAAAAGATTTCTTGTTTGAGCAAGTTGAAAAAAATATCTTCCCTGATTAATTGTTGACCATTCTAAAACAACTAAACTCTGTACGGGAACTTCATGTGTTGTTGTTGAAACAATTCCGCCTACTAGATATTCACCTTCTAGATTTTTTATATCATAGTTATAATAAAGACTTGGAAGAAGTTGAAATTGCGAATTTTTGTTTAACCAAAATGCTTCAAGCCTTTGTGCATCTGATATTTTAATGTCATAATTTTCATTTAAAGCTGTTTTTATACATTCCTCCAAATCAGTATATATAAATACTGAGTCTAGTTCTTTTTCAACCTCTTTATCTATAATAAAACGCTTTTCTATGTCTGATATACTTGCTTCACCTTTTATTAACATTTTAAATGTTTTATAAGAGTCATTTTCACTGCATTGTTCACATTTAAATAAAAAATCATCATCTTGCGCATATACCCCAAGTTGAAAAATTATAAAAGCAATTATTATTAAAAACATTCTCATAATTATGATTATGTTTTAAATTTGATTAAAATCTTATAGACAAATTACTAATATATAAGACTATTTATTTTCAAGTTTTTTTATTCTGACTTGAATATCTTCAATAAGTTTTCTGTTAATTGATAATAAATCTGCAAGAACACCAAATATAAGAGTTTGTACACCCGTCATAACAAACATGGAAGAAACAATAAGTGATTGAATATGTCCGTTACCGTTATCTGTAAAATATAACAATAAAAATCTTGATAATAAAGCAAAACCAATCAGTAAAATTAAACCGCCTATTAATGCAAAAAATCGGAAGGGTCTGTATATAATAAACATTCTAAGCATTGTAAATGAGTTTTTTTGTATATATGAAAATATATTTTTTACTAATCTTGATTTTCTGTAACTTTGATTAACTCTAATCGGCACCGAAGTAATATGTAGTCCTTTTGTTTTTGATTGAACAATAGTTTCAATAGTGTATGTATAATTATCAAAGACATTTAAAGCTAAAGCCGCATCTCTTGAGAAGGCTCTAAATCCGCTCGGTACATCTTGCGTATTGGTTGAACTCAGCATTCTTATAACTTTCGAACCAAAATATTGAAGTATTTTTTTTATAAAAGAAAATTCTTTTATGTCCTTAATAGGTCTTGCACCTATAACAATATCAGCGTGTCCTTCTAAAATGGGTTTAACCAACTTTTCAATATCGTCAGCACAATATTGATTATCGGCATCAGTATTAACAATTATATCCGCACCCGCTTCAAGAGCTTTTTGGATACCGGCCATAAAGGTTCTTGCTAAACCCCTGTGATGTGTAGAACTTACAATATAATTTACTCCGAATTTTTGAGCTAATTCAACTGTTCTATCCGTACTTCCGTCATCTGATATTAATATTTCTATCTCATCAATACCTTCAACCTTTTTTGGAAGTTGAGACAGTGTAACCGGCAATGCCACTTCTTCATTATAACAAGGTATTTGAATTATTAATTTCATACTTAAACTTCTTTATATGTTAAAATTATTTTATAATAAACATGAAAAACTTTTACAATGAAAAATAATATCGGATTTAAATTATTTATTATTCTTATTATTTCGATTTTATTAAGGCTTTGGTTCATTGATAAGCCTGAAGGACTCTGGAATGATGAATATGTAAGCTGGTATATTGCTACAAAAAGTAATATTTTAGATTTCTTTAAGGGAATGATGAGCAATTGTCATACGCCTTTATATTATTTATATATTAAGTTTTGGCTTTTATTTTTCCCTGATACCGACTATTCGCTTAGAATTTCCTCTGTAATTCCTTCATTAGCATCAGTAATTGTTATGTTTTTTGTCGGAAAAGAATTTAAAAACAATAATTTGGGATTATTATGTGCATTTCTAACTGCAATTAATTCATTTTGTATATATTTTGCTCAGGAAGTCAGACTATATAGCCTGCTTTTTTTATTTTGCAGTATGTCATTATTATTTTTCATTAGAATTTCAAAAAATCAATCTGCGATTAATTATATACTTTTCTTCTTAATTAACGGTTTAATTTGTGCCGTTCATACTCTTGGCATTATATATTCATTATTTAATATTATCTTTTTATTTAAATACTTAAACAACTATAAGGATTATTGCAAGGACAAATTAAAATATATTTTTTCCGTTTTAAAATATTTTTCACCTTGTTTAATTATTTTAATACTGTTAATTCCATTTTGGTTCAATATTGCTTTTTCAATATCATTATCGCAATTTTGGTCAAACTTTTCTATAGCAAAGATTATTTTTAATTTTACTGATTATTTTTCTCCCATACAGACAAATATAGTAAATACTTCAAACACATTTTTAAATTATGCACTTGAGTGGAAATTTTTTGTATTCGGTGTTTTGTGTTTGGCAATTGCCGTATATTACATATATATAGCAATAAAAAACAAAAACTCTGTTTTAAATTATATTCTGTTATCTTGCTTATGCTTTTTTATATCATTGATTATTATTTCTTTGACAGGAAAAATGATTTTAATTACAAAGTATTCTTGTGAAATATTACCTGCGTTAATTTTAGCTGTTTCTTTCGGATTTATGCTCTTGGATAAAAAAAGAATGCTTGCGTATATTTTTATATTTCTAAACCTTTTTTATATAGTTTTTTCAAGTGATTCCGCGCCTAAAAGAACAAGAACCGAGGGACATTTTGCACCTGTATCTCTTATAAGATATTCAAGGTTAAAGGCGGGAGATACAATAATATTAACATATTATGATGTTGATAAATTTATGAGATATTTGAATAAATCAGATAATTTCAATTTTGTATCAGTAAATAAATATAATTTTAATTACTTAGTATTTAATAATAATGATTATTTACAAACAATAAAACTGGGGAAAATGATGTATAGGGAAACCTTTGGTAACTTCCCTAATAAAATTATTATTGATAATATACACAATAAATATCTTTATAATATAAAAAAAGGTACCAGGATAGGAATTTTAATTCTAAACACCGTAAGCTTTTTTTCTAATGAAAATATCCAAGATATCATTATTGATGATGATACATATAAAAATACCCCCTTTATATTTTTAGTTTTTTCAACATTAAAAAATAATCTGTTATATGCAATGAAAGATGAATTTCGGCTTGACAGTATTACTCATTCAGGTGATTGGACATTATTTGTATATGAAAAAAAATAATTAATCAGGTGAGTTAATATCTAATAATGAACTTAAAGATGCGTTAAGATATTCATTTAACTGTAGAGATAATGATTTTGAGTTATTAATATAATCCTTTGCATCTTGGCGTGCGATTTCAAGTATAGGTAAATCTTTTGTTAAATCAGCAAGATGGAGCTCGACAAGTCCGCTCTGTCTAACACCTAAAAATTCCCCCGGTCCTCTTATTTCTAAATCTTTTTCGGCAATAATAAAGCCGTCATTTGTGCTAACTAAAACATTCAACCTATTTAGTGTTTCTTCATTTTTTGTTGAAGATATAAGTACACAATATGATTGAAGCGAACTTCTTCCTACTCTTCCTCTTAACTGATGAAGTTGCGAAAGTCCGAACCTTTCCGCATTTTCAATTAATATAACGGTTGCATTTGGAACATCAACTCCTACTTCTACAACAGTCGTACAAACAAGAACATCATATAATTTATTTTTAAAATCTCTCATTACTTTATCTTTTTCATCAGGTTTCATTTTCCCATGCAATAAACCTACTTTAATATTTGAAAATACACCGTTTTTAAGATTTTCCGCTTCTTTTGTAGCTGCTTTTGCAGAAAGAGTTTCTGATTCATTAATTAAAGGAAATACGATATACGCCTGACGTCCTTGCGCAACTTCGCGTAAAATTAAATTATACGCTTTTTTTCTTTCTCCCGAGGATATTAATGCTGTTTTAATCGGTTTTCTGCCCTTAGGAAGTTCATCTATTACAGTCAAATCCAAATCACCATGTACACTTAAAGCAAGAGTTCTCGGTATCGGAGTTGCGGTCATTGTCAACATTTGCGGAACTTCAGCCTTTGTCTTTAAATTGTTTCTTTGTTTTACTCCAAACCTGTGTTGTTCATCAATAACTATTGCACCAAGGTTTTTAAATTCTACATTGTCCTGAATTAGTGCATGAGTACCTATTGCAATATTTATCTGTCCGTTTCGTAAATCTCTTTCAAGCTTTTCCCGCTGCTTCTTTGTATTTGATGAAGTAAAAAGTCCTACGCTGATTCCTAAAGGAGTAAGCCAATTAACAAAGTTATTATAATGTTGCTGAGCAAGAATTTCAGTAGGAGCCATAATTGCCGTTTGATATCCGTTTTCTATCGCAGCTAAGAGCATAATACATGCAACGATTGTTTTACCGCTCCCGACATCACCCTGTAAAAGTCTTTGCATAGGGGTATCTTTATTAATATCATTCAGTATCTCATTTACTGCATTCTTTTGGGCATTTGTCAGCTTAAAAGGAAGTTGTTTTATAAATGTTTTTACCAGTCCGTCATCTTTTATTTTCAGACGATTAGTTTTATATGCTTTTGAATTATTTTCCCGTATTTTTAATAATTTTAACTGCAGTAAAAATAATTCTTCATATATTAAAGTGTATCTTGCCCTCTCAAGAGAATTTTCCTCTGCCGGAAAATGAATCAAATTCAGGGCTGATTCTCTATCAAGCAAATCACGTTTTTTTATAAGTTCATCAGGCACCAAATTTTTAATACACCCTTTATACTCTATAAGAGCATTATATATAGCCCTTCTGAGAAGTTTAATATTCAGATTTTCAACTAACGGATAAACAGGAACTATTCTGCCTAAATTTAAATTTTCCTTTTCTATATTTGCTTCACTTACAATTTGAAACTGTGGTTTATCAATGGTAATTTTACCCGTATAATTGTCATATTTTGTTTGCCCAGATACGGTAATGTAAGCTCCTTTGGGAAATTGAGCTTTATATCTTTCCATCATATATCTGTTTGCTTTTGAATAAAAGAAATTGAGTTCAATTGAACCTGATTCATCAGTAATATTAACTTTAATAATTGTAAGATTTTTTTTTGTAGTAAATATCTTAACGGCACTTATATAACCGTATATTGTTACATTTTTATTCAATTGTAACTCTTTTATTAAGCACCTTGAAGAATAATCAATGTATTTTTTAGGATAATATGTAATTAAGTCAAAAACGGAAAATATTCCAAGCTTATTTAATAAATATCCGAACTTAGGGCCGACTCCTTTTAGTTCTATCACATCAGAATTATAAATTGAAGTAATTTTTTCATTTTTATTGCTTTTATCAGAGTCTGATTTTAAATCTTTTTTTAATATGTCAGCAAAACGCAAAATTGTTTTTTTTCGTTGAAAAATATTTTCAGTCGAATAGTGTTCGAAAGCCTCAATTACAGGCAGCCACTTTGGGTTTTTACCCGAGAGTTTATAAAGTTTACTCAATTGCTTCAGCATAAATCCCGAGAAAGGAAACTCTCTTCCCATAATGTTAATATAGCCGTACTTTTCTTCTATTTGAACCGCACGTCTTATTTTATCAATATCTATATTTTTTAAATAATTATCATTCATTACTTAATTCTTAAAACTTCATAAATATCAATTGGTTTTGATTTACCTTTAATATTCACCTGAGATAATTTAACTACTTCAACACAATCTTTAACTTTTTCATAGGTGTATTCACTTATTAAAAATTGAGTTTTTAATATGTGATTAAAAGCTTCAATTCTTGAAGCAAGATTAACATTATCACCGATAACTGTATATTCTAACCTTTCTTCGCTTCCTATGTTTCCGGCAAATACTTCTCCTGTATTAATACCGATACCGATATCTATACGAGGTTTATTTTCCGCAATTAATTTTTCTCTGAGATTTTTAACGTTATAAATAATTTCAGAAGCACATTTAACCGCATTATAAGCATGATTATCGGATTTTATCGGTTCTCCGAATACCGCCAAAAGACCATCTCCGATGTATTTATTTACTATTCCGTTATATTTCCCGACAATAGGTTCAACTGTGGAAAAATATTCATTTAATACGGATGAAACTTCTTGTGGCGATAAATTTTCACTTATTTGAGTAAAATTTCTGATATCAACAAACAAGATTGTAACTATTGCTCTTACCCCGCCAAGTCTTAATGTATCTGCGTCAGTAATAATTTTTTTCATTACATCTTTTGAAAAATATTTCCCCATAATATTTCTGAGCTTTTCCGTATTCTTATCCGTTGTAATTATAGAATATATATATTTCATAACCGCTGTAAAATATATAGTAATTATCGGAGCAATAATAGGGATAGAAATATAATGAAAATATTCATAAACATAATATCCGAAATAAAGAATTGCAAAAGCAGATGTATATATAAGATTTTCTTTAAACCCTTTAAACCCTTTAATTATAAAGAAACAAAACAAAAATGTAATAATAAATGTATAATCAAATTTATTAACAGAAAAAAACTTATTTGAAATAAGATTGTCAATCATTACAGCGTGAATATCAATATCTGCCTGCTTTTCCAAAACAGGTGTCTGAGATAACTGCTCCCAAACATTTTTGTCGGCATTTAAACCTACAATAACAATTTTATCCTTTAAATCTTGCGGGTTAATTTTGGGAGTTAAACCATTTTTTATTGCATTATATGATTCTAAAATATCAATCGCCGAATATTTCTTATGAGAATAATAATTCTCTGTCGGTTTATACCAATTTAATAAAGATGCAACAACAAATACTTCATTTCCTATATAATCTTTAGCTGATTTGGGGAATACAGGAAGTTTCAAGCCCGTACAATCTTCGCTGTCGCACAAATAATTATCATAAAGATAATATTTATTTTTGCCCTTATACATAGAATAAGCACTCAAAGCAACAGAAGGATAAACTTTATCCTTGAAAATTACAACCGGCATATAATTGCGCAATATTTTATCATCATCTTCAACAAGTGCAATTGATGCAAGGTTTTTTGCATTTTCTAAAAATAATTTAGGTAATTTTATTATTGCTTTATAGGTTGCATTTTTATATACTTTACTTCTGTTTTCTATATCAATTTTTATTTTAGAATTAAATACATCAGTATATTCTTTAGGTAAAACATCATATATTAAGTTAGAGCTTAAAAAGACAAAACTGTTTATTAATCTGTTTTGAGACCTTAAATTAGAATAAAAAGTATTATCACTTTCTACATTATAAGTATCCGACATTGTAACAACATTTTGGAAAACAACAGCTTTAACCTTACAATCATATTCAAGAAAATTAAAAATATCCGAAAAGAGACTTCTTTGCCATGGCCATGCAATCCTTTCAACAGATTTATCATCAACAACAACCAAGACAACTTCGGATGGTGATTTTTTATTTTGTATAGCAGTAAACTGCTTTATGAAAAAATCATTAACTTTATTATCTATATATTTTTGTGATATAAAGAAAATAATTAAAGTTAAAATAAAAAAGAATATGAATATTATAGCTTTTTGATTAATAAATTTACTCATAATCTAATTTTAGCCTACAATATGGAAATTGCAAAAAATTAAAGAAATTTTATGATAATATTTTCAAGGAGAGTATGAAATCTTTTAAATTTATAAAATATTTAATTATTAATATATTAGTAATTTTAGTTATAATTACATCACTTGAGGTTGGAGTTTGGTATTTTGAAAACAAAAGACTCGTACAGGATAAAGATGAATATGTGCTAAAAAACGGATTTTTCCCATTTCATAAAGGAATGTACACCTTCGATTGGAATTTAAACAATTTCTTTACAGGAGAACCAAATAAAGGCAGAGCACCAGAAGGTTTACAATATAAAAAGAAAAAGCCGATTGTTATATTTGGCTGCTCTTATGCGTACGGGTTTTTGCTGGACAGAGAGCAAACTTTTTCATATAAACTGGCTCAACTTACTAAAAGACCTGTATACAACAGAGCATACTCAGCATGGGGCAGCGCTCATATGCTTTATCAAGCAAGAATGAGGGAATTATATAGACAAATACCCGAACCCGAATATGTTATATTTTTATCAATGCATGACCATTTCAGAAGGTTATACGTTATGACATTTATGTCTGGTGATATTCTTGGAGAAAATTTTTACTTAAGATATAAAGAAAAAAACGGCGAGCTTATTCAAATTAAAAATACTAACAAATTTTTAAATATGTTTAAAAGGCTTTATACATTTCAAAAACTTCATCATTTTTACGTAAATAACATTATCCTTAAAAAGGATGACTATACTAACGGATATGATTTCTACTTTAAACAGCTTTCAGAAAGTAAAAAAGAGATGCAAAAACATTGGGAAAATACAAAATTTGTATTTATACTCTATGATTCTTTGAAAGATGAGGATATTCTTCTTAATAAACTGGAAAATGACGGATATATAGTAATTAACCTGCCCGCAGTTGTTAATAAAAATTTATATGATAAAGAATATATACTTGAAAAAGATTATCATCCCAATGAAAAAGTTTGGAATCTTGTAACACCGATTATTGCGAAAGAACTTAAATTGTAGTGATGACATTAGCCTGTCTTTATAATAAAATAAAGTTGATGATTTTAAAAAGGAATAAATAATGAAAGTATCAATTGAATGGCTTAGTGAATTTGTAGATATAAGTGATATAACGGTTGAACAGATTGTTCATGAATTGACAATGAGCGGACTTGAGGTTGAAGAAGTTGAAAAAACAGGTGCAAAATTTACAAATATTATTACTGCTCAAATAAAAGAAATAAGGCAGCATCCTAACGCTGACAAATTGCATTTAGTTGATGTTGATTTAGGAGGAACGATTAAAACAGTCGTATGCGGCGCTCAAAATATAAAAGAAGGACAGATTATTCCGTATGCCTCCGTAGGTTCAAAAGTTCTTTCAAGAAAAACGGGTGAAGAATATGAATTAACTCCAGCCGTCATAAGAGGTATTGAATCACAGGGAATGCTTTGTTCTCAGGATGAACTTGGACTGGAAGGATATCAGGATGAAGACGGAATATTAATTTTAAACAGACTATATAGTGATATTAAACTTGGAACAAAGCTTGAAGAATTACTTAATATAAAAGAAGATACGGTTATTGATGTTGCTCCAACTCCAAACAGGGGTGATGAAATGTCTGTAATAGGTGTAGCCAGAGAGATTGCATCTTTGTTTAATAAAAAGCTCAAACTTAATCCCATAACCACATTAAATGACTTGAAAACGGACAAATTTAATGTTGAAATTCTGGATAAAGATACTTGCTTATATTACTGTGCGGGGTTGTTAAACAATATCGAAATAAAACCTTCTCCGGATTGGATGAAAAGAAGACTTGAAGTATCAGGTATACGTTCAATAAACAATGTAGTTGATATAACAAATTACGTTTTGCTTGAATACGGACAACCTTTGCATGCTTTTGACAAAGATAAATTAGACGGATATCTTTGTGTAAGAAGAGCAAAAGAGGGAGAAACACTTGTTACTTTGGATGGTGTCGAAAGAAAATTAACAAATGATACCGTACTTATTGCAACAAAAGATCAAGGTGTATGTATAGCAGGCGTTTTCGGCGGAGAAAATTCCGAAATTGATGATAATACTAAAAATATAGTACTTGAATCCGCATACTTTACACCACACACAAATAGAAAAAGTTCAAGAAGCATCGGATACAGAAGTGAAGCATGCGCAAGATTTGAAAGAGGAGTTGACATTGAAGCAACAAAACCTGCTTTAATGAGGGCAATTCAGTTACTGACCGAATATGCTTCAGCTAAAGTTGAAGGTATTGTTGAAACAGGTTCAAATAAAATAGAAACAAAAGAAATAACTTTAAGATTTAATCAGATAAAAAGGCTTTTGGGAACTGAAATTCCTGCCGAAAGATGTATTGAAATTCTCAAAACTCTCGGTTTTGAATTGTCAGGGAAAAATGACTTGGCTGCAAAATTTAAAACACCAAGCTTCAGAATAAATGATGTATTGCAGGAAGTGGATTTAATTGAAGAAATTGCAAGAATATACGGCTATGATAAGATTGCCCCTGCCCTGCCAAATAAAACACAATCCCCTGAAATAACAGATGAGGCAAAACTCCTTAAAAAAATTAATAATCTGTTCTTAGGTTACGGGTTTAATGAAGCAATGACTTCGTCTTTAATTGGAGAGCCCCTGCTAAATCAATTTGGACTTTCATATAATAAAGAAGAAGCTGTTTTTGTGCAGAACCCGCAGTCTGATGAACATACAATGCTTAGACAAACCATAATTGCAAACATTTTAAATACCTTAAAGTCAAACTTTGATAACGGACAAAAAAATGTTTGGTTGTATGAAATAGGTAAAACTTATTTTATTAAGGCTCCTGCCGGAAAAATTGACAGCGGTGTTGAAGAAAATCTTGTATTATCAGGCATTATTACGGGTGAAACAAATAAAAATTTATGGAAAAATAATGCTAAAGTTGACTTTTATACTTTAAAAGGGGTTATGGATAGTTTATTTAATTTACTGAATATCACGGGAAGAATTAAATTATCACCCTCAACGGATTGCTCTTGGCTTCATCCCGGCAGAAGCGCCAAAGTTGTTATGCTCGGTAAAACTCCCGAAACTATAGGATATTTTGGTGAAATTTACCCGATAATTAAAGACGATTTAAAAATAAATCAAGATATTTATTTATTTGAATTAAATTTAGGTAAATTGATTAAAGCTTCACCCTGTAATACCGTAAAATTTAAACAGCTTGCGCAATTCCCTGAAGTTCAAAGAGATATTTCTTTTGCAATTGATAAGAATATTACTAATGATGAAATATCTTTAGCAATTAAAAAAGCTTCGGATTCTAAAATTTTCAGAGGTTCAAATCTGTTTGATATTTATGAAGGCGAACACGTTCAGGAGGGTTATAAAAGTATGGCATACAGAATTACCCTTCAGGATGAAACTTCTACGCTTACTGATGAAATAATTGAAAAAGAAATTTCTTCAATTAAATCAGGGTTGATTAAGAAGTTTCCTCAAATAAGTTTCAGATAATAGGTTTTTAATATTAATAATCAACAAACTTATATAATATACAAAGTTTTATATTATTAATTTTTGTATCATAATCAAATAATTTAATATTTTTTCTTGAAATCAAAAAGTAAACGTATATAATATAATTAGTGATGTTAGGGAAAGTACATGCTTAATAACTACACATTACATAGTAATTTGGGGATAAATTCAAGGAGGAATTTCTAGTGCTTAGAAGCAGGGATATGGGTCGCTCTATAGCGGTTAGAAGATGGACTAATACGGCTTTAGAATGCTATAAACGCGGCTGTGTTTGTGAGGGATGTTTTTATACGGATTTCTTTAACGGAACATCACAAAGATGCCAAATGAAAGCATCCGTATTAGAATTAGTGAGAGTGTTAGGTAAGCCAAACGTTGAAATACAACAAGTTTTGGTAGATTAGTTTATTTAACTCATAATTAAAAGCTCCCAATTGGGAGCTTTTTTATTATGTTATATTATCTGATAAATGTTAAATAATCTCTTTGTATTGTTCCGTATTATTTAACAAATCATAGTCAATTTCATTTTCGTTATCAGCAATAACTGCAGTAACAACCGCATCACTTGCTACGTTAACCGTAGTTCTTAACATATCAACAACACGGTCTATTGCAAATAAGAAGGCAAATCCTTCTACCAATTGTTGAGGAGTCAATCCTAAACCGTTTAATACAAGTGCAATAGTAATTAATCCTGCACCCGGAATACCTGCACATGTAGAAGATGCTATAATTACAAGAACCATAATTTGAATAATTTGAATAGGATCAAGTGCAACTCCGTATGCTTGAGTTAAAAATATTACACAAACTGTTTGGAATAACGCGGTACCGTCCATGTTTAAGGTAGCACCCAAAGGCAGAACAAAACTGCAAACTTTGTGAGATATACCGCGTTTTTCACAACAAGCAATAGTCAATGGCAATGTTGCGCTGCTGCTTGCGGTACCGAATGCAACAAGTAGTGCTTCAATTATTGCGGTATAGAAATTACCAATGGGAACTTTACTGAATATTTTAAGCATTAAAGGATATACAATAAAGAACTGTATACAAAAACCTATAAATACAATTGCAAAGAACTTAGATATTG